>JAIEPK010000020.1 GCA_019749875.1 Candidatus Binatia bacterium | reverse complement strand
GTCCTCGGAATGCTCGCCGGAACCGCCGTGATCCTCGGCCCGGTGCTCGGCTGGCTGCGCGTAGTGCCGGCGCTCGTCGCCTTTGCCCTGTTCGCCCTGGGCGGCCTGGTCGCGGTGGTCACGGGCTTGAGCGCGCTGATCGCCTCGGCGCGCGGCCGCGGCTTCGGCGTCGGCCGCTCGATCGCGCTGCTCGCCGGCGCGATCTTCCTCCTGACCGCATTCGGCGCGGGCGGCGCACCGCGGATCAACGACTTCACCACCAACCTCGCCGATCCGCCGACGTTCGTCTTCGCCGCGACCCTGCCGGCCAATGCGGGGCGCGACCTCGCGTACCCGGCGGAGTTCGCGGAGTCCCAGCGCGCCTGCTGCGCGGACCTCCACGCCGCGCGTATCGCGGCACCGGCCGATCAAGCCCTGCAGCGTGCGGAGCGCGTCGCGGCCGACATGCCGACGTGGACGATCACCCAGGTCGACGGGGCGAAGGGCACCATCGAAGCGGTCTCCGAGTCGAAGGTGTTCGGCTTCCAGGACGACATCGTGATCCGCGTCCGACCAGACGGCGCCGGCAGCATCGTCGACGTGCGCTCCAAGTCCCGCGACGGCAAGGGCGACATGGGGGTGAACGCGGCGCGCATTCGCGCCTACGTCGCCGCGCTCGAGCAGAGCGGCGCCGGTTCCTCGTGAGGCGTCACCAGCGACGGGCCGGCTCGAGCCGCGACTCGATGGCGGCGAAGAGCTCGGCGAAACGATCGACCGTCTCACCGGCGCCGGCAACGAAGGGCTGCAGCGCGCCCGGCAGGCGTGTTGCCGCGACCAGGTGATCGGCGGCGCGCGACTCGTCACGCAGCGATACGAATCCATCGCGCGACGCATCTCCGGCCAGCACGTCGAGCCCTGCCAGCGCCGCACGCGCGAGACGTCCCATCTGACGGCTCCACGGCGCGATCTCGGCGAGCAGCGGCGCATCCGTGAATGCCGCCGTCAGGTGGGCTTCGTTGTCGCGCAGCTGCTCGAGATGGAAGCGCAGCGCCGCAACCCTCTGCGGGTCGAGGTCGTCCGCAGCGAACGCCGCCGTGGTCAGCGCGGCCAGCTCCTGCGCCGTATCGCTGCCGGCGAGAACCGGGTGACCGCGGTGCTGGGCGACGAACGTCGCCAGGTGCCGAGCCGCGCCCGGCGACGGACTCGCCGCCTCGATCGCGCGCTCGAGCGCACGCTCGGGATCGTAACGCTCGCCGTCGGATAAAAACTCCGCGGCGGTCGCGAGCGGGATCTGGTTCGCCGCCGCCTGCGACATGAGGTTCAGGACGACGCCGTGCAACACGCCCGCGATGCCCGGATCGCGACCGACGTACGGCCCCACGAAGAGCTGATCACGGAGCGTGTCGTTCACCGGGAAGTTGTCCCACAGGATCACCGGCCGCCCGACCATGGCGCAGATCTCCTTCATGTCGCCCTCGGTGACACGTGCCGAGAACACGGCGGGCCCGGTCCACAGCATGGGCACCGACGCCGGCACGTGCTGCGCGTACGCAGCGAAGTACTCGAGCGCGGACCGCCCGTAGAGCGCGCGCCAGAAGCCGCCCTCGCCGCGGATCTCGGCAGCGTCGCCGCAGTAGAAGTTGCCGATGAACCAGAACGCGAGCCGGTCGTCGATCGCGGTCACGAGGTCGTACACCCGCCGGATCACGCTCGCCTGCAGCTGCGGATCGAGGGTCGTGGAGTCGCCGGTCAGATCGTCGAACAGCAACGCGATGCCGCGCGCCCCCGCTTCGATCACCGCTCGGATCTTGGCTTCGAGAAGAACGAAATCGTCCGGTTGCGACGCGTCGTAGGTGAGCCCGGGCGCGAGCGCGTACAGGAAGCGGATGCCGTGACGCTCGGCCTCCCCTGCGAGCTCGCGGAAGCGGGACAGCTCGTCCGCGGCGTACGGATCTCGCCAGTGCTCGCGATGCCGAGGGTCGTCCTTGGGGGCGTAGACGTAGCAGTCGAAGCCGTGCCGGCCGAGAAAGCGCAGCAGCTCGATTCTCTCCTGGTGCGAGAACGGCTTGCCGTAGAAGCCCTCGATCACCCCCCGAACCCACGGTGGCGCTCCTCGATCGTTGCTCACTTTGCACACTCCTTGCGCAGGGCTTGCCGAAAATGCGCGCTTCTGCGCTCCCCTTGCGCGGTCCCGCACGCTCGACGATCGCGTTCCGGCGCGCGGATGAACATGCCGTCATTCGTCCGCCGGCGAGACGACCGCGTCCGATTTCGAGACCCGGTGACGGAACCGGCACCACCGCTCGACCACCGATCCCACGCACCATCGCGAACGTCACCGGTTGGCGCGTCCAGGCACGGCGCGTGCTTTTGCTCGAGCGCGAAGGAGGCAGCTGCCATGGACCCGTCATTCGTCCCGGGCCTGCGTTGCCGAGCAACGCGGGCGATCACGCACCGACGCGGCATCGTCAATCGCGCAGCGGAAGGAACCGTGCGCTCGACGCGCGAGAACATCGGTCGTCGTCTCATCACCGTCGATTTCGATTGCGGCGAGAAGCTGGTGCTGTTCGAGCACGAGATCGAGATCGTCGAAGGCGCGCGCGAGGTGCATCCCTAGAGGAGTTCCGAGCACCGACATCGCCCGAACCCGCGCTGGGCGCGAGTTTTCTGCGTGTGCGGCCTCGATTCTCCTTGACACACAAGGGTCTCTCTCCTAAGACGCAACGCCTCACGTTGAGTCGTTTGAGTCTTCAATTCTTGTCGTGGAGGGGGTGCCAATGACGAAGTCGGAACTGCTCGAGAAGCTCGCCGCGTCGGCAGACATCACGAAGAAGCAGGCGGATCAGGTTCTGGTCGCGCTGGTCGAGACGGCCGGCAAGACGATCAAGAAGGGGGAGTCCGTCAAGATCCCAGGGCTCGGCATCCTGCGCCTCCGCAAGATGAAGGCCCGCATGGGACGCAACCCGCAGACCGGTGAGGCGATCAAGATCCCGGCGCGGCGCAAGGTCGGCTTCACCGTCGCCAAGGTGTTCAAGGACGGCGTGCTGGGGACGGCCAAGAAGTAAGATCAAATTTCGTTCGGTCGCGTCCCGCGTCGCACTCGCGCGCGGGACGCGCCGAGACGGACGCCAGGAGCGCGAGCGGCGCCGGCGTCCCGCGCTCCGGCTCACTTGCCGTGGCAGCGCTTGTACTTCTTGCCGCTCCCGCAGGGACACGGGTCGTTGCGACCGAGCTTGTCCCCTTCCGGTGTGACCGCCTTGTTCTGCGCGGGTGCCGCTTCCACCACGGCGCCGTGGCTCAGAGTCATCGGCTGCGGACGGCGCTGCTCCTCGATGCGCTCGATGTCCTCCTCGCGCACGAGCTGCACCGTGAGCAGCTTCTTGACGGCCTCGGCCTCGATGCGCTCGATCATGTCGCCGAACAGCGTGAAGCCTTCCTTCTGGTAGGCCTGCAGCGGATTCTGCTGGGCGTAACCGCGAAGCCCGACGCCTTCCTTCAGGCGATCCATCGTCAGCAGGTGATCCTTCCACTGCTGGTCGATGGTCTGCAGGAGGATGACCTTCTCGAGGTGGCGCATCACCGGCTCGGTGAAGCCCTCCTCGCGCGCGTCGTACAGCGCGCGGATGTTCTCCGAGAGAATCGCCTCGAGCTTCTCGGTCGTCAGGTTCGTGCGATCGTCCTCCGAGAGCTCGAAGCGCACGCCGAAGCGGTCGACGATCGCGTTGTGGACGGCATCCCAGTCCCACTCGCCCGACGACAACGCGCCATCGACCGCCGCCTGCGCGACGTTCGCCGACAGGTCGTCGATCATCTCGAGGACCTCTTCCTTCAGGTTCTCGCCGGCGAGCGTCTCGCGGCGCCGGTGATAGATCACCTCGCGCTGCTTGTTCATCACGTCGTCGTACTCGAGCAGATGCTTGCGGATGTCGAAGTTGTGCCCTTCGACCTTCGCCTGGGCGTTGGCGATCGCGCGCGAGATCATCTTGTGCTCGATCGGCTCGCCCTCTTCCATTCCGAGGCGCGTCATGAGGCCTTGAATGCGCTCGGCGCCGAAGATGCGCAGCAAGTCGTCCTCGAGCGACAGGAAGAATCGCGACGAGCCGGGATCGCCTTGGCGGCCGGCACGACCGCGCAGCTGGTTGTCGATGCGGCGCGACTCGTGACGCTCGGTGCCGAGGATGTGCAGGCCGCCCGCTTCGAGCACCTTCTCGCGCTCCTCGGCGCAGGTGGTGGTGTACTTCGCGAGCGCCGCTTGGAACTCGGGATTCTCCGGATCGCGCGTGCCCGCCTCGGCAACGGCGAGGAACTCGGGGTTGCCGCCGAGGATGATGTCCGTGCCGCGCCCCGCCATGTTGGTCGAGATCGTCACCGACTCGTAGCGGCCCGCCTGCGCGACGATCTCGGCTTCGCGCTCGTGATGCTTCGCGTTCAGCACGTGGTGGCGCACACCGCGGCGCTTCAGCATCCCCGACAGTCGCTCGGACTTCTCGATCGAGATCGTGCCGACGAGAACCGGCTGGCCCTTTTGGTGGCACTCCTCGATCTCGTCGACCACCGCATCGAACTTCTCGCGCTCGGTCTTGTAGACCACGTCCGGGTAGTCGATGCGGACCATCTTGCGGTGCGTCGGCATGACCAGGACGTCGAGGTTGTAGATCTTCTTGAACTCGACCGCTTCGGTGTCCGCGGTGCCCGTCATGCCGGCGAGCTTGCTGTACATGCGGAAGTAGTTCTGGAAGGTGATCGTCGCGAGCGTTTGGTTCTCGCGCTCGACCTTGACCCCTTCCTTGGCCTCGACCGCCTGGTGCAGTCCGTCCGACCAGCGGCGTCCCGGCATCATGCGGCCGGTGAACTCGTCGACGATGACGACCTCGCCATCGTTGACGACGTAGTCGACGTCGCGCTCGAAGAGCGCGTGCGCGCGCAGCGCCTGGTTCACGTGGTGCAACGTGTCGATGTGGCCCGGGTCGTAGAGGTTGTCGATACCGAGCAGCTCCTCGCAGCGGGCGATGCCCTGCTCGGTGAGAATCGCGCTCTTCATCTTCTCGTCGACCGCGTAGTCGCCCTCTTCCGGCTCGCCCTTCTCGACCTTCCGGCCGCGCTTCAGCTTCGGGATGATGCGGTCGATGATCGCGTACTTTTCGGTGGACTCCTCGGCCGGTCCGGAGATGATCAGCGGCGTGCGCGCCTCGTCGACCAGGATCGAGTCGACCTCGTCGACGATCGCGAAGTTGAGCTCGCGCTGGACGTAGTCCTCGAGCGAGAACTTCATGTTGTCGCGCAGGTAGTCGAAGCCGAACTCGTTGTTCTGCCCGTAGGTGATGTCGGCGCGATAGGCGGCCTTGCGGACCGCGTCGTCGATGCCATGGAGGACGACCCCGACCTCGAGGCCGAGGAAGTTGTACAGCCGCCCCATCCACTCGGCGTCGCGGCGCGCGAGGTAGTCGTTGACCGTGACGACGTGCACGCCCTTGCCGGAAAGCGCGTTCAGGTAGACCGGCATCGTCGCGACCAGCGTCTTGCCCTCGCCGGTCTTCATCTCGGCGATGTTGCCGCGATGCAGCGCGATGCCGCCGAGCAGCTGCACGTCGAAGGGCCGCATGCCGAGCGCGCGCTTCGAGGCTTCACGTCCGGTCGCGAACACCTCGCAGAGGATGTCGTCGAGCGTGGCGCCCTGGTCGAGGCGCTCCTTGAAGGACGCCGTGCGGGCGCGCAGCTCCGCATCGCTGAGCTTCGCGACCTCCTCCTCGAGAGAGTTGATCTCGTCGACGAGGGGCCAGAGCCGCTTCAGCTCACGGTCGTTCTTGGTTCCGATGACTTTCTTGACGAGTGCGCCCAACATGGCTCAGATCGCTCTCCGCGGGGTGCGCACACGGAGTCCCGGCTGATCCCGCCGGTCCGCGCGCTGCTCAGACGACAAACGTCGCACGGTACCGCAAAGGTGCGGCCAGCACAAAGCAGGGACCGCCGTCAGGCCCGCCGGCGGAGACGCGCCGGTCGTTCGGCTCGGCCGTCACCACGCAGGACGACGCGTACCGCGGAAGCGACGCTCGCCCCGTAGAAGCGTTCCCCCACCTGCAGAAAGCGCTGCACCCCGTCGGTGACGAAGAAGCTCGCGGTACCGCGCCCACGCGTCCGCAGCAGCCGGCGCTCCTGCAAGAGGCGCCGGACCTCGCCCGCCGTCTCCTTCGCGGAATCGACGATCCGGACCCCCGGTCCGAGAAAGTCGGCGATCGCGGGCTCGAGCAGCGGGTAGTGGGTACAACCGAGGATGAGTGCGTCGATGCCGCTCTTCTTGAGACTTCCGAGGTAGATGCCGACCGCGCGCCGCGCGACGTCGTTGTCGAGCCAGCCCTCCTCGGCGAGCGGCACGAACAGCGGGCACGCCCGCGCGAAGATCTCGGCATTCGGCGCGAGCCGTCGGATCTCGCGCTCGTACGCACCGCTCGCGACGGTGGCTTCGGTGCCGATCACACCGATGCGGCCGCGCTGCGTCGCCGCCACCGCCGCCCGTGCGCCGGGTGTGATCACGCCGACCACCGGCACGTCGTAACGGCTGCGCATGGCGTCGAGAGCGATCGCCGACATGGTGTTGCACGCGACCACCATGAGCTTGACGCCGCGGTCGGCGAAGAAGTCACCGATCTCCACCGCGCAGCCGCGCACGTTCTCCGGCGACTTCGTGCCGTACGGCAGGCGCGCGGTGTCGCCGAGGTAGAGCAGGTGCTCGCGCGGCAGCCGGCGGGCGAGCTCCTTGAAGACGGTCAGACCGCCGATGCCGGAGTCGAACACCGCGATCGCGGCGTCGGCGTGCCGCGCGGGCGCTGCGGGGGCTGCGCTGCGGATCGACGCGGCCCGCTGCTTGGTCGGCTTCGGCACGCGCGGACGCTAGCGAACGACCGCGAGCGCGGTCAATCGCTTCCACAGCTCGCGCTCGCCCTCGCCCGTCGTCGCCGAGAATGCGACGAATTCCATGGCGCGGCCCGTCATCTCTCGCTGCAGGCGCGCACGCTCCGCCTGCCGGAGCTTGTCGACCTTGTTCGCAACCAGGATCGTCGCCCGACCGCAGCGTTCGGCAAAGTCGAGCAGCATCTGGTCCTCGTCGCCGAGACCGCGACGCGCGTCGATGATCACCACGATGCCGCGCAAGGTGTCGCGGCTCTCGAGGTACTTCTCCAGGAGCGGCTTCCAGACGGCACGGATGCGCTCCGGAACCTTGGCGAAGCCGTAGCCGGGAAGGTCGGCGAAGACCAGCTTGTCCGGAAGCACGAAGAAGTTGATCTGCTGCGTACGCCCGGGGGTCGAGCTGGTGCGGGCGAGTCCCGGGCTCTTCGTCAGCCGGTTGATCAGCGTCGACTTGCCGACGTTGGACCGCCCGGCGAAGGCCACCTCCGGCAGCTGGAGGTCCGGTGGCCGCCCCTCCGGAGACGAGACCGCTCCGGCGAAGCGCCACCCGACCTCGGCAGCACGGCCCTTCTTCCGCTCCGGCATCGAATCGCCGCGCTGCCGGAGCGCGGCCTCAGGCCGCGAGACGGAGCTCGCTCGCGTCAGCCGTGGACTTGCCCTGCTGCTGCAGATCCTTCTTGATCGCGCGCATCAGGTTCGCGAACTGCTCCTTGATCGCGCTGCGCTCGACCGACTCGGGGACCGGCAGCGGCAGCTTGTTCTTCTGCACCGCCGTGTACGTGACCAGCGTCTTCTTGCCGTCCGGCGAAGGGCTCAGGGCGTAGGCACCGTCGATGTCGATCACGCCCTCGACGGTCTTGATGCCAATCTGGTTCTTGTCCTTCTGGTACGTCAGGTCGACGGTCAGCACCTGAAGCTGACCGAGGGTCGTGATGTGGAACTCGACCGTCTTCTTCTTGTCGTCCCCCGACAGCACCTTCGCGACCTTGATCTCCTCGACGAGCCCCTGGCTCCGCTCCGGGCTCTGGAAAGCCGCGAACACGTCGTCGATGGGAGCGTCGATGCGCGAGGTCAGCTTCACGTTGACGACGTCCTTGTCCTTCTTGATGTCCTCGGACGTGATCTCCGGAACCTGACCTTCCCACTTCACCGCAGCCTGGTGCACCCCGCGCGCCTTGAAGAAGATCCACGCGCCGGCGGCGGCCGCGACGAGGACGAGAACGATGATGACGTTGCGCATGCGACCCCTCCCGAAAGCCCGTCAGTTCGGCGAGCTCGTGTCGTATTCCTTGATGGTGATGTCTTCCTCGACGACCTCATCCTCGCGGGTACTGCTCGCGGTCGTGGTCGACCCGGTGAACTCGAGCGGCTCCTTGCCGCGCAGCATGTTGGGGGTGACGATGTAGCTGCCGCCCATGGTCGGCTCCCAGACGCCCATCGCCGTGTCGGTATCCCCCAGGCTCAGCACCCAGGCGAAGCCGCCGATCAGCCCACCGACCGTCGCGTAGGTGAATTTCGCGGGAATGTACAGGACGTTCACCAGCGCCGTGCCGAGACCGATGCCGGCCTTCTCGAAGAAGCCTTCCTCCGCCCGTGCCGGCCGCGCCGACGTGACGACCGTCGCGAGCAGCGCACACACGATCCAGCGCCGCACGCGCGCCGACCCGGCCTTCGTCCTTCCACCCATCACAGCACCTCCACTTCCCGCCCGTCTTCCTTGACGCCGGCCGCGCCGACGGCGGAGCGGGATCATTCCGTGCGCACGACCGATCCGGCAGGCAGCAGGAACAGGAGCCGGTCGAAGGCACGCTGCACGTACGCGTCGTCCTTCGACTCCATCGTCAGCTTCACCAGGTACTCGGGGTCGCCCATCTTCGGATAGCTGCCGAGGAGCAGCTCCGGGAACTCGCTCACCGTCTGGTTCAGCGACTCGGCGATCATGCTCTCGCTGTAGCTCGTGTAGATGATCCGCAGGTGATAGGGCTCGGTCGCGAACAGCGAACGGATCGCGGCGAACTTCTTGCGGAGGATCTCCGGAATCCCCGGCAGGATGTAGACGTTCTCGAGCCGGATCGTCGGGAAGCGAAGGTTCTCGTCCGGCAGCAGCTCCGCGCCCTCGGGCACCTCGGCCATCTTCAGGTGCGCCGCGTTGAGCTCGCCCTGCACGAACGTCCGGATGCCCGCCTCCAGATCGGGATGGCGAATGACCTTGCGCCCCATCCCGAGCGCGATGCCCTCGATCGTCACGTCGTCGTGCGTGGGTCCGACGCCCCCCGAAGTGAAGACGTAGTCGAAGCTCTCGTGGAAGCGGCGCACGGTCGCGCCGATGTCGTCGAGCTCGTCCGGAATGGTCTCGATGCGCCGCAGAGCGACACCCAGCTTGCGCAGCTCCGCCGCGAGAAACGGCGAGTTCGTGTCGGCGACCTTCCCCGAAAGGATCTCGTTGCCGATGACGACCACGCCGGCGGTGCGCTCGCGTGCGCTCACACCGAGATCGCGTCCTTGCGGAACTCGCTGGTTCCGATCTTGATGTTCACGATCGCCGGCTTGTCGGCCTTGAGCGCACGCTCGAGCGCCGGCCGGACCTCCTCGGGCCGCTCGCAGTACTCGCCGTGGCAGCCGAGCGCCTCACCGACCTTCTCGTACGGCGTGAAGTCGAGCGAGCACGCGATCGTGCGATCGGGGCCGTAGAACTGGACCTGCCCGCGCTTGATCTGCTGCCACGCGGCGTCGTTGCCGATCACGCCGACGACGTTGATCTTCTGGCGCGCCATCGCCTCGAACTCGAAGCCGTTCAGGCCGAACGAGCCGTCGCCGTAGACGATGATGACGTCGCTCTTCGGCTTCGCGAGCTTGGCCGCCATCGCGAAGCCGGGGCCTGCGCCGAGCGTGCCGAGCGGACCCGCATCGAGCCAGTGGCCGGGCTTGCGGATGCGGAGCACGTTCGCCGCGGTGCCGACGAAGTCGCCGCCGTCGCCGATGACGATCGAGTCCTCGTTCAGCACCGCGTCGATCTCGGCGCAGGCGCGCACCGGGTTCACCGGCGACGCGTTCGACGTCATCTCCGGATCGTGCGCGGCGCGCTTCTCGCCGTCGATGCGGCGGATGTCGTCGGTCCAGCTCTTGTGCAGGTCCTTCTGGTAGCCGCTCTTCTTCGCGACGTTGGTGAGCTGCTCCATGATCAGGCCGGTGTCGCCGATGAGACCGACCTCGATCGCGCGATTGCGGCCGATCTCGCCGCCGTCGAGGTCCACCTGGATGATCTTCGCGTCCTCGGCGATGTGCGTCGAGCGACCGTAGCCGATGCGGAAGTCGAGCGGCGTGCCGAAGATCAGCACGCAGTCGGCCTTCCGCAGCGCGTCCTTGCGCGCCATGGTCATGCCGTACGGATGACCCGGCGGAATCGAGCCGCGCGCCATGCCGTTGACGAAGGTCGGCATGCCGAAGGTCTCGAGGAACGGCAGGTACGCTTCGCGCCGGCGCGACCACCAGTACTGGCTGCCGACCAGACACACCGGACGCTTCGCCTGACGGATCACCTCGAAGGCGCGATCGATGTACTCGGGATCGCCGGCGATGCCCGCCTCCGTACGGTACTTGGTCGGCGAGACGACGCGCTCCTCGTCGACGTTGTCGAACAGGAAGTCGAGCGGCATCTCGAGGAAGACGGGGCCCGGCACGTTGGTCGTCGCGATGCGGAACGCGGTCGCGACGTACTCGCCGAGGCGGCGCGAGTCGGGCACCGCGACCGACCACTTGGTGATCGGTCGCATGAGCTCGACGTGGTTCATGTCCTGCAGGCCGCCCATGTCCTGATACGCGCGCGGCGCCTGACCGCCGATGATGACCATCGGTGCCTTCGCGCGGTGCGCGGTCGCGACGCCGGTGACCGCGTCGGTCAAGCCGGGCCCCGCGGTGACGAGCGCCACACCGGGCTGGCCGGTGACGCGTCCCCAGCCGTCGGCGGCATGCGCAGCGGTCTGCTCGTGCCGCACGTCGATGACGCGGATGCCCTCGTCGATGCACCCGTCGTAGATCGACATGATGTGACCGCCGCAGAGCGTGAACACGAATTGGACGCCCTCCTTGGCGAGGGCGCGCGCGACGATCTGTCCACCGTGAAGTTGTGCCATTCGGAAAGTCCCAGTTGATGCGGCCGAGATGCCACCGGGGCTTATATGCGCCGCCCCAGAAGGTGGCAAGCTAGCGTTCCCGCGTCGCGACTGCCGCGACCCGTGTGCTAGCCGACCGATTCATGGATCGCATGAACGAGCTGCGAAACCGGATCACCGCCGCCCTCGCCGCGGACGTCGTCGAGCTGCAGGACGACAGTGCCAAGCACCGCGGACACGCCGGTGCGCGCGGTGGCGCAGGACACTACTCCGTCGTCGTGGTCGCGAGCCGCTTCGCCGGCATGACCCGCGTCGACCGGCACCGCGCGGTTTACGACGCGGTCGGCGACATGATCCCGCACCAGGTGCACGCGCTGGCGGTGCGCGCGTACACGCCCGACGAGTGGCAGCGGGCGCGCGCGTCCGCTTGACGCACGCGCCCACTGCTTCGCGGCATCAGCCCAGCAGCGAGCGCGCGATCACCTTGAGCTCGAGGATTGGCTTGACGCCCTCGAAGATCGGCAGCACCAGCGCGTCGACGACGTAGCGACAGATCGGGAATTCTTCCGCGAATCCCCAGCCGCCGTGCAGCTGCTGTGCCTCCTGCGTCGTGCGCACCGCGACATCGCAGGCGAACAGCTTCGCCATCGCCGGCTCGAGCGCACGCCCCTCGTCCTGATCGAACACGCGCGCCGCATGATACGTGAGCTGGCGCGCCGCCGCGATCTCGACCGCCATGCGGCCGAGCTTGAACTGCGTGAGCTGGTACGAGCCGATCGGCTGGCCGAACTGGGAGCGCTCGTTCGCGTACTGTGCCGCTGCCTCCAGAGCCGCCTGCGCGAGCCCCGACGCGCGACCGCCGGTCTGCAGGCGGCCGGCGGCGAAGCCGCTCATCTGCAGGTAGAAGCCCTTCCCCTCGCCTCCGACGAGATTCTCCGCCGGCACGAAGTAGCGATCGATCTGCAGCGTGTACGAGTGCATGCCGCGGTAGCCCGGCGTGCGATCGGCCTTGCCTTCGATCGTGCCGCCACCAGGCTGCTTCATCACGAACTCGTGCCCGGGGAACGAATCCTTCGGCACGATGAAGAGCGACAGCCCCTTGGCGCCCTTCGCCAGATCCGGATCGGTCCGCGTCAGCATCGCGATGACGTTCGCGCGGCCGGCGAACGTGCACCACGCCTTCGCTCCGGAGATGAAGTAGCCGGCCTTGCCGTTCTGCTCGCCCTTCTCCGCGCGGACTTTGACCGACGCGACGTCCGAGCCGGTGTCGGGCTCGGTGACGGAGATCGCCGCCATGATCTCGCCTGCCGCGAGCTTCGGCAGCCAGTGCTTCTTCTGCTCCTCGCTGCCGCCGGCGAGCAGCGCCTTGGTGAGGATCTCCGGACGCGTGATCAGGCTACCCGCCGCCGCCAGCGACGCCGCCGAGAGCTCCTCGGTGGTGACGATCATGGCCAGGTTGCCCATGCCCTGCCCGCCGTACTGCTCGGGCACGGCGAGGCCGAAGAAGCCGAGCTCGGCCATCTTGCCGATGATCGACTCGGGCACCAGGTCGTCGTTCAGGTGGATGTGCTGCGCGAGAGGGGCGACCTCGCTGCGCGCGAAGTCGCGGACGGTCTCACGCGTGAGCCGTGCCTCCTCGGACTCCAGCCACGAGTCCGGGGTGCCGCGCCGCGCGACGACCTCGCGCCCGAGCGCCTCGATGCGCGCGTCCTTGACGGCTTCCGCGATGAAGCGCGCCGCGTCGTTCGAGCCGACGGTGTCCGCGACGAGGCTCGCCGGCACGCCGAACGCCTCCGGGAAGTCGCCGAGCTGCGCCCGGGCGCGGCTCGCCACCTGCCCGGCGAAGATGGTGGCGCACTCCGCCGCGAAAGGATCGTTGTCGTGCGCTTGCGCGGCATAGGTGACGAGCGTCTCGGCGGCCAGCGCCTCGGTCGCGAGGTAGGCCAGGCGCTCGCTGTGCACCTGGTGCTGGTCGATGTCGCGACCCTTGTTCGTGATCGTGCGGCCGTTCTCGAGGGCCGCGTCGACCGCCTTGCGCAGACGCTCGTTCGACGCGCGCGCCGCCTCCACCGCTTCGCTGGACAGGGACATCCCTTGGTTCCTCCGGGGGTTCTGATCTTCGGATGATTGCGCGAATCGGGCGCGGATCAAGCCACGCGCTTCTCGACGACTTTCACCATGTCCTCGATGATCGCGAGCACGTCGTAGTCCTTGGGCGTGTAGACGCGGGCGACGCCGCGCTTGCGCAGGACCTCCGCGTCTTCTTCCGGGACGATGCCGCCGACGACGAGGGGGATGTCGTCGGCACCCTCGTCCCGCAGGCCCTCGAGGATCTGCGGGACGAGCGTCAGGTGCGATCCCGAGAGGATGCTCAAGCCGACGAGGTCGACGGCTTCGTCGCGCGCGGTGGCGACGATCTCGGCGGGCGTGAGACGGATGCCGCCGTAGATGACCTCCATGCCGGCGTCGCAGCACGCGACCGCGATCTGCTCCGCGCCGTTCGAGTGACCGTCGAGGCCGGGCTTGCCGATCAGGACCTTGAGCGGATGGCCGATGCGTCCCGCGGCCGCCTTGACGCTCTCGCGGACCTTCGCGAGCCGCGGGTCGGCGTCGCTGGTGGCGCCGCCGGCGGTGGACGCCGCGATGCCGGTCGGCGCGCGGTAGCTGCCGAAGATCTCGCGCAGCGCACCGGCCCACTCGCCGGTCGTCACGCCGGCGTGCGCGCAGCGGATCGACGCGGGCATCACGTTGTCGCTCGCCCTCGCGACGTCGCGCAGTGCTGCGAGCGCCGCGCTCGCGTCCTTCTCGTTGCGCCGTGCGCGGTGCGCGCGCAGCGCCTCGATCTGCTCGCGCTCCGCGGCCGCGTCGACCTTCAGGATCGCCGAGGCGCCCTCGGTGGCGAGCGGCGAGGGCGCGGTCTCGGTGAAGCGGTTCAGTCCGACCACGGTCTGGTCGCCGGTCTCGATGCGACGCAGCCGATCGAACTGCGAGCGCACCAGGCGTTGCTTGACCCAGCCCGAGTCGATCGCGGGCACGATGCCGCCCTGTGCGAGGACCTCTTCCAGCTCCTGCTTCGCGGCGGTCTCGATCTCGCCGACCCTGCGCTCGATGACGTGGCTGCCCGCGAAGATGTCCTCGTACTCGAGCATGTCGGTCTCGAACGCGAGGATCTGCTGGATACGCAGGCTCCACTGCTGGTCCCACGGACGCGGCAGCCCGAGCGCCTCGTTCCACGCCGGCAGCTGGAGAGCACGACAGCGCACGTCGCGCGACAGCGTGACGCCGAGGGCTTCCAGCACGATGCGCGGCACGTTGTTCTCGGGCTGCGCCTCGGTGAGGCCGAGCGAGTTCACCTGCACGCCGTAGCGGAAACGGCGCAGCTTCTCGTCGGTCACGCCGTAGCGCTCGCGCGTGATCTCGTCCCAGAGGCGCGCGAACGCCCGGATCTTGCAGATCTCCTCGATGAAGCGGATGCCGGCGTTCAAGAAGAAGCTGATGCGGCCGACGGTCTGCGCGAGCTCGCTCGCGTCGACGCGGCCGGTCTCCCGGACCGTGTCGAGGATCGCGACGGCGGCGGCGAGCGCGTAGGCGACCTCCTGCACCGGCGTCGCACCGGCCTCCTGCAGGTGGTAGCTGCAGACGTTGGTCGGGTTCCACTTCGGCACGTGCTTGACGGTGTACGTGATCACGTCGGAGGTGAGCCGCATGCTCGGCGCGGGCGGGAAGATGTAGGTCCCGCGCGACAGGTACTCCTTGATGATGTCGTTCTGCGTCGTCCCCTGCAGGACCTTCGGGTCGACGCCCTGCCGCTCCGCGGTCGCGATGTAGAGCGCAAGCAGCCACGGCGCCGTGCCGTTGATCGTCATCGACGTGTTCATCTCGCCGAGCGGGATGCCGTCGAACAGCAGCTCCATGTCGCCGATGTGACCGATCGGCACGCCGACCTTGCCGACCTCGCCGACCGCGAGCGGATCGTCGGCGTCGTAGCCGGTCTGCGTCGGCAGGTCGAAGGCGACCGACAGCCCGGTCTGCCCCTTCGACAGATTGAGGCGGTACAGCTCGTTGCTCGCCCGGGCGCTGGAGTGGCCCGAATACGTGCGCATCACCCAAGGCTTTTCGCGCTTCACGGGCCCCGTCCTAGCAGGCCCGGCGGGGCTGCGGGAGTCCGGACGGGCGGCGCGTTTGACCGCCGCACCGAGCGACTTTTATAGTCCCGCGCCTCGACCCGGCGGCCAGCCGGCGTCGGTTTTCGCCCATCCGAAGGAATCCATGTTCGTACTCGACGGTGGCCGCCGCTTCGTCATCCCGCGCACGGAGATGACCTACCCGGGCCACAACCCGAAGCTCCACCAGAACGCGGCCGACCCCGTGAAATCGCCGGTCGACGCCGTCGTCGCGGACCTGGAGGACGGCTGCCCCTGGGAGTTCAAGGGGCCGAAGAGCCGCGCGGTCGTGGTCGAAGCCTTCAACACGCTCGATTTCGGCGCGAAGGTGCTCAGCGTCCGGCCGAACGCCATCCAGTCGCCGCACTTCCTGGGCGACCTGGAGGCGATCGTGCGCGGTGCGCCGAACCGCTTTCACGCGATCGTCCTGCCCAAGGCCTCGAGCGTGGAGGACGTCCTCTACACGGCGCGGCTCCTCGACGCGCTCGAGCGTGAGGCGGGCTGGGACTACCCGCTGCAGATCTCGGCACTCATCGAGACCCCGCGCGGGGTCCTGAACGCCCACGCGATCGCGACGGCATCGTCCCGCATGGCGGGCCTGGTCTTCGGAGTCGCCGACTTCGCCGCGACGCTCGGCATCCGCGAGGCCGTCGAGGGCCAGAACCTGAACTTCCTTTACGCGAAGCAGTCCGTCGTCGTCGCCGCCAAGGCCGCCGGCCTGCATGCGATCGACAGCGTGTATCTGAAGCTGCACCGCAAGGACGACGACCCCGAACGCGTGCGACGGATCGAGGACGGCCTGCGCGACAAGAACGTCGGGGCCGCGAACCTCGGCATGGACGGAACCTGGATCATCCATCCGCAGCAGGCCGCGATCGCCAACGAGTGCTACACGCCCAACGAGCGCCAGATCGCATTCGCCAAGCGCGTGACGGATCTGTACCACCAGCGCGGCGGCGGCTCGATGGCCGATCCCGAGACCGGCGACATGATCGACGAGGCAACCATCAAGATCGCGCTCATGGATCTCGCGAAAGGCGTGCAGGCAGGCACCGTCCCCGCTTCGTACCTGGCCGAGCAGGCCACGCGGTCGAAGGCCATCACCGGCTACGACCTCCTCGAGCAGATGCGCCGCATCGACTGATCCGGCGTCCACCATTCACAGCACTTCGACTTCGGAGGGAACCATGAGCGACATTCGTACCGTCGGCATCCTCGGTGCCGGACAGATGGGCCTCGGCATCGCGCAGGTCGCGACGCGCGCGGGCTTCAAGACCATCCTCGTCAAGATGACTCCGGGCAACGTGGACGCGGTCCGCAAGAAGATCGAGACGGGCTTCGCGAAGGAGGTCGAGAAGGGCCGCATGACCGCCGAGGCGCAGCAGGCCGCGGTCGGCAACCTGGTCACCACCAGCGATCTCGCCGCGCTGAAGGACGCCGACATCGTCGTCGAGTCGATCGTCGAGGACCTGCCGACCAAGCACGCGGCGTTCGACAAGCTCGAGTCGATCTGCCGTCCGGACGCGATCTTCGCGAGCAACACGTCCACGCTCGGCATCACCGAGATGGCCGTCAAGACCAAGCGCCCCGACCGCTTCATCGGCCTGCACTTCTTCAACCCGGCGACGGCGATGAAGCTGGTCGAGATCGCGACCACGCTCGGCACCAAGCCGGAGGTCATCGCGTCGGTGAAGAAGCTCGTCACCGAGCTCGGCAAGACGCCGGTCCTGGTGCCCGACTCGACCGGCTTCATCGTCAACCGGCTGCTCGTCCCGTACCTGCTCGACGCGATCAACGCGTGGCGTTCGGGCGCCGGCTCGATCGCCGACATCGACGTCGCGATGTGCCAGGGCGCCGGCCACCCCATGGGTCCGTTCGCGCTGGCCGACTTCATCGGGCTCGACGTCGTGTTCCACATGGCGTCGAATCTGCACGACGAGTACCGCGAGCCGCGCTTCGCGCCGCCGCCGGTGCTGCGCCGCCTGTTCCTTTCGGGCAACCTCGGCCGCAAGTCGGGTCTCGGCTTCTTCGACTACAGCGCGAAGCCCCCGCGCCCGAATCCGGCCCTCGAGCAGGGCGCCTGACAGGCTGCACCCTGTCGAGGTTTTGACGGTCGTCAGCGAACGCGTCGGTGGCAACGCCAACGACGCGCGAAAATGACGGCGATCGCGGTGGCACGAAACTCGCGAGCCGCGATCGCCGTCGCGAAGGTGGAGCTGGGATGGCAATCGAAGCACCGTGGCAGCCGCTGACTCCCACCGTCCTCGCCTCGTTGCCCGAGGCGTCGGCGGCGTTCGAGATCGGCAGCCTGGTCCGCACGGTGCTCTTCATCGGCGGCGATCCCGGCGAAGGCCTGCGCAGCGCGGTCCGTCGGGCGTTGAGCGATCCGAAGCTCCGGCTTCGTGCCCACTGCATCCGGTGGGAGATGACTCCCGATCCGCGCGGGCGGGCCGGCGAGCTGGTGGCTGCCCATCGCGCCGCCCACGCCGGGGCGACGCCCGCCGAGCAGCCGCGACCCGTCCCATCGGTGCGGGTGTTCCTGCCGGCGCCGGCCGATCCGCCGTCCGTACCGACGGCTGCTGCCGCCGCCAAGCGCGCTCCCGCGGCGGTTCGTTTTCTCCGCGTCCGCACCGTCGCCTGACCAGGAGACGCGCGTCGGCACGCCGGGCGCGCTATACCGATGGCGCGCATGGAGAAGCTGCTCATCACCGGGATCGCGGGCGGTCAGGGGCGTCTCGTCGCCGGGCTCGCGGCTGCCGGCTGGGACGTCTGCGGCGTCGACCGCGACGTCACGGTACCGCTCGAGGATGCGAGCCGCGCACGCCTCTACGCGGTCGACCTGCTCAAGCGAAAATTCGAGGACGTATTCCGACACGAGCGGCCGAAGGCCGTCGTCCATCTCGCCTTCGTGCGCCACTTCCGCTCGAGCCTCGAGCAACGGCACGAGGTCAACGTCCTCGGCACCAAGCACCTCCTCGACTACTGCGCGGAGTACGGCGTCCGCCAGCTCACGGTCCTGTCGAGCTCGTACGTCTACGGAGCGCTCGCCGACAATGCGAGCTACGTGGACGAAGACGCGCCGCTCAACGTCAGCCGCAACTATCCGGAGGTGCGCGACCTCGCCGAGGTCGACTCGCTGTGCTCGGCGTTCCTGTGGCAGCACCCCGAAGTCCGCACGTCGATCATCCGCCCGGTGAACACCGTCGGACCGTCGGTGCGCAGCTCGATCGGCGGCTATCTCCGCCTGCGGCGCGTTCCGATGCTCATGGGCTTCGACCCCATGCTGCAGTTCATCCACGAAGAGGACCTCGCCCGCGCGCTGCTGCTCACGCTCGAGTGCCAGACGCGCGGCGTGTTCAACGTCGCAGGTCCTGGCGCGGTGCCGCTGCACGTCGCGATCCGCGAAACGGGCGGCGAGGCCATCACGTTCCCCGAGGCGGTCGCACGACCCGTGGTCCGCGAGCTGTTCCGTCTCGGTCTGTATCGCTTCCCGCCGGGCGCGATTGATTTCATCAAGTATCCATGCACCGTTAGCGATCGTCGCTTCCGCGCGGCGACGGGATTCGAACCACGATGGAGCCTGCACGACATCTTCGCGCAATTGCGGGACGCGCGAGCACGGGCGGCGGCCTAACCCGCTCACCGGGCGCCGCCGCACCGCACCGCCAGCCGAACCAAGGGCTGATCGAGGAGACGCTCGACGCCGCGGTGCGTGCGCTGTCGCTCGCGATGCCCGCGGTGGTGGGCGAGCTCGCCGACGAGATCGACGCGAAGCTGGCGCGGATTCCGACCGAGCTCAACGAGTACGGCTTCGACCCGTGGGGGCTGAGTCCCGCGACGCTGCGCAGCTCGACGCTCGTCACCGCCCTGCTCTACCGTTACTGGTTCCGCGTCGAGGTCGAGGGGATCGAGCACTTCCCCTCGGGCCGCATGCTGCTGATCGCGAACCACGCGGGGCAGCTGCCGTTCGACGCCGCCATGCTGATGTGTGCGTCGATCCTCGAGGCCGAGCCGCCGCGCGTGCTGCGCGGCATGGCCGAATACTGGATGCCGACGCTGCCGTTCGTCGGCACGATCGGCCATCGCATCGGCTCGGTGGTCGGCACGCCCAAGAACTGCGTCGACCTGCTGCAGCGCGAGGAAGCCGTGATCGCATTCCCCGAGGGGGTGCGCGGGCTCAACAAGCTCTACGCGCAGCGCTATCGGCTGCAGCGATTCGGCCTCGGATTCATGCGACTCGCGCTCGAGACCGCGACGCCCGTCGTACCGGCGGTGGTCATCGGCTCCGAGGACCAAGCGCCCGCGATCGCCAACCTGCGGCCGCTCGCGCGCCTGCTGGGCACGCCGGCGTTCCCCATCACGCTGACGTTTCCGCTGCTGGGCCCGCTCGGCGTCCTGCCGCTGCCGGTCAAGTATCGGATTCTGATCGGCCCTCCCATGCACTTCTCGGGCAACCCCCGCGACGAGGATTCCGTGATCGAAGCCAAGGTTCAGGAGGTCCGCGACGAGATGCGCGGCATGATCGAGCGAGGGCTGCGCAGCCGTCGCGGCGTGTTCGTCTGACGTGGAACGCCTGACGTCCAAGCTCCGTACGACGAGCGACGCCTTCCGCGAGAACGCCGCGCACCATCGTGCACTTGCAGCCGAGCTGCGGGAGGCGCTCGCGAAGGTGAGGCTCGGCGGATCGCAGGAGGCGCGCGAGCGTCACACCTCGCGCGGCAAGCTTCTCGTCCGCGATCGCATCGACGCCCTGCTCGACCCCGAGAGCCCGTTTCTCGAGCTCGGCGCCCTCGCCGCGCACGGCATGTACGACGGCGACGCGCCCGGTGCCGGGATCGTGACCGGGATCGGTCGGATCCAAGGGCGAGAGGCGATGATCGTGGCGAACGACGCGACGGTGAAGGGCGGGACGTACTTCCCGATGACCGTCAAGAAACATCTTCGCGCGCAAGAGGTCGCGTTCGAGAACCGTCTGCCGTGCGTCTACCTGGTGGATTCCGGCGGAGCCTTCCTGCCCTTGCAGGCGGAGGTGTTCCCCGACCGCGACCACTTCGGCCGCATCTTCTACAACCAGGCGCGCATGTCCGCCGCCGGGATCGCGCAGGTCGCCGTGGTGATGGGCTCGTGCACCGCGGGTGGCGCGTACGTCCCGGCGATGTCCGACGAGGCGGTGATCGTCGCGAAGCAGGGAACGATCTTTCTCGGTGGTCCGCCCCTCGTGAAGGCCGCGACCGGCGAGGTCGTGTCCGCCGAGGACCTCGGCGGCGGCGATGTCCACACGCGCATCTCCGGGGTCGCAGACCACCTCGCGAGCAACGACGCGCACGCGCTCGCGATCACGCGAGCCATCTTCGAGAACCTCGGCGTGCGTGCCGAGCCGTCCATCGTACCGGCGGCAGCTCCCGAGGATCCGGCATACGATCCGGCGGAGCTGTACGGGATCGTCCCTCGCGACACGCGTCAGCCCTACGACGTCCGCGAGGTGATCGCGCGGCTCTTCGACGGCTCCTTGTTCGCGGAGTTCAAGCCGCGCTTCGGACCGACGCTGGTGACCGGATTCGCACGGCTGTTCGGCTACACGGTCGGCGTCATTGCAAACAACGGCGTCCTCTTCTCGGAGTCCGCCCTGAAGGCGACGCACTTCATCGAGCTCTGCACCACGCGGCGCATTCCGTTGATCTTCCTGCAGAACATCACGGGCTTCATGGTCGGCCGCCAGTACGAGCACGGCGGCATCGCGAAGGACGGCGCCAAGATGGTCCACGCCGTCGCCAATGCCGCCGTTCCGAAGATCACGCTGGTGATCGGCGCATCGCACGGGGCGGGCAATTACGCGATGTGCGGTCGAGCGTATCAGCCGCGCTTCCTCTTCATGTGGCCCAACTCGCGCATCTCGGTGATGGGCGGCGAGCAGGCGGCAAGCACGCTGTGGACCGTCCGCCAGCAGGCGCGCGGCGAGGACTCCGAAGCCGAGACTCCCGCGGCGACGACCTTCAAGACCCCGATCCGCGAGCAGTTCGAGCGCGAAGGCAGCCCGTATCATTCGAGCGCGCGGCTGTGGGACGACGGAATCCTCGACCCGGTCGAATCTCGCGCTGCACTCGCCCTCGCTCTCGCGTCGACCGCCAACAGTCCCGTTCCCGCGACGCTGACCGGCGTCTACCGCATGTAGCGACCATGTTTCGAACTCTGCTCATCGCGAATCGCGGCGAGATCGCCGTCCGGGTGATCCGCGCGTGTCGTGCGCTCGGCATCCGCAGCGTCGCCGTCTACTCCGAGGTCGACCGTACGTCGCCGCATGTCGCACTCGCCGACGTGGCGGTGCCGATCGGACCGGCGGCGCCGCTCGAAAGCTATCTGAACGTCGCACGCATCCTCGAGGCCGCCCGCGCGACCGGCGCGGAGGCCATCCACCCCGGCTACGGCTTCCTCGCCGAGAACGCGTCGTTCGCGCGCGCGGTTGCCGCAGCCGGCATCACCTTCGTCGGTCCCTCGCCCGACTCGATGGAAGCGATGGGCGACAAGCTGGGCGCGCGCCGCACCATGGCGAAGCTCGGCATCCCGATCGTCCCTGGCAGTGATCCGGACGCCGATCCCAGGTCGCTGCCCGAGGTCGGTGCGCGCATCGGATTCCCGCTCCTGGTCAAGGCAGCGGGCGGCGGAGGCGGCCGCGGAATGCGTCGTGTCGACGAGGCTGCGCAGCTGAGCGATGCGCTCGCGGCGGCGTCGCGCGAAGCGCAGGCGGCGTTCGGTGACGCGCGCGTCTATCTGGAGCGCGTGGTCGAGCGCGCGCGACACGTCGAGGTGCAGGTACTCGGCGACCGCCACGGCAACGTGGTGCACGTGTTCGAGCGCGAGTGCTCGCTGCAGAGACGGTTCCAGAAGGTCATCGAGGAGGCGCCTGCGCCGAACCTTCCGTCCGCGGTCCGCCGCGGACTTCTCGAGTCGGCTGTGCGCGCAGCGCAGTCCGTCAAGTATGAAGGCGCGGGCAGCGTCGAGTTCCTCGTCGAGGCCGACCGCTTCTACTTCCTCGAGATGAATACACGGCTGCAGGTCGAGCACCCCGTGACGGAGCTCGTTTGCGGCGTCGACCTGGTGCAGCAGCAGATCCGGATCGCGGCGGGAGAGCCCCTGTCGTTTCGCCAAGACGACCTGCACGTGCGCGGTCACGCCGTCGAAGCGCGCATCTGCGCCGAAGATCCCGCGCGCGGCTTTGCCCCGTCGCCCGGCCGCATCGTCCAATTCGTGGAGCCGGGCGGCGCGGGCGTGCGCTGCGACGCCGGCGTCGCAGCGGGCGGCGTCGTTCCCGCCGAGTACGACGCGATGATCGCGAAGGTCATCGGCTATGCTGCCGATCGAGCTGCCGCGCTCGACGTCCTCGACGGTGCACTGCGCGAGCTGGTGGTCCTCGGCGTGACGACAAATGCCGAATTCCTCTTGACGTTGCTGCAGGATCCCGACGTGCTCGACGGGCGCCTCGACACGCAGCTCGTCACACGACGCCATTCCGACTGGCTGCCCGCGCCCGTGTCGACTTCAGCCGACTCCCCCGCGCTGATCGCCGCCGCTCTGGCACTCCACTTCCGCGCCCCGCTTCGCACGGCGGCGGCCGCTCCATCGGATTCGCCAAGCGCGCATGTCTCCTCGTGGGAGCATCTTGCCGGCTGGCGCGCCGGGCGAGGTGAAACGTGAGCTTGCACCTGCGGGGTCGCGACGGAGCGACGGTCGCCATCACGATTCGTGGCGATCGAGCGGCGTGCGCGGTCGAAGTGGACGGCGTGCGACGCGAGGTCCAGCTCATCGAGCACGACGGGTCGAAGATCGTTTTCTCGATGGACGGATGCGTGCATCGCGCCTGGGTGCGCGTCGGTGAGCGCGACGTCCGCGTCGTGCTCGAGGGACGCGAGTCGACCTTTCAGCGCCTGACGGCCGGTGCTGCGGTTCCCGGTGCGCACGCCGGCGAAACGAACGAGCCCGTGCTGCGCGCCTCCGTTCCCGGCCGGATTCTCAAGCTGAACGTCGGGGCTGGTGACGCCGTTCTCGCCGGAGACGTGCTTGCGGTCATCGAGGCGATGAAGATGGAAACCCCGATCCTCGCCCCCGCCGACGGTCGGGTCGTCGCGGTCCACGTCGAGGCCGGTGCGTCGGTCGAGCAGGACCAGCCGATCGCCACGTGCGAGTACGGCGCCTCACGAGACGGGTAGCGTGATCGAGAACGCGGCTCCGCACGGCGTGTTGTCACCGACCTCGAGCACTCCCCCTTGCGCGCGCGCGACGTTCTGCGCGACGAACAGACCGATTCCGTTGCCCCCGGTACGCGTCGTGTAGAACGCGTCGAAGATCTTGCTTCGATCCGCCATCGGGACCCCGGGCCCCTCGTCCGTCACCTCGAAGACGACGCGTACGACGTCGTCCCCCGTCGCGCGGCACGACAGGCGGATCTTGCCGCCCATCGGCGAAAACGCCACCGCATTGTCGACGAGCACGATGAGCGCCTGCTTGAGCGATTCGCGCGGCGCCGTCAGCTCCGGAACGTCCGCTGCGTAGTCGATCTCCAGATGCAGCTGACGGTCTCGCAGCGACGGTGCCGCGTACATCTGCAGCTCCAGCATCAGGTCGCGCACGGACCATGGCGGGTCGATGCCCTCCGACGGCACGGTGACGGCTCTCATCATGTTCGAGATCAGCAGGCCGATCCGCTCAGCAGCCTCCAGGACGAGCTTGTAATATCCGGTTCGGAACTCCAGGTCCGTGTCGTATCGCGCCGGCAACAGCTCGAGAAAGGTTCGGACGGTCGTCAGCGGGTTGTTCAGGTTGTGCGCGATGCTGGCCATCAAGTTGTTCAAGGACGACAGGCGGTCCGCTCTGGCCGCCTTCTTCTCCATCTCGACGCGCTCCGCCTTCAGTCGCGCTCGCTCGAGAACTTCGTTGACGACGAACGGCAGGACTTCGAGGTATCCCTCTTCCTTGACGACATAATCCTCAGCACCGATCTTCATTGCCGCCACTGCCGTCGGTGTCGACGAGCTCGTGGTGACGAACACTACCGGTTCCCGTCGAGCATCGGCCTTCATCTGCGTGAGGATCTCCAGGCCGTCCCCGTCGGGCAGCCTGAAATCCAGGAGCACGAGGTCATACGCGCGAGCGCTCAACGCCTCGAAGGCGGCGCTCACGCTCGGCGCGATCGTCACCGACGCCGTCGGAACCTCGATCTCCAGCTCGTCCTTGATCAGCGCGGAATGGCGCGGATTGTCCTCGACGACGAGGATTTCGATGGGCCGCGTCGCGCTCGCGCTCACGCAACCGTACCGTCACCACGCGGCAGAGTGACCTCGAAGGTCGTCCCCTCGCGAGCCGCGCTCTTGACACCGATCGTGCCACCGTAGCGCTCCACGATGCGCTTGACGATCGCCAGGCCAACGCCGTGTCCCTCCTGCACCGCCCCCTCCACCTCCTGAGCCGGCCCACGATGATACAGCTGGAAAATCCTCGCCCGCTGGCGCTCGTCCATACCGACGCCGTTGTCCCGGACGAAGAACTTCACCGTCGTTCCGTTCGCCTCCCCACCGACTTCGATCCTCGCGGGCTTCTTGTCTCCCACGTACTTGCAGGCATTGTTCAGCAGGTTGTCGAAGATATGGCGCATCTTCTGCGTGTCCGCAAAGACCGACGGCAACGGCCCCACCGACACCTCGATGCGCTTCGCCTCGACCTGGTACTGGAGCTGCCTGAGCGACTGCCTGACGACAGCATCGACGTCCACCCACTCGGCGCGCGCACCGGCACCCTCCGTGTGCCGGAACAACAAGAGCAAGTCCTCCAGCATTCGCGACATCGTACGGCCGTCCTCGAGCACGTTGTCGGCGTACGATCGACCTCGCTCCGAAAGGTTTCCGCTCTCGCGCGCGACGAGCTTACGCGCGGTCTCGGTGACGGCAACCGCGACGTTCTTGAGGTCATGCGAGACGATGTGGACGAGATCCTCGATCTCTTGCGTTGCGCGGGCCAACTTTGCCGTACGCTCGCCAACGCGACGCTCAAGGTCGCGGTTCTGAGCCTGAAGTCGCAAGCCCGCATCCTCGAGATGGACATTTGCGAGTTTTAGCTCATCCCCCAATGTCCCCGCGACCCATGCTAGCGTCAAAAGATAAACCGCCCCCACAACCAATACGACCACTTGAACCTGCCCGGGGAGCACGTAGCCCCAAATCATACCGAACGAAGGAACGCCCCCTCCTTGCTCAAGCATAACGAGACACGTCAGGCTTGCGATCGACACCCCCCCCAATAGTAGCGCCACCCGCCGCGAATCGTTGAGCGCCGCAAATAGGACTGGGGGCGAGTATGCCATTGCGCAATACGGCATACTAACTCCGCCAGCATAATGAATTGCTACCGTGCTAATAACAACATCACATATCTGGTGCACAGCGAAGTCTCGCGTTGGAAACCCCCGCATCGCACCAATCTTCCAATACACAACATTCACACTGGCCCATAGGCCTAAGATTACGGCCAGTGCGAGCGTATTATAAGAGGGAATAGTACCGAGAGCCCAGAATCCTACTACACCAAACCCGAGCGCGAGCGTGATTCCCGCTCGTACGCCAAGCCCCTGAACGAACTCCCGTCGACGATCGACTGCTTCACGAATGGCGTCGCCGGCTCGCGTGCACTCCATCTGCGTTGCCTAAAAGGCCGATAACACGCTATCGCTGTTACGGACCGTAGCTCGGTTTATGACTAATGCGACATGTCGCAATTGACATCCCCTGGTCAACGCTGCCCGCGATCGCGATGCGCGGCGCGATGGGTCATCAGCGGAGATGGAGACCGCCATGGCGCTCGCCGAGCGGCTCCTCCTGGACAACGCGATCACGGATGTTTGGCCAGAGCAGCTTTCGCGAGTCTTCGACCGGACGCAGTAGGACCGAGGCCGCTAGCTCGTTCTGCCCCAGCGCCCCTCTAAGTGCCGGCTTCCGGTCGCGTGTACACTGTGCGCCACGGAGCGCAAAATGCCCGAGCTCCTTGAGGATAAGGTCCGGTTTGGCTTCTTTCTCGACATGAGCAGCGAGGGGGCCACGCTCGCCTCCTTCGCAAGTCCCCATCAGTTGTTCGAGCGTCGGGTCGAGCGACTCTCCCCCTAGAGGGACACTTCCCGGACCTGAATAAGGCGCGCAGATCGCGACCGAGCCCTTGGCGATCAAACGGATCGCCGATGATGCGCGAGCCTCCGCCACAACTTCCAGTTGAATAGCTAAGATGGACGGAGGCACCACCACCCGAGCAGCCCCGGTGGCGGGCGCCCGCCGAGAGCGGCGCTCCACCGGGCAAGCACCAGTCGCTGACGGATCTGCCCCGGCCCAGTGATCAAGAAGGCGCTGGGCCAGGCAGCGCGGCTCCAGTACGTGGGGCACTGATGAACAACGAAGAGCTGCAATGGGCCATGGGCCGATATACCGCTGCCGGCTGCCGAAGCCGGTGCGGGACGGGCGCGCGCGATAAGCCCACGTGGTCGGCTCCAGCCTGGGGGACTTCATTCGCGCCCGCCAACAGGCCACTCGGACCAAGCCCCCATCGCCTTCAGCGCCACAGCAAAGGTGCGCGGTGTAGAGCCAAACGCAGCACTGCACTCGATGAACCGCCGATCGCTGATCGAGGGACGGGCCACGCCGCGTCCGCGCTTTTCGCTCCACCATGGGAAACGAAAGCGCGCAGAAGAGATGGTCGTCTGCACCAAAACAGTACACCACCTCGGCGGGCCAAGCACCACAGCGCCGAGACCAACGGACCGTGCGCCCATGCCGTCGCGTCGGCCCGTGACTTCGCCTCGATGCGGGAACTGCCGCCAGCGACCGCGATGAGGTGCGGCAAGTACCGCCGCCAACGATGGCCGATGCGGTGCCCATCGACTCGCAACACCAAAGCTCGCAACACCAAAGCCTTCGGGCTATCTCCGGCCCCGCGCCGCGCAGGGCGCTATGTACGTGCCCCCGAGTCATGACTCTCCCGCAAGCGACCTAAGCGTCAGCAAGTAATTGACACGCGATCGCGCGCGCATTACGCAAGCCAGCCTCCAGGGCCCTAACTGCTGCCCGGTCATCCAGACCATCCAAACCAGCCGCCTTATCAACGCCTATGGCGAGCGCACTTCCAGGCAATGGCACTGAGAAGCGTTTCGTTCCAAGCGCCCCAAGGTAAGGTCTAGCCACGACCGCCACAGCAATCGCAACGGCCCCTCTCCCGCGCACCACACCCACAAGCCCGGGATGCACGCGACCATACGGCCCGCGGCCGTCCGCGGCAATATTGATCGGTGCCGGCTCCCGGAGCAAAGCCCGCAAATCGTTGATCCCAACAACTCCTTGGCTAGCACGAAACAACATCGGACGCCCCCCCATGGAGGTCACGATTCTTGCTCCGACCTGACCGAAGAAGGTGTCGTCGCAAACAAACCCGACATCCGCCCCTAGATGCCAACCAACACGACGCGCCAAAACCAATCGCGGGAGCACGTCCTCTATCCAATGATAGTAAAGCACTCGCCGCCCCCGCTCCTGCTCGCGAAGTGCGACCAAAGCCTCTTCGGCCTCCGCCAAGCCGCATACGCGCACCCGTCGCGCCAAGAGCCCAACCAGGCCGTCAACCACACCCGCTGCCGCCGACACCACGATCGTTGTCCTCAGTTAGCCTTGCCGGCCACACAACGCGTCACAAGTGCAACAATGTCACCCAGCGAATCAAACGCGTCCCCCTTCTCGATCTCAATCTCAATTCCAAGTTCCTCCTCAAGCGCAAACGCAACGTTCGCCGCCGAAATGGAATCCATGCGACATCCATCTTTTAGCGACGCCATCGTCCGTATCGCGTCCTCAGACACCTTAAGCTCCACCGACAAGGCTCTTACGACTACAGCTTCAATATCTGCTCCCTCACCCATCTCAGTTCTCAATCTTTCGAAACACAAGAGCGGCGTTACGCGACCCGAACCCAAAGTTCGTCGATAGCGCCGCGCGCATCTCGCAAACCCTCACGTCGCGCGCCACATGGGCCAGATCGCATTCTGGATCCACTGCTTGCAGACTGATGTTAGCCGGGGCATACCCATCCCTCATACCCGCAATGACAGCCGCGGCCTCAAGCGCTCCCGAGGCACCTAGCGTATGCCCGAACTGCGACTTCGATGCACCGACCAAGACTCGCCCACACTCCCGTTCCAGCACTCGGCGCAGCACTCTCGTCTCAAAAGGGTCATTCTCCCGAGTCCCAGTTCCATGAGCGCTGACATAATCAAGATCCTTGGATGAGATCGCGGCCATATCCAGTGCGATCCTCACCGCCCGCGACGCATCCTCCCCTGACGCTTCTTGCCGAAAATGCGACGACGCATCGCACGTAGCTCCATAGCCCGCGATCTCAGCTAGGATCTCAACCCCGCGCCTGCGCGCATGCAACTCGCGCTCAACCACAAACACCACGGCACCCTCGCCCAACACCATCCCCTCGCGCGCAACATCAAACGGGCGGCAAGCGGCACCAGGATCATCGTTGTACGCCCTTGGCATCATCCCCAAACGATCGAACGCCGCAAACAGTGGTGGCGTTATCGGAGCATCCGCCGCCCCAAGCAACATCACGTCCGATCCACCACCAGCGATCATCATTCTTCCCAATCCGATTACATCCGCTCCCGACGTGCACGCACTCGACACGGTGAACACGTTCCCGCGAACACCGAGTTGGATAGCTGCCTCCGACGCAATCACTCCATTATGCGCAAACATTGGCGTGGAGGGGTGCATCCTCCGAGCGCCTCTTTCGATGAAGAGACTTTGCTGCTCGAACAAATAGTCGATCGGCCCCGACGACGTGCCAAACACAATACCAGTGCGCGTCGGGTCCGGTACTTTGTCAAGCTTGGCCGACTCCAGCGCGAGTCGCGACGCCGCCACAGCGAACTGAGCCACTCGAGGGAGTGCCTTAGCCTCCCGAAGGTCCAAGAATCGTGTAGGATCAAAATCTCGCACTTCTGCAGCGACACGACATTCGTATGGCGTCGGGTCACACAGCGTAAGCGGGCCTATTCCCGACACCCCCCCCCTTAACGCATTCGAGAATGCCTCTATTCCTATTCCGATCGGAGTCACGCACCCGATTCCCGTGATAACTATGCGCTCCATCGAGTCACCGCCTCACACCATTCGCGCCACCTTCTCAAGCCCCCGTCGGAACCAGAGCGCTTAAGCGCTCTGGTTCCGACACTCTGACTCTCCCCTGCCAAATGCACGAGCGCCCTGATTCACTCATTCCGTGCCCCAGACGTACGATTCGTAGTCTCTGCCACTATCCGAACTCCGAGCCCCTCAATCCGGCCGACGACAGCACCTTCATCAACAATTTCCACGTCTGCCACAAGACTTGGGTCGGGGCGCAGCTGGACATCAACGATGTCCACACAATAGCGCAAGACTTGGCCTCGAGCTCTTACCTGCGCCCCAAATCGTATGGATACCCGGCTGTTGACGACGGGCTCGAAACGCCCAGCCGACACGCCTCGATGGAGACCAACCGCCAAGGCATAGATATGAAGAGCCTGGACGGCCCCCTCCACCATACAAGGCCCTGCGACAATTGGGTCGTCCTTGAAATGCGATCGCACCGCCCAATGATCCGGGTTAACCACCCACTCCGCTTCAATTGACCCCAACCCGCACACGCCACCTGACGTCGACATCGCGGCCACTCGGTCGACGAACTGAAGGATGGCCGACGGCAGGCGCAGCGATGGGTTCCGGGCGTCGGCAGGAACAGCCCGCGAGAAGACCTCGGCTAAGTGTCCGTGGGAGAGCGCTAACAGGTCAACGCGCTCCAACGATCCCCGTGCGGGCCACATTCGTGGTCGATCGTTTTGCAGTGACTGCGCTCGTAAAGTGCGTCGTGGCACCCAGTTCACCGGGAACTCCAGCGCTTCATCAGTGAAGAATCCAATGGTCATACGTGGGGCGTCGACGGTTATGCGGCCTTCCACGTAAGCTCGGCATCTGCCGCGAACGATCCGCGATTCTCCGATGACAACCGATTGGCCAAAGTGAATTTCATAGTCGATTCGCTCCCCGACCCTTGGCAATCTATCGCAATACGTGAGATCTGCATCGACCCAGCGATACGCGCGCGCCCCCTTGCTTTCAAAGTCAATACCAAGCCACGCGGCCAGTACGAGCGCCCCCTGCGGATCCAACGTTAGCTGTGACGCCTGTCCATCAAGCGCGTTCCATGCGTGCCCTGGGATATCGTACTCAGTTCGAATTGTCGCGTCCTTCATCGTTCCGGGCACCCCGGAAATCTCCACCACCCTGCTAAGAGCCATGAATGGGGGGCTGGGAAGACGCACGCGTCGCCGATAGAGGTCAACCGGGGCAAACAGCGCACCGAGCACGTTACTAACGCGCCCCTCTGCGAACTCCATGAGATCCGCCTCATCGAAGAGCGGCTTCGGTGATTCTGTTGCCATCGACTTGCTCATCCACATTCCAGGGCCGCAGATGCCCCCCCATCCCAGACGGAGTCTTCGGGTGTCTAACCCGCAGCACCACACTCCTACACCGCACAGCCTTGGACGTTTCAGTCCGCCGCGGCCCCCGCCGTTTCGCCCGTTTCCCGATCTCGCTGATCTCTACCATGACGTTAGCGGGACGGCCGTCGCCTCCCATAGGCGGCAATTCGCGGATTAGCAATGAGCGCTCCTTGGAAGATACGCCTCTTGACGAAAGTTGCGCCATAGCGATAGGTCAGACCGACAGGATCGCCAATGACACACGAGAGCCTCATGGGTCGATTCGGACTCTTTGTCATAAGACAACGGGCGCTTGTGCTTCTCGGTCTTCTTGGAGCAACTCTAGCGTTGGGCAGCGGAATCGGGCGCCTATTCGTAGAGGTCGATCCTGACCGGCAGCTTCCTCAGAGCAACCCTTATATTATTGCACTCAACGAGGCGCACAGGCTTTTTGGAGACAAGAACCTCGTGATGGTCGGAATACAGCCCGTTGAGGGTGATGCATTCTCGCCACATTGCCTCTCCAAGATTGCTGAGATCACAGAAGGACTGGGGGCTATACCCGGTGCCGTGCAGCCGCTGCTGCTCAGCATTTCATCGACAAGCGCCAAACATGTCCATCGGCAAGAGAACGGGGAGGTAGTGATCGAACAGCTGATGCCGCGAATACCGACTTCGCCAGCCGAGGCTCAGCTGATCAAAACCCGCGTCCTCGATGACCCGTTCAATATTGGGGTTCTCGTCTCACCCGACGCTTCTGCCCTTGCCATATACGCCACATTCGAGTTGAGCCCGAAGCTACCCGGATATGTCCAACTACATCGGGCTATCGAGGACATCTTGCGGAGCGCCGACGATGGCTCGTTTCGTTATTCCGTTTCAGGGGTCGTCGCCGTATCCGCCGCAATGACTGCGCACACCGCACGAATTGCGTATTTTTTCCCTATCGCTCTTTTTGTTATAGGACTTGTGCACTATCACGCGTTTCGGACATGGCAGGCCGTAGTACTTCCACTCTTAACTGGCCTTCTCGCTGTGATATGGGCGCTCGGACTCATGGGTCACCTTTCGGTCGCTCTTGATCCATTTAATGCAACGACGCCAGTGTTGATCTTGGCCATCGGCGCCGGCCACGCAGTACAGATCCTGAAACGCTATTACGAAGAACTCCCAACGGCGGCGACGAACGAAGACGCCATAGTTCTATCCCTCGCCCACGTGGGACCGGTGATGATCGCGGCCGCCACAATTGCATCACTGTCCTTCTTTTCACTCGCCACACTTGGCACGGAGTCCATCCGGACATTCGGACTCTTCACTGGCTTCGGGATAGTGTCGGCACTTGCCGTTGAGCTTACGATTATTCCGGCATTGCGCGCGTGCCTCGGCCGTCCCGTAGACGCGAGTCGTACCGCCGAGGCAGAGGCCTCCCCTTGGCTGAGTGACATCCTGGCGACAATGGCGACGCGACTGGCGAATCGCACTGGCGCGCTCGTCGGCACCCTGGCGTACGCAATATTGTTGGCCATGACCGTGCTGCTTTCGCGGAACCTTGTGATCGACACGAGCTTGAAGCAAAGTTTCGCACAAACTGATCCAATCAGATCGGGAGACGATTGGCTAAATTCCAAGTTCGCAGGTACGAATACTCTTCTTTTTTTGATCGAAGGCCCCCACGAGGGAGCGCTTGCAGAGCCCGCCGCGCTGGAGGCTATCGACAGACTCGAGCGCGCCGTCGAAGGCATCGACGGTGTCGGAAAAGCCTTTTCCGTACTCGACATACTTAAGCGCCTTCATGGTGCCCTGGCGGAGGGTGGCGCACATTCAGAGCTCCCACCAAGCAAAGAAGCCGCTCTTCAGTATCTGTTTCTTTACAGCCTATCTAGCGGGGAGGCGCTGACGAGTTTTGTGACACCTGATTATCGGATCGCAAAGATCACAGTCATGCTTCATGAGGACAATACTAGTTACGGCGAGCAGGTGATCGGCGCCGCCCGCATGATCGCCAGCCAGACATTGCCGCCGGGATTCAGCATGCGAGTCGCGGGCACCCTCGCATCTAATGCGGCACTTTCACATAGTGTGGTCCGCGGAAAGCTACTGAACATCGCTCAGATTTCATTGGCCACGATCGTTATCTCGGCGGCCGTTCTCCGAAGCTTACTCGGAGGGCTGCTTGTCGCGGTTCCGCTGACCGTCGCGGTTCTAGTTAACTTTGGCGCGATGGGTGCTTTAGGGATTCGACTCGACATCACGACCGCGATCGTCACGGCGATGGCCGTCGGTATTGGAGCCGACTACGCAGTCTATTTTCTATTCAGGCTACGCGAGGAAGTCGCCCGCGGACGAACCTTTGAAGCGGCACTCATCCGATCTGTCGAAACATCCGGCAAAGCTATTCTGTTCGTCTCTACCGCGGTTGCCGCAGGCTATGCGGTACTATGCTTGTCTGGATTTCGAGCATTTGAACAGTTGGGCCTCTTAGTCGCATTGTCGATGGTCTCGTCGAGTATGGCCACACTCATCGCCATCCCCTCCATGCTCACCTTGATCGCAAGGACTCGCTGGATCCAGCCGATCCTTGGAAAAGCTATTGCTGGCGACGAGTACACTAGCGGCGATACTCGTGAGCCATTTCGACACTCTGCGGGAGGCCCTACGTAAATCGCGAACGCAAGCGTCCGGGAACGTCGCCGCGGACCGCCCCCTGCCGCACCATCCTCGCCAGCGATCTCCCATAAGGTGCCCGCGCCACCCCGTTCTCCGTGATGATCGCCGTGACCAACTCGTGCGGTGTCACGTCAAACGCCGGATTCGCGATCTTCACGCCGCGCGGGGTCAGCATCTTCCCGTTGACGTGCGACACCTCGTCGGGAGAGCGCTCCTCGATCGGAATCTTGTCTCCACTCTTGCATGCGAGATCAATGGAGCTCGTCGGCGCGGCAACGTAGAAAGGAATCTTGTGCCGTGCGGCGAGCACGGCCACCGAATAGGTTCCGATCTTGTTCGCGACGTCTCCGTTCGCAGCGGTGCGATCCGTCCCGACGATCACGGCGTCGATCTTGCCGCGCTGCATGAAGTGCCCCGCCATGTTGTCGGTGATCACGGTCACGGGAATCCGCTCGCGACGGAGCTCCCACGCGGTGAGGCGCGCCCCCTGCAGCACGGGCCTCGTTTCATCGGCGAAGACGGACAGCTTCTTGCCTGCGTCGCGCGCCGCGACGATGACGCCGAGGGCGGTGCCGATGCCGGCGGTCGCGAGGCCTCCGGCGTTGCAGTGGGTGAGGATCGTTCCCTTCCGCGGTAGAAGCGCCGCGCCGTACGCGGAGAGACGGCGGTTGGCGTCGAGATCCTCCTCGTAAATGGTGAGCGCCTCGCGCTCGAGGAGCGTCCGCAGCGTATCGACGGGGCGCTGGGCGTTCTCGCGCACGACGCGCCGCATGCGCTCGATCGCCCAGAAGAGATTGACCGCCGTGGGGCGTGCCGCGGCGAAGGCGCGACAAAGCTTCTCGAACTCACGCGGAAAGCGATCGGCGGACATCGTTCGCGCGCCGAGCGCCAGGCCCATCGCCGCTGCGACACCGATTGCCGGTGCACCGCGCACCACGAGCTCTTTGATCGCGCGTATGACGTCGCCGGAATCGCGGTAGAGGCGATAGACTTCGCGGTTGGGTAACAAGCGCTGGTCGAGCATCACCACTCGACCGCGTCTCCATTCGACGGTGCGGACCTTCGTCACGCGGCGACTCTAGCCGCACGGTTCGTTCCCGACAAGAACGTTCCGCATGGACGAGGGTTTAGGACTGCTCGGCACGACGCACCGCAATGCTGCGCGAACGGCCCGCGCGCGACGACACCGGCAGTCGATTCGTCATGCCAGGCGCCGAAGCTGGCTTGACTTGCAATCATGACGGTGCGAAGCGGCCTGCTCGAGCGAGGAGATGCGGGATGGCGGAGGCGGATCAGAGTTTCAGTGCGGACGTGGACGCGAGCATCGAGCAGTGCTGGGCGGTGCTCCTCGACTTCGAGCGCTACCCCACGTGGAGCGGACCGACGACGGTCGCAACGGTCCTCGAGCGGGATGGAGACGGCCGCGCACGACGCGTCGAGATGACGCTCGACATGAAGATCCGCAACGTTCGCTACGTGCTGGAATATACGTACGAGCTGCCGGATCGGGCGCGGTGGCGCCTGGTCGAGGGAGACGTCGCCGGGATCGAGGGCAGCTACACCTTCGAGCGCCTCGACGACACGCACACGCGCGCCACGTGCCGCCAGGCGGTGGATCTGGGCTTCTGGGTTCCTGGTCCGCTCCGGCGGCTCATCGAGCGTCAGGCGCTGCGCGATTCGGTGCTCGAATTCAAGGGCGAGGTCGAGCGTCGCGCACGCGCGTGAGCAACGCTCGACCGGCGCCCCGGGGTGACGAGCTCGCACCAAGCCACCACACCGCCACCTTCCCCCCAAGGATGGTGCGTCTCGCCTCCTTCACGCAAACTTACGGCCGTGCGGGCGCAGCTGCGGCGCGACCTCCCTTGCCGTCGCCGGCTCCGACCTCGCCGGCACCGCCCTGCTTGCGCGCGGCGGGTGCACCGGAGACGGTGACGCGGTCCTTGAGCTGCGCGTAGAGCTTCTCGCCGATGCCCTTCACCTCCACGAGCTCGTCGGCATTCTTGAACGGCGCAACGTCCCGGTGCGCGACGATCGCCTGCGCCTTGGCGGGACCGACGCCGGGCAAGCTCTCGAGCTCGGCCGTCGTTGCGGTGTTGAGATCCACCCTCGGCTCCTCCGCCGCCCCTGCGCCCCCGATGATCAGCACCGAGAGCAGCATCGCCACGGCGACCTGCCATACCGACTGCGCACGTCGTCCCGACATCCAACCGTGTTTCATCCCTTTCATGCTCCACCACCTTGCGCAGCATCGATGCCTGCGCTGCATTGCGACGCCAGCGCAGCGTCGCGGATTGGATTCCGCTGCCGGGGAAGCAGCGTCGAGGTGAGCCCCGTCTAGGGGGCCGGACACCGTCGGTCAAGACTGCGCTTGACACGGACGACAAGGATCGAGGCAAACGATGCAAGCGGAAGCAAAAGATCGCGGGGTCGCGGTGTCGTTCTCGGGAGCAGGCGCGACGTTGCGCGGCCTCTCGTTCGGTGCCGACACGAGCGAGGCGACCGTCATCCTCGTCCCCGACGTCCACGGCGTCTCTCCGTTGTACTGCGAGATCGCGGCGCGCTTCGCGGCCGCCGGACTGCGCATCCTGCTGCTCGACCTCTACGTCCGCGAAGGCACGCCGAGGCTGACCGACATGGCCGCGGTACAGGCGTGGATCGCCGACCTGCCCGACGCACGCGTCCTCGGCGACATCGGCGACGCGGTCGCCCATCTGCGCTCCGATGCGGGGGGAAACGCACGCCGCGTCGGCATCGTCGGCTTCTGTCTCGGTGGACAGTACGCGTTGATGGCGGCGTCTCGCCTCGACGGCCTCGACGCCTGTGTCGCCTTCTACGGGATGCTCCGACACGGACGAACGACCGCGCGCAAGCTGCCACCACCGGCCGAGACCGCCGATGCGCTGCGCTGTCCGGTCCTCGGCCTTTTCGGCGCGGACGACGCGTTGATCCCTGCGAGCGATCGCGAGGTCTTCCGCTCAGGTGCCGAACGGAGCGGCCAGCCGCTCGATCTGCGCGTGTTTTCCGGGGCGGGGCACGCGTTCGTCAACGACCGCCGGCGCGACGCCTACCGCGCCGATGCGGCGCGCGAAGCCCTCGACCTGGCGGTGACCTTCCTACACGACCGCCTGATGCCGCCGTCCGTGCACTGAGACCGCGCGGACCTCGTACGACCCACAAGCGGAACTGCCGGACGTCCGAAGGAACGTCCGGCAGTCGACCGATCATCGATATAATTTGCTACTTGATCTTGCCGCCGTAGATCTTCATCACGGTGTCGAGAAACTTGAGCGCATCTTCGCGCGGCCGCTGGAACGAATTGCGGCCGATGATGGACCCGAATCCGCCGCCGTCCCGGATGCCGCGCACCTCGTCGAAGACCTTGTCGTCGGAGCCCTTGGCGCCGCCGGAGAAGATGACGATGCGGCGTCCGTTGAACGACGACTGCACGACGTGACGGACGCGATCGGCGAGCGTCTCGACCGGAATCTTCTGCGCCTCGTAGACCTTCTTCGCCTCCTTCTGCTCGAGAGCGGCGGTGGGCGGCTTCACCTTGATCACGTGCGCACCGAGCTGGGCCGCGATCTGCGCCGCGTACGCGACGACGTCGATCGCGGTCTCGCCGTCCTTCGAGAGCCCCGAGCCGCGCGGGTAGGACCAAACGACGACGGCGAGCCCGGCGGCCTTCGCCTCCTCGCTGAGCTCGCGCAGGCTCTCGTACATCTCGTTGCGCAGCGCGGAGCCCGGATAGATCGTGTAGCCGATCGCCGCACAGCCGAGGCGCAGCGCGTCGCCCACCGAGCCGGTCAGCGCCGAGCACGGGTCCGGAGACTCGTAGAGCACGTCGCTGTTGTTGAGCTTGAGGATCAGCGGGATCTCGCCCGCGAAGTCCGCGGCACCCGCCTCCAGAAATCCGAGCGGTGCCGCATAGGCATTGCATCCGGCCTCGATCGCCAGCTTGAAGTGGTAGTGCGGATCGTAGCCCGCGGGATTCGGGGCGAAGCTCCGTGCCGGACCGTGCTCGAAGCCCTGGTCGACGGGCAGGATCACCATCTTCCCCGTCCCGCCCAGCACACCGTGGTTCAGCATGCGCGCCAGGTTGGTCAGGACGCCGGGATTGCTGCCGGCATACCAGCTCAGGATCTCACGAACGCGTTCGGTCATCGGCCTTGCTCCTCGGAGTGCGAATGCCAGTCACGGGCACACGCCCGTTGGCGTGACGCCCCGTTCTGCCCGAATCGGTCGGGCGCTTGCAACACCTTGCATGCCACGAATCCGTCATTCCGAATAGGTGGCGGACTGCCCCCGCGTCTCGGCGACGCTGACCTCGAGCCTGCGCCAGGGACGCGCTCCGACGGCGAGCAGCTCCGCCCGCACCTGACCCGCCACGTAGCGCGCGAGCTCCTCGGCAGAAGTGTGGACGATCGGCAGCAGCATCACGTCGGATCGTGGGAACACGAAGCGCGAGCCGTCCTCGTAGATGGCTTCGACCGAGTCGCCCTGCTCGGTGATGCGCAGGCAGTCGCTCTGCGCCGGCAGCAGCGTGTACTCGTCGAGCGCGTCGCAGACGCGCTTCGTCGCTTGCTTGACGAGCCCGAAATCGATCACGTAGCCATCGGGCCCGAGATCTCCCTCGAGACGCACGGTGACCTGGTAGTTGTGACCGTGCAGTCGCTCGCGGAACCCAGGGTAGGCGATGAAGTGCGCCGCGTTGAACTTCAGGTTCTCCTTCGCCACGTAGACTTCGAAGCTTCCGCCGGCCATCTCGAGTCACTCCTCTCCGAGGATCGCGTCGAGGACACGCGCTCCGTCGCTCAGATCTTCCAGCAGGACGTCGGGACCCGCTGCCGCCAGCTCGCCGTGCTCGTACTGCCCGGTCGCGACCAGGACGCAGCGCATGCCGTGTGCGCGCGCAGCCGCCAGATCGTGCGGCGTGTCGCCGATCATCACCGCGTGTCGCGGCTCGAACACGATCTCCTCGGCCTGGCTCATCCGCCGCAGGGCGACGCCGGGCAGCTGGTCGCGGACCGGCGAGTCGCTTCCATAGCCGCCGCCCCGGAAGTAGCCGTCGAGCGCGACCGCGCCGAGCTTGACGCGGGCGGTCGCGCGCATGTTGCCGGTGACGATGCCGAGCCGCATGTCCTGGCGGCGGGAAAGCTCCGTGAGCAGCCCTTCGACCCCCGGCAGCGTCCAGAAGGTGACCGCACCACTCGCGACGGCGGCGGCGAGCGCACGCGCCAGAGCGACCTCGAAGGTCGCGAGCAGTCGCGGCGTCACGGATCCGACGCGCGGTGTGCGGCCGTCCAGAAGTGCCGCGAGAATGTGCGGATCGGTCATCCCGTCGGGACGGATCGAGCCGAGATCGCCGCGGATGCCGAAAACCTGCTCCATGGTGTCGTCGAACACGCGAGCGGAACCGCGCGAGCGCAGCAAGGTCCCGTCGATGTCGAAGAGGATCGCGCGCGGTGCGGGGCCGGACACGGTCACGCTGCGCTGCGCGGGGGTTCGGATGCGAGCACGGCCTGCGCGCCGGCACCCACGACCGCCAGCAGCTCGTCGCTGCTGCGCGTTCGCGACGCCGCTTCGCGCAGCGCAGCGCTGCCCGGGAAACCCTTCAGCGTGCGACAGGCCATGCCCCGCAGACGGGCGGACGTCACCTTCTCCGGATACTGCTCGTCGAGCAGCTCGCGGTAGCGGCGCAGCGCGGCGATGCGGCCGTCGATCGTGGACGCGGGCTGGGATCGCCCCGCGAGATCGGCAGCGATCTCGCCGAACAGCCAGGGATTCTCCATCGCGCCGCGTCCGATGGCGAGCCCATCGACGCCGCTGCGGTCGATGCGCTCGCGAGCCGCCGCGACGCTCGTCACGTCGCCGCTGCCGACCACCGGGATGCCGACGGCCTGCTTGACGGCGCCGATCAGCTCCCAATCGGCACTGCCGGTATACAGCTGCACCCGCGTGCGCCCGTGCACCGTGACCAGCGCGACACCGGCAGCCTCGGCCATCTGCGCAACCTCGACGCAGTTGATGGAATCGGCGTCCCAGCCGGTGCGAAACTTGAGCGTCAGCGGCACCGACAGCTCACGCCGCACGGCGCGCAGCATGCGCTCGAGGTGCTGCACGCGACGAAGCAGCTCGGCGCCGCCGCCGCGCTTGACGACCTTCGGTACCGGGCAACCGCAGTTGATGTCGACGGCGTCGACGCCCGTCTGCTGCACGATCGCAGCGGCCTCGACCATGCGGTCGATCTCGCCGCCGAAGATCTGGATCGAGATCGGATGCTCGTCCGGATGGAAGCGCAGCATGCGATGGCTGCGCAGGTCGTTGCGTGTCAGTCCCTCGATGGAGATGAACTCGCTGACCACGAGACCGACCGCGCCCGGGCTGCACTCTCGGACCAGGCGCCGGAAGGCCATGTCGGTGACCCCGGACATGGGTGCGAGCACGAGCGCCGGCTCGATGCGCAGCGGCCCGATGGCGAGCGACGACTTCCCGGAGACCACCCCGGCACGATAACGGTCGTTCCCGCACCGGCCAAGGGTGCCGCGGCGACGTGGCCGGCGCCGCGACCCAGCCACGTCGGCTCAGACCGGGTCCTGGAGACGTCGCGCGCGGGAGAGCTTGTCGGGGAACTCGCCGCGCTCGGCCGCGCGCTCGTAGTAGCGGCGCAACGTATCGCGCTCGCTGACGAACTCGTAGCGCGGCACGGCATAGCCGCACGATGTCTGCACCTTGTCGACGTCGATGCCGATGAGCTGCCGCGTCTGCGACGTGATCAGCCCGGGTCTGAGCCGCGCAGCGAGCGGCGCCCACGCAGCGTCGTCGGGCAGCACACGGCGCCCGTGGCCGAACACGCGAAGGATCCGCGCCTGCCCCTCGAAGCCGCAGAACATCAACGTGATCCGTCCGCCGCCGGCCACGTGCGACGCGGTCTGGTTGCCGCTCCCCGGCATGTCGGCGTAGACCAGCTCCGCCGGCCCGAGCACGTCGAGGCAGTCGTAGCCCTTCGGCGAAAGGTTCGGGTAGCCGTTGCCGTCCACGGGCGCCGTCGCGACGAAGAACACGTGCTGCTCGCGGATGAACTCCACGTGCTCGGGTGCCAGCGAGACGAACCACTCGGCCATGACCGTTCCTCCTCTTCCTCGGGGTCGGACCTACCCGCGCGCGACGTCGCCGGCAACGGCACGTGTCGGCACGATCGTGTGCGACGGCGAGGCGCCGGTGCGCGGCGGTGCACTCATTGCCCGGATCGAGCCGACTCCGGCGGGAGCGCATCGCGGATCATGGACGTACGTCGTCGCCCGACCAGCGAGCTCGCCGTGCGCCCACGGATCGACCTCCGCGTAGGCGCGGCGACGGCTCGAGCGTACGACGTACGCCTCGGCGACCAACACGCCGTCGACGATGGGCCCGAGATCGTCGATCTTCATCCGCGCGCATTCGATCCGGATCGAGCAGCTGACTCCAGCACGACGGTCGGCGCGCAAGGCCCGCCTTGGCGCGGCATCGGCCGCTGGCTACGGTTCCGAGCCATGCCGGAGTACAGCGAAAGGTTCTTCCGCAGCGGCACGCTGCGCATCCACTTCCGTGACTGGGGCGACGCGTCGAAGCCGCCGTTGGTGATCGTGCACGGCCTGCGCGATCACTCGCACTCCTTCGACGATCTCGCCCGCGGCCTCGTCGATCGCTTCCACGTGCTCGCGCTCGACCTGCGCGGCCACGGCGACAGCGAGACCACGCCGTACTACCACTTCGGACACTTCGTGCTCGATCTGCACAATCTGGTGCGCGCGCTGCGCCTCGAGCGGCCGGTCATCTTCGGGCACTCGATGGGCGGCGAGATCGTCGCGACGTATGCGGGCTGCTTCCCCAACGTTCCGTCGCAGCTGGTGATCGTCGAGGGGCTCGGGCCTCCGCCGCCGACCATGGACGAGGAGGTCGCGTGGACGATCGACGGCTTCCGCCGCATCGACCAGGCGATGAGCGGTCAGCGCGGCATCGACGACCTCGACGCCGCGTACCGACGCATGCGCGAGCGCAATCCGCGCTTGACGGAGCGCCAGGCGCGCGAGCTCGCCCTGCTCGGTACGCGAGCCCGCGAGGACGGCAAGCTCGAGTGGAAGTTCGACGCCATGCTCGCGACGATGGCGCTCAACGGCCCGTTCAACCTCGCCTACGCGATGGCGTTCTGGAAGCGCGTCCTCGCGCCGACGCTGATCGTGCACGGGGGCGAGTCGGGTGAGTTCTGGCGCAGCAAGCCGGGCGCGATCTACCTCGATCAAGAGGATCTGAAGAGCAGGCTCGCATGCTTCCGGGACGCGCGCTTCGTCGAGATCCCCGGCGCGGGACACATGGTGCACTTCGACCGGCCACGCGAGCTGCTCGCCGAGGTGCGCAGCTTCCTCGGCGCTGCGACGGTCTGAAGAGCGGCAGGGCCGTCGCGCACACGATGCGCGACGGCCCCCTTGCCGCGCGTCAGTTCATGCTGGCCTGGACGTCTGCGTCGATGCCGCTGCCGAAGCGGTCACCGAACATGATGCCCACCGCACGGTACTTCGACTCCGTACGCTCGGTGATCAGGCCCAGCCGGGCGAGGTTCGGCACCACCGTGTGCATGAAGAGGTCACTGTTGAGCTTCGCCCAGTCGGGCAGGCTCAGCCCCATCTGCACCACCGCCTCCGGATCGAGACCGTACTTGGGGCCGAGCACGTGCAGCATGTCGAGCTGTTGGTTCGCGTTCAGCGTCTCGAGGATGTTGTACGCGAAGTCCTCCATCTCGACCATCTCTTCCGGCGTCGCTTCCTTCACCGTCTTGCGCATGGTCAGGATGCCGAAGGCGGCGTGGCGCGCCTCGTCCTGCTTGACGCGACGGATCATGTCGCTGAGCAGCGGATTGGTCGAGCCCTTCTGCAGCATGTCGAAGATGCCGACCGCCATGCCCTCGAAGAGCGTCTGCATGCCGAGCGTCTTGGTCTTCCAGGTCGGGGCCTCGAGCAGCTTGTCGAGCAGGACCTTGAGCGTGGCACCGATCGGGTAGATCGTCCCCACCTTGCGCTGCAGGAACTTGGCCAGCACCTCGACGTGACGCGCCTCGTCGGCGACCTGCGACGCCGCGTAGAACTTCGCGTCCATCGTCGGACAGGCGTTGGTGAGCTGCCCGCAGAGCTGGAGGGCCGCCTGCTCGCCGTGCAGGAGCTGCGACAGCGTGAACGCGAACTCGTCGACGGCGGCCTCCTTGCAGGTCGCCTCGTCGCGTCCCATGATCGTCAGGATCGTCGGCAGGACGAGCAGGTTCTCGCGCGGCAGGAACCACTCGTCGAGCGGGAACGGAGCGCTCCAGTCGATGTCTTCCTCGGCGTTCCACTGACCGCGCTTGCCGCGCTCGTACAGCGCGCGCAGCTCCTCGACCTCGCTGCCGTAGTTCCACGTCCAGTGGAGGTCGATGGGCACGTCGACGTCGAGCTGCGAGCGCAGCGCCTCGATGCGCGCCTCGTCCACGTCGACGACCTCGAAGTCGCCGATCTTCTTCCTGTACTCTGCGAGAATCTTCTCCATCGAGCGGCTCCTTGACGTGGCGACGGCGACCGCCGCCGGGCCTGACGTCCGTCTCGGCATCGCCGACCACGAAGCGATGCAGACGCTCCGAACGTCTTCAACTGACGATCAAGCTTCGGATCGTGCGATCAAACCGAAGCGAATGAACTCCCTGAGCTCGTGCTTGCGACGCTGCACCTCGGCGGGGTCGAAGACGTCCTTGCCGAGGATCTCCTGGCCGAATTCACCGGAGGCGAAGGGGAACACCGTGATGCCGACGAGCGAGAGCAGCATGTGCGGAACGTTCGCCGCGCGGAAGGCACCGCTGCCCATCCCTTCACGGAGCAACGCCCCTGCACTTCCCATGATGCTGGCGATCGCGCGCTCGACCTCCATCTCCTCCGGCATCTCGCCGGCGAGATCGTCGTCCTCGAAGAGCGAGCGCAGCAGGACGCGCGCGTACGAAGGATTGTCGGCCAGGAGATTGACGAGATCGTCGAGCCAGCGCTCGAGCCGCTCGACCGGCGATCCGCCGGCGGCGAGCGTGCGCATCAGACTCTCTTCGATGCGGCGCAGGATGCGACCGCACACTGCCGCATAGAGCTGCGGCTTGTTCTTGAAGTGGTGGAACAGCGACGACTTGCCGAGGCCGACGACTTCGGCGACCTCGCGCAGGCCCACACCCGCGTAGCCCCGCTTCGCGAACAGGGCCTCGGCCGCATCGAGGATGCGGTCGCGCGAGCTGATCTCGTTGTTCCAGCTGGGCAGCGTCATGCGGTTCTCGTTGGACCGACCGATCGGTCGACGCGACTATCCCGACCGGTCGGGCCCATGTCAAGCGATTTCGACCCTTTCGTCGTGGGTCGTGAGACGTTGGTGCGATCGACGAGCTTCGTGATACGCCCGTGGATCGATCGACCGTTCGATCGGCACCCACAGGAGGCAGACAGGCGATGAAGCTGCAGAACAACGTCACCATCATCACCGGTGCGGGACAGGGCATCGGCGAGGCCTACGCGCACCGATTCATCCAGGAGGGCGCGAAGGTCGCGGTGGCCGACATCAATCGCGAGAAGGGCGAGGCCGTGACGGCCGCGCTGCGAGCGAAGGGCGGTGACGCAATCTTCGTCCCGGTCGACGTCTCGAGCGAAGACGACACCCGCAAGATGGCGCAGACCGTGGTCGACAAGTGGGGCCGCATCGACACGCTCATCGCCAACGCCGCGATCTTCTACGACATCGACAATCTGAACCACTCGTACGCGTACATGCGGAAGATCTTCGACGTGAACTTCTTCGGCGTGTGGTTGTCGGCGCGCGCGGTCTACCCGTTCATGAAGCGTCAGGGCAAGGGTTCGATCATCACGCAGAGCTCGGGCGCCGCGTACATGCATCCGTACGTGCAGCACGACGACGATCTGCCGAGCTTCCACTACAGCATCACCAAGGCGTCGATCAGCGCCCTCACCCACCTCATCGCCGGCGCCGCGGGCATGTCGGGCGTGCGCTGCAACTCGATCTCTCCCGGCCCCACGATGACCGAGGCGACCAAGAAAACCGTCCCCGAGGACATCATGAAGTACATCGTGGGCGTCATGATGGCGCTGAAGCGTCCCCTCGAGCCGGAGGACTTGACCGGAGCCGCCGTCTTCCTCGCCTCCGACGACAGCGCCATGATCACCGGCCAGGTCCTCTGCGTCGACGGCGGCATGATCATGCTCGGCTGACCCGAACGTCGGCACGATACCGGGCCCCCTGCTCTCGAGGCGCCACCGGCACCAACCCGTGCACGCGAGCCGCAGGCGAGGGCCGAGCGAAGCGAGCCAGGGGAGAGGGGCCCCCGTGGAGCTCCGCTCGACGGGCAGAGGGGGCCCGGGGCCCCCTCTCCGCAATCAATTCGCGCGCAGCAGGAACGTCCCGTCGTTGAACCCGAACTCGATCATCTGCTGGTGGATGTGCTTGATGGTGAGCCCACCGATGTGATCGCCTTCGCGGACCTGCGTCATGTTTCCGCCGTCGACGCTCACGAACGCGAAACGCCGGGCCGGCTCCGCCGACCACTGGAGGATGTTGATCGCCACCTGCGGTGCACCGCCCGGTGAATGGCGCAGCACGGGCTGCGCGGCGGCACGCGGCGCCGCCGCATTCAACGCAGCGTTCGGCTCGGCCGGTACCGGCTGGGGCAGCGGCGTGAGCGCCGCGACCGCGACCGCCACCGCCTGATCCGGTGG
>JAIEPK010000305.1 GCA_019749875.1 Candidatus Binatia bacterium | reverse complement strand
ACCGCAGCCTGCGCCGCGCGGCACCCGGCGCGGCGTGCGACCGCGTCCCCCCGGGCGCGATCGAAGTCCTCCTCGGAGACCACCCCTTGCTTGCGCAGACGCACCAGTCGGTCGGCCTCGCGCTCGGCCACGTCGGCCAGCGCGCACGCCTCGTCGGCGCGGGCGGACGCGGACACGTGCTCGCGCTCGACCAGCTGCAGCTGGGCCGCGAGGTCCTGGTTCCAGAGCTCGAGCAGCAGCTGGCCGGCCTCGACGCGGTCGCCCTCGTGCACCGCGAGGGTCTGGATCTGTCCACCGGTCGCGGGGGCGATGCGCGCACGCTGGCAGGCCTTGACGGTTCCCGCGCGGGTGTTCGCGACCGTGCGCTCGATGCGGCCGCGGTCCACCGCCGCGAGCGTGACGGCGACCGGCTTTTCGCGCATCCCGTACCACAGGCCCGCCGCGACGACGGCGAGCAGTGCGATCAGCGCGATCCAGCGCGAGCGGTGCTTCATGCGGTCGACGCGTCCGAGCTTCGGTGCGGTCGCCTCGATCAGCGGCGCTTCTTCGCGTCGAGGTCGTGCGGGCGAATGGTCAGCACGGGGACCGTCGCGTGGCGGACGACCTTCTCGGCGACGCTGCCGATCAGCAGGTGCTCTAGGCCGGTCCGGCCGTGCGTCGCCATGATGATGGAATCGACGTCGGCGCTCGCGTCCATGATGGTCTCGTACGGCGAGCCGACCTCGACGCGACACTCGACGGGCGGCGCATTTCGCGTGAGGACCTTCTTCACCAGGCGCTCGAGGCTCGCGAGCTCGAGCGACACCACGTCCTCCGGTGGTACCCAGCCGCTCCCCTCGGCCGAGCCCAGGTCGGAGAACGGGACGAACGGCGCGATCGCGCGCAGGACGATCAGGCGACCGTCGTTCCTTCGCGCCAGGTCGGCGGCGACCAGCAGCGCCTGCGACGCGGCCTCGGAAGCGTCGTGCGGGACGAGGATCTTCTTGAAGAGGGGCATCGCACGCTTCTAGCGCCCGGATCCGATCGGGAGAAGCGCGCCGGCCGGCGGCCGATCGAGTGCAAGCCCATTGCGACGGTGCTACCGTCGCGGGCGCCGTAGACGGTCCCACGCGAGAGTGGCGGAACTGGCAGACGCACTAGACTTAGGATCTAGCGGGTAACCGTGGGGGTTCGAGTCCCCCCTCTCGCAGTTTGGGTCGGCGGCGTTCGCGGCGAAGACGCGGGTGGTCGCAGGTGGTCGCAGTGCGGGTTGCCGGCGTTCGCCGGCGAGCACGCGAGTGGTCGCTGGTGGTCGCAGTGCGGGTTGCCGGCGCTCGCAGTGCGGGTTGCCGGCGTTCGCCGGCGAGCACGCGAGTGGTCGCTGGCGCTCGCAGTGCGGGTTGCCGGCGTTCGCCGGCGAGCACGCGAGTGGTCGCTGGCGCTCGCAGTGCGGGTTGCCGGCGTTCGCCGGCAACCACTTGACTGCTCGCTGGCGCTCGCAGTTGTGGGCGTCGGAGGGGTCCGTTACCCAGACCCGATCCTCGCGACGCCGCCATGGAGGCCGTCGCGACGTTGGCCCGGCGCACGCCGGCGGAGCGTAGATGAAGTTCGAGGTCGAAGAGGTCAGCACTACCCGCCGGAAGCTCGCGATCGAGATTCCGGCCGAGCGCGTCTCGAGCGAGTTCGAGCGCGCATTCCGCGACGTCGCGCGCCGCGCCACGATTCGGGGCTTCCGTCCCGGCAAGGCCCCGCGCGGCGTGATCGAGCGGCAGTTCGGCGAGGAGATCCGCAACGAGGTGCTGTCGAGCCTGGTGCGCGAAGGATTCTCGTCGGCGATCGAGGAATCGAAGATCGAGATGGTGTCGCAGCCCGAGCTGGAGCTGGGCGACTTCGATCCGAAGGCGGCGCTGCAGTTCTCTGCGACCGTCGACATCCTGCCGCCGATGTCGGACGTCGACACCACCGGGTTCACCGTCACCCGTCCGCGTGTCGCGATCACCGACGAGGACGTCGACAAGGTCCTCGAGCAGCTGCGCCTGCGTCATGGCGAGCTGGTGCCCGTGGAGGGCCGCAGCGAGCTCGCTCGCGGCGACTTCGCGACCATCGCCATCGCGGCGGAGAGCGACGGCGCGCCGGTCGAGGGGCTGCAGGTCGAGTCGGCGACGGTGGAGGTCGCAGGTGGCCAGCTGCCTGCCGTGATCGACGAGCGCCTGGCGCTGGCGCGCGTCGGCGAGACGTTCACGGTCGAAGGCCCGCCGCCCGACGGAGCACCGCCCGAGCTCGAGGGCAAGCAGGTCAAGTACACGGTCACCGTCAGCGCCATCCAAGAGCGCCGGCTGCCCGTGCTCGACGACGAGTTCGCGAAGGACCACGGCGACTGCGAGACGCTCGCCGAGCTGCGCACCCGCATCCATGAGCAGCTCGAGCGGGAGGGCAACCGTCGCGCGGATCTGGTCGCCCGCGAGAGCCTGATCGACGAGCTCGTGAAGCGGAATCCGATCGATCTGCCGGAAACGTTCGTCAGCCGGCGCATCGACGGCCTGCTGCGTGAGTTTCTCATGGAGCTCGCCGGCCGCGGCCTGCAGCTCAACGGGCCCGAGCACGAGACCGAAGCGCGCGACAAGCTGCGTCCGCGCGCGGAGCGTGAGGTGCGCCGCGACCTCCTGCTTGACGCGATCGCCCGTCAGCTCGACGTTCGTGTAACCGACGAGCAGCTGGCGGAGCAGATCGGCCAGATCGTCGCGTCGGGGGGACGCCATGCCGAGCGACTTCGCGAGCACTACGCGCACGATCATGCACGTGACGCGCTGCGCGCCGAGATGACGCGGGGGCAGACGCTTGAGCAGCTCGTCGCTGGTGCCGATGTGAGAGAGGTGGACGCGCGCGCGGCGGCCCCCGAGAAGGAATAGGTCGTTGCTCGGGGTTTTTGAAACGTCTAGAATCCGCCCATGAAAAAGAGCCCAGCTGCGAGGTCCGATCGGTGATGAATCTGATTCCGATGGTGGTCGAGCAGACGGGTCGAGGCGAACGCGCCTACGACATCTTCTCGCGTCTTCTCAAGGATCGCATCGTCTTCCTCGGTACCCAGGTCACCGACGAGATTGCGAATCTGGTCATCGCGCAGATGCTCTTTCTCGAGTCGGAAGACCCTGAGAAAGACATTCATTTCTACATCAACTCACCCGGTGGCTCGGTGTCGGCCGGTCTCGCGATCTACGACACCATGCAGTACATCCGGCCCCCCGTGTCGACGCTCTGCCTCGGGCAGGCGGCCAGCATGGGAGCGCTCCTCCTGACCGCTGGAGAGAAGGGCAAGCGGTTTGCGTTGCCCTACGCACGGATCATGATCCACCAGCCTCTGGGCGGGGCCCAGGGGCAGGCGACGGACATCGACATCCAGGCGCGTGAGATCCTCCGCGTGCGCGAGCAGGTGAACAACATCCTGGCCAAGCACACCGGCCAGAGCCTGAAGCGCATCGAGAAGGATACCGACCGCGACTTTTTCATGACCAGCAAGCAGGCCGTCGAGTATGGGTTGGTCGACGAGGTGATCGTCGCCCGCTCGAACAAGACCAGGGCCTGAGAAGAGAGGGCCTAGGGGGTTCCATGGCCAAGCACGGTGACGATCGGTCCGGAAATCTCGTCTGCTCGTTCTGCGGAAAGAGCCAGGACGAGGTTCGCAAGCTCATCGCCGGACCGACCGTCTACATCTGCGACGAGTGCATCGACCTCTGCAACGACATCATCGCCGAGGAGTGCGACCAGGACGAAGGCGTCACCTCGGGCTCCGCGGTCCCGAAGCCGGCCGAGATCAAGAAGGTTCTCGATCAGTACGTCATCGGGCAGGAGCACGCGAAGAAGATCCTCGCGGTCGCGGTGCACAACCACTACAAGCGGATCGACTCGCAGCTCGTGACGGGCGACGTCGAGCTTCAGAAGTCGAACATCATCCTCATCGGGCCCACGGGCTCGGGCAAGACGCTCCTCGCCCAGACGCTCGCGCGGTTCCTGCAGGTTCCGTTCGCGATCGCGGACGCGACCTCGCTCACCGAGGCGGGCTACGTCGGCGAGGACGTCGAGAACATCATCCTCTCGCTCCTCCAGAACGCCGACTACGACGTCGAGAAGTGCCAGCGCGGCATCGTCTACATCGACGAGATCGACAAGATCGCGCGCAAGGGCGACAACCCGTCGATCACGCGGGACGTCTCGGGTGAGGGCGTCCAGCAGGCGCTGCTCAAGATCATCGAGGGCACCACGGCCAGCGTCCCGCCGAAGGGTGGCCGCAAGCACCCGCAGCAGGAGTTCCTGCAGGTCGACACGACCAACATCCTGTTCATCTGCGGTGGTGCGTTCGTCGGCCTCGAGGACATCATCCGGCGCCGCGTCGGTCTGAAGGCCGTCGGCTTCGGCGCCGAGATCCGCAAGCGCGACGAGCGCAATGCGACCGATCTGCTGCGCGAGGTGCAGACGGAGGACCTCCTCAAGTTTGGTCTCATCCCGGAGTTCGTCGGTCGCCTTCCCATGATTGCGACGCTCGAGGAGCTCGACGAGGCGGCGCTCGTGCGCATCTTGCGCGAGCCGAAGAACGCGCTGACGCGTCAGTACGCGAAGCTCTTCGAGATGGAGAACGTCCACCTCAAGTTCACCGACGGCGCCCTCACCGCGATCGCGCGTGAGGCGCTGAAGCGCAAGTCGGGCGCCCGCGGACTCCGTGCGATCATGGAGAACGTGATGCTCGACATCATGTACGACATCCCGTCGCAGCCGAACATCAAGGAAGTGCTGATCTCCGAGGAGGTCATCACCAGCCGCGAGCAGCCGATCATCCTCTACCAGAAGGCTGCCGAGACAGCGTGAGGAAAACCAACTCGATGCTCTTCCGGAACGACAAGGACAAGAAGGACCCGGGCGGCGACGATCAGCGCGGCGGCCTGCGCGTCCCGCTCCTGCCGCTGCGCGACATCATCGTCTTCCCGCACATGGTGGTACCGCTGTTCGTCGGGCGGCAGAAGTCGATCCGTGCGCTCGAAGAGGCGATGAACAAGCAGAAGTTCATCCTCCTCGCGGCCCAGAAGGACGCGAAGACGAACGAACCTTCCGAGGGCGACATCTACAACGTGGGCACGCTGGGCACTGTGGTCCAGCTGCTCCGCCTGCCCGACGGGACGGTCAAGGTCCTGGTCGAGGGCAAGAAGCGGGCGCGCATCGCGCGCTACGTCCCGAACCAGGAGTTCTTCCTGGTCGACGTCGAGGAGATCGAGGAGAGCTCCGAGGCGACCACCGAGGTCGAGGCGCTCATCCGCAGCGTCAACTCGACGTTCGAGAACTACGTCAAGCTCAACAAGAAGATCCCACCCGAGATGATCATGTCGGTGGCCTCCATCACCGACCCCGCGCGCCTCGCGGACACGATCGTCGCGCACCTGGGGATCAAGCTCGAGGACAAGGAGTCGCTGCTCGAGACCTTCGACCCGGCCGCCCGGCTCGAAAAAGTCCTCGGCTACATGCGCTCCGAGATCGAGATCCTCGAGGTCGAGAAGCGCATCCGTACTCGCGTCAAGAAGCAAATGGAGAAGACGCAGAAGGAGTACTACCTCAACGAGCAGATGCGCGCGATCCAGAAGGAGCTCGGCGAGAAGGACGAGTTCAAGAACGAGATCCAGGAGCTCGAGGAGAAGATCAAGGCGCGGAAGATGACCGCGGAGGCCCAGGAGAAGGCCGAGAAGGAGCTGAAGAAGCTCAAGATGATGTCGCCGATGTCGGCGGAGGCCACGGTCGTCCGCAACTACATCGACTGGCTCATCTCTCTGCCTTGGGGCGAGTACACCGACGACAAGCTCGACATCGGCGAGGCCGAGAAGGTTCTCGAGGAGGACCACTACGGCCTCGAGAAGGTCAAGCAGAGGATTCTCGAGTACCTCGCGGTGCAGAGCCTGGTCGGCGAGATCAAGGGCCCGGTGCTCTGCCTCGTCGGACCTCCCGGCGTCGGCAAGACGTCGCTCGGCAAGTCGATCGCGCGCTCGACGGGACGCAAGTTCGTCCGCGTGTCGCTCGGCGGCGTGCGGGACGAGGCCGAGATCCGCGGCCATCGTCGGACGTACATCGGAGCGTTGCCGGGCAAGATCATCCAGTCGATGAAGAAGGCCGGATCGAACAATCCGGTCTTCCTCCTCGATGAAGTCGACAAGATGTCGACCGACTTCCGCGGCGATCCGTCGTCGGCGCTGCTCGAGGTCCTCGATCCCGAGCAGAACCAGACGTTCAACGACCATTACCTCGACGTCGACTACGACCTGTCGAAGGTCATGTTCATCACCACCGCGAACAACCTCGAGCGCATCCCGCGTCCACTCCAGGATCGCATGGAGATCATTCGGATCGCCGGATACACCGAGCTCGAGAAGCTCAACATTGCGAAGCGCTATCTCGTTCCGAAGGTTCGCGAGCAGAACGGGTTGAAGGAGAGCAACATCGAGTTCTCCGACAACGCGGTCCTCGGCCTGATTCGGCACTACACGAAGGAGGCTGGCGTCCGGAATCTCGAGCGCGAGCTCGCGTCGCTGTGCCGCAAGGTGGTGGTCGAGGTCGTCAAGGGAGATCGCGACGCGCACATCCTGATCAACTCGAAGAGCCTCTCGAAGTACCTCGGACCCGAGAAGTACCGCTACGGTCGCGCGGATCAGGAAGTGAAGATCGGTGTCACGACCGGTCTCGCCTGGACCGACCTGGGCGGCGAGCTGCTCAACATCGAAGTGTCGGTGGTGCCCGGAAAGGGCAAGCTGACCATCACGGGCCGGCTCGGCGAGGTGATGCAGGAGTCCGCTCAGGCCGCGATGAGCTACGTCCGGTCGCGTGCGGACGACCTCGGGCTGGAGCGTGACTTCTACCAGAAGATCGACATCCACATTCACGTGCCGGAGGGCGCGACTCCGAAGGACGGTCCGTCTGCCGGAATCACGCTGGCAACGGCGCTGGTTTCCGCGCTGACCCGCATCCCCGTGCGGTTCGATCTCGCGATGACCGGCGAGGTCACCCTGCGGGGCCGCGTGCTGCCGATCGGCGGGCTCAAGGAGAAGGTCCTCGCGGCGCACCGTGGCGGCATCAAGCACATCCTGATCCCGGCAGAGAACGAGAAGGACATCAGCGAGATCCCGCCCTCGATTCTCAAGACCGTCACCATCGAGATGGTCGAGCACATGGACGAGGTGCTGCGGAAGGCGCTGGTTCTCGAGCATCCCGAGAACTTCCTGAAGAAGCCGGCCGAGATCGCGAGCTTCACCGAGCCGCCGCCTCCGCCGACCGACGTCGTCACCCACTGAAAGTCCGTCCAGGCTCTCGCACACGTGGCCGCTCCGCCTCCGGGGCGGCCACGTGCACGTGAGGGGCGCGTCTGCAATGTATCGGACGCGCCCGCCGCCCTGAGGCAGGGATTGCCTGTGGCGACGGGAAGTTCTTGTATTGGTACGGCACCGGCACGACGCCGGCTTTGCGAGAGGGGGGAAAATGACCAAGGCGGATCTGATCGAGGCGATGGCGGGCAAGATCGACCTCCCGAAGGCGACCGCCGAGCGCGCCGTGAACTTGATCTTCGACGACATCATCGCGGCGCTCAAGAACAACGACAAGGTCAACATCTCGGGCTTCGGGACGTTCACCGTGTCGGAACGGAAGGCGCGCCAGGGCCGCAACCCGAAGACCGGCGAGACGATCGAGATCGCCGCGTCGCGCTCTGCCAAATTCAAGCCTGGCAAGATCCTCAAGGACTCGCTGAACTGAGCCCGGCATAACGTCTCCACGCGAAGCCGGGCCCGGCAGCACGGGGCCGCGTGCGAAGGCGCGCGGCCGAGGCGAAGCCGAGCCAGGGGAGGGCCTCCACCGCGGCATCGCGGCAGAAGAGGGAAGGAACGGAGTGACACCGGCCCACCCGCGAAGCCGAAGGCGAGTGGCCGAGGCGAAGCCGAGCCGGGGGGAGGGCCTCCACCGCGGCATCGCGGCAGAAGAGGGAAGGAACGGAGTGACACCGGCCCACCCGCGAAGCCGGAGGCGAGTGGCCGAGGCGAAGCCGAGCCGGGGGAGGGAATCCACCGCGGCTTCGCCGCGGTGGAGGGAGGGGGACAGAGTCCCCCTCCAGGCAATGGGCGGTTAGCTCAGCGGGAGAGCATCGGCCTTACAAGCCGAGGGTCGTGCGTTCGATCCGCACACCGCCCACTCGTTCGCGATGGGGACCTCGCCGGCAGGCTCACTTTTCCTTGCCGAGGCCGATCAGGACTGTTAACGAGCACAGGATTACGGGGTCGTAGCTCAGCTGGTTAGAGCGCCGGCCTGTCACGCCGGAGGTCGCGAGTTCGAGCCTCGTCGGCCCCGTTCACTCCAAAGCATCTCGTTCGACGAGACCGAGCAGGCTGGCCGGTCGACGGCGGCGGTTGGAAAGACGATTCGTATGGCGGGAAAGACATTGGTGGTCTCGCGCGAGGACGCGCTGGCGCAACGTCGCTGGGTCGTCGTCGACGCCAGTGACAGGGCGCTCGGTCGCGTCGCCACCCAGGTCGCCGATCTGCTGCGCGGGAAGGGCAAGCCGACCTTCTCGCCACACATCGACTGTGGCGATTTCGTCGTCGTCACCAACGCGTCGAAGGTCCGCCTCACCGGTCGAAAGATGACGGATAAGATCTACTACCGTCACTCGGAGTATCCGGGTGGCCTGCGTGCGACGACCGCCGGCAAGATGCTCGCGGACAAGCCCGAGCGCTTGGTGCGCACGGCCGTGCAGGGAATGCTGCCCAAGAACCGTCTGTCGCGACGGCTCATCACCAAGCTGAAGGTCTACGCCGGTGCGGAGCATCCGCATGCGGCCCAGCAGGCGGTTGCCGTCGCGGCCCGGGATTGAACGTCATGGCACAGCAAACGTCGTCGGTTTCTCAGTCCACCGGGAAGCGGAAATCCGCAATTGCGCAGGTTCGACTCTTTCCGGGCGACGGCAAGATCCTCGTCAACCGCCGGCCCCTCGAAGAGTACTTCGGCCGGGAGACCTCCCGGATGATCGTGAACCAGCCGTTCGAGGTGTCCGAGATCCAGGGGCGCTACGACGTCATGGCCAACGTACGCGGTGGCGGCGTTGCGGCGCAGGCCTCGGCGATCCGGCACGGGATCTCGCGCGCGCTCCTCGATGTCGATCCCGAACTCCGCGGTGCGCTGAAGCGCGCGGGCTATCTGACCCGCGACTCGCGCGAGGTGGAGCGCAAGAAGTACGGCCGCCACAAGGCGCGCAAGCGGCCCCAGTACTCAAAGCGCTGATCGAGCTCCTTTCGGAGCACCCGGCGAAGGCGACGACGCCGTCTCTTCACGCCGTGGCCGGTGGGGCTCAGTCGGCGCTCAGGAAGAAGATCAAGCCGATCGCGCCGAAGATCAGGTTCGCCGTCCAGGCGGCGAGCGGGGGCGGCAGGACTCCGCCGCGGCCCAGGCTCGTGGTCAGCGCGAGCACCACCCAGTAGCTGAACCCGACCGCGAGTGCTGCACCGACGCTCGCGGCCACTCCAGAGCCACGGTTGTGGCGTGACGCGAGCGGAATCGCGATCAGCGCCATGACGATGCTCGTGAACGGCACGGCGAGCTTGAGCCACAGGTCGACACGCGCGTCCGTGGTATCGATGCCCTTGCGGCGCAGATCATCGATCTCGCGTGCGAGCGACTGGTAGCTGAGGTCCTCGGAGTCGCGGTGAACCGCCGTGAAATCCTCCGGTGTCTCGGCGAGCTGGAGCGCCGACGTCGGCAGCGGGGTTCGCTCGAGCGTGCCGTCGGGGCCGAATCGCATCTCGCGCACGTCGCTGGTCTCCCAGCCACTGCCGGTCCATCGCGCCATGCGCGCCTCGATCAGGCGACGCAGCTGAAAGTCGTCGTCGAACTCGTATCGACGCAGCCCGTAGATCTCGTTTCGATTCGCATCGAAGCGGTCGATGTTCGTGAAGTTCCCGTCGCCGTGATACCAGATCTCGGCCTCGTTGAAGTGACCGCGAAATCCTTTGTTCTTGATCTGGACGCGATCGATGTAGTGCGCGTGCATCGAGGCTGCGGGGACCACGTACTCGTTCCAACCGATGGAAACGAGCGCGATCGCGAGGCAGGCACCGAGCAGCGGCGTTCCGATCTGCCAGATGCTGACGCCACAGGAGCGCATCGCCATCAGCTCGCTGCGTCGGGCAAGCCCGCCGAGGCTGAGTAGCATCGATGCCAGCACCGCAACCGGGGTCATCTGGGTGACGATCAACGGAACCTTCATCGCAAAGTAGAGCACGATGAGGCGGGTCGACGCGCCGTGGCTCAAAAAGCCTGGGAAGCGCTCGAAGAAGTCCACGCACAGATAGAGTCCGACGAAGGCTCCGAGACAGAGAGCGAACGTGCGTCCGAACTCCCGCAGCAGGTAGCGGGCGATGGTCGGGAGCCAGAAGGCGCCGTCCATCAGCCGGCTCGACGCACCGCGGTCGCGACGCGATGCCACGCCCCACCGGTGACCCTCGACACGATGCCCTCGCCGGGCCGCGCCGCCTCTTGTGCTTGGCGAACGAAGAGCACCGTTCCGATCGAGGCGAGCACGAGATTGGGCATCCACATGGCAAGAACGATCGGGGCCTTCCCTTGGGTGGCGAGCGTCTCCGCCGCCGAAAGCATGAGATAGTAGGAGAGGATGATCACCAGGCTCACCGCGAGCCCACGCGATCGTACTGCGCGTACCGGCTGTAGTCCGAGCGGCACGCCGATCACGGCGAAGACCAGCGCCGCGAAGGGGATCGAAAAGCGACGCGCAAGCTCCACGCGTTCGGGCCGGGCGGCCTCCCCGCGAGCGCTGGCCGCGGTCACCGCATCGCGCAGCTCTGAGAGTGGCATCTCGCTCGGCTCGCGCTCTCGGGTCTCCATCTGTCCGAGTGCCTCGCTCAGGTTCAGGTTGACGTCATACGTGTTGAAATCGGTCTTGTGGTAGCCCTGCTCACTGTTGCGGCTGGTGAAGATCGTGCCGTCGAACAGCCGCAGATTGACGGACCGCGTGTCCTCGTGGGCGACCAAGACGCCGCGTTTGGCCACCACCGTGTTGTCCTCGCCCGGCTGTCGGCGGTCGGAGATGAGAATCCGCCGCAGATTGCTTCCCGGGGGCTCGATCTTCTCGACGTAGATGACGAGACCCTTGAAGTCGTCGTTGAACACGTGCTCCTTCAGGCCGACGGTCGCGCGGGTACGCGCAAGATCGAAGATCGCCGTCTTGAGCGCGGAGTTTCCCCAGGGACGTGCATAGATCGAGAGGAACAGCGAGAGAGCGAACACCAGACCGGCAAACGCGGCGATCGGGGCGGCGATCTGATAGAGGCTCAGACCGGCTGCCTTCATGGCGGTGATCTCGCTGTCGGCGGACAGCCGGCCACAGGCCAGCAGACAAGCGAGCAGCAGCGCCATCGGGACGGTGACCTCGAGAAACGCCGGCAGGATGTAAGAGAAGACCCGCAGAATCTCGAGAGCCGGAACACCACGGTTCACGACCATCTCGACCAGCTTCATGATGCGAGCGATCAGAAGAATGAACGTGAACAGCGCGAGACCCGCCGCAAAGGGCGCGAGAATCTGCAGGAACACGTAGCGGTGAAGCGTTCGCCCCATCGACCCGGCAGGCGGATGCTAACGGAGGCCGCCGGGGCTGTAAACGCCGCGCCGCGACGTGGCGGCACCGCGCCCTACCTTGCGGTGGGGCGTCACGCCGTCGAGGCATTTCTCGCGGCTCGGCCGCACGACGTCGACCGCGTGCTCGTCTGCCGCGACCTGGCCGACACGCTGTCGGGGCTCGGGCACGTGCGGGTCGAGTACGTCGTGCGCGATGTGATCGATCGACTCGCTCAAGGCCTGCCGCATCAGGGGGTGGCGGCCCTGGGGCGACATCCCAGTGCGTGGGCGCTCGATGATCTCATCGCGGCACAGCCGGAGATCGTTCTCGTCCTCGACGAAGTGACGGATCCGCGCAACGTCGGCGCGATCCTCCGGTCCGCCGAGGCGGCGGGGGTCGGAGCCGTGGTGCTCGCGAGAGACCGCGCCCCGCAGCTCACCCCGGCGCTCGTGAAGGCCTCGGCGGGGGCGGTCGAGTGGGTGCCCATCGTGCGCGTGGTCAACATCGTGCGAACCTTGGACGCTCTGCGGGCCGCGGGATACTGGACCATCGGGCTCGCCGGGGAGTCGAGCGAGAGCCTGTACGAAAAGGGCGCGATTCCGGGATTCCCGCTCGCGCTCGTCGTCGGATCGGAGGGCGAGGGCATGCGTCAGCTGGTTCGGCGGTCCTGCGATCGAATCGTGCGGATCCCGATGCTGGGTCGGTCATCATCATTGAATGCCTCGATCGCTGCGGCGGTGGCACTCTTCGAGGTTCGCCGGTTGGCGACCGACCGATTGGTCGGGGCGGCTCCGCCCGGGGCGAAGCCTTGACACTGGCTTCATCCCGGTGGTAGGAACGCCGGTTATCTCATTTTTTGGACAAGCCAGCGGGGGCGGGTACGGCGCTCGCGGGGAAGAACCAGCACATCGACAAATCATTGCCTCGGGCGTGGGGTGCGAACGAGCCCTCCGGGCCGATGTAGCTCAACGGTAGAGCAACTGATTTGTAATCAGTAGGTTGTCGGTTCGATTCCGATCATCGGCTGGCAGTCCGCTTTCGTCGAGGAGAGGTACCCAAGTGGCCAAAGGGAGCAGACTGTAAATCTGCCGGCGTACGCCTTCGAAGGTTCGAATCCTTCCCTCTCCATGGAGCGATCGCCGGATCGAGACCGCGGTCGTCGTAACTGCTCGATCAACGATCTCGACAACTCGGTATCAGAGCGAATTGAACTAGGTCGGACAAGACGGACAGGCGGGAGTAGCTCAGCTGGCTAGAGCACGAGCCTTCCAAGCTCGGGGTCGCGGGTTCGAATCCCGTTTCCCGCTCTCACGCGTGTGGCGAGCAGTAAGACAAGCGCGAAAGGATCGATCCGGCGACACGAAAAGGCCCAGGTAGCTCAGTCGGCAGAGCACGTCCTTGGTAAGGACGAGGTCGGCGGTTCGATCCCGCTCCTGGGCTCGTCGGAAATCGGCAGGCGATCGATCTGCTATCGAAACGATAGAGGAAGAAGATGAGAGATCTCGTTGGTCTCGCTTGCGACGAGTGCAAGCGGAAGAACTACACCACCACCAGGAACAAGAAGAAGACCACCGAAAAGCTCAGCATCAAGAAATTCTGTCCGGCCTGCCGTGGCCACCGGGCGCACAAGGAGGTCAAGGTCTGACCACCAGCATCGGGGTCGGAACGTCCGACCCGACCCGCTCGTTCGATTCCGACCCGGGACGGCGAGCGATTCCGGCAAGGCTGTTCCCCATTTGGGGTCAGTAGCTCGAATTGGTTAGAGCACCGGACTCCAAATCCGGGGGTTGCAGGTTCGAGTCCTGCCTGGCCCGTCACGCTCGGGGAGCGACGGGACGCATCGAATCACCAAGTCCGCACGGGACAACGGAACACGGGAGAAGCCGCGAGGCGCGAACACGCGATGGAGCAGCAAACCGGAGGCAGGCAGCCTCAGGGGGGACTCGGACAGGTCGTCGAGTTCGTCCCGCGGTCCGCCGAGTTCATCAAGGAGTCGTGGCAGGAGCTCAAGAAGGTCCACTGGCCTACGCGCAAGGAGACCTACTCCGCGACGGTGATCGTGATCGTCGCCGTAGTCGTCGTGGCCGCGTTCCTGGGGCTCGTGGACTTCGCGCTCTCGTACGCCATGCGGTACATCATGGGGAACGCATGAGCGAGACGAAGCCTGCCGGCACCGTGTCGCCACGCTGGTACGTCGTCCACACCTACTCGGGCTACGAGGCGAAGGTGAAGGCGTCGCTCGACGAGCGGCGCCGGGGCGAGCTGGCCAAGAAGAAGGCCGACCTCGCGACCCTCGAGGCGAAGGCCGACAAGAGCGACAAGGACGCCGCCGCGATCGCGGACCTCACCCGCGCCGTCGAGCAGCTGGAGTCCTTTCGGCAGGTCCTCGTTCCCGCAGAGAAGGTCGTGGAGCTGGTCAAGGGACAGCGTCGGACGTCGACCCGCAAGTTCTTCCCGGGTTACATCCTGGTCAACATCGACATCCTCGGCGATTTCATCAAAGGCTTCATCAAGTCCACGCCCCGCGTCACCGGCTTCGTCGGGGGGACGGACGATCCGCCTGCGATCAGCGAATCCGAAGTCCGCGAGATCACGCAGCAGATGGAAGAGGGTGGCGTCAAGCCCAAGGTCCTCTTCGAGACCGGCGAGAGCGTCAAGGTCATCGACGGTCCGTTCCAGGACTTCAACGGCACCGTCGAAGAGGTCAAGCCGGACAAGGGCAAGCTCAGAGTCCTGATCAGCATCTTCGGGCGCGCGACGCCTGTCGAGCTCGATTTCATCCAGGTCGAGAAGGCATAGGGAGAGAGGCGTCGTGGCGAAGAAGGTCATCGGCGAAGTCAAGTTGCAGATTCCAGCGGGAGCGGCGAATCCGAGCCCGCCCGTTGGCCCTGCGCTCGGTCAGCGCGGCGTCAACATCATGGAGTTCTGCAAGGCGTTCAACGCGCAGACCCAGGCGCAGGCCGGACTGATCATCCCCGTCATCATCACGGTGTACGCGGATCGCTCATTCACCTTCATCACCAAGACGCCGCCCGCGGCGGTTCTGCTGAAGAAGGCGGCGGGCCTGGACAAGGGCTCGGGCGAGCCGCGACGCAAGATGGTCGGAAAGGTGACGAAGGAGCAGGTTCGCGACATCGCGAAGCTCAAGATGCCTGACCTCGCGGTGAATACGCTCGAGGCGGCAGAGCGGACCGTCGCCGGCACGGCGCGCAGCATCGGCCTCGAGGTGGTGGACTGACATGGCGAATTCGAGCAAGAGACTCCGCGCGGCACTGGCCAAGGTCGATCGTGAGAAGCGCTACTCCCTGGAAGATGCCCTCAAGCTCGCCGTCGAGTGCGATCCCGCGAAGTTCGACGAGACCGTCGAGCTCGCCGTCCGACTCGGCGTCGACCCTCGTCAGGCAGATCAGAACGTCCGCGGCACGACGCAGTTGCCGCACGGCACCGGCAAGTCGGTGCGCGTCCTGGTCTTCGCGAAGGGCGAGAAGGCGCGCGAAGCGCAGGAGGCCGGCGCTGATTTCGTCGGTGCCGACGACCTCGCTACCAAGATCAGCGGCGAGGGCTGGCTCGACTTCGACAGCGCGATCGCGACACCCGACATGATGGGCGTGGTCGGCAAGCTCGGAAAGGTGCTCGGCCCGCGCGGCCTGATGCCGAACCCGAAGGTCGGCACCGTCACGATGGACGTCGCCAAGGCCGTCCGCGAGATCAAGGCCGGTAAGGTCGAGTACCGCGTCGAAAAGGCCGGGATCGTCCACGTGCCGATCGGCAAGCGCTCGTTCGGCTTCGAGAAGCTGCTCGACAACGCCAACGCCGTCCTGGGCTCGCTCGTGCGCGCCAAGCCGTCGGCGGCGAAGGGCGCGTACCTCCGGTCCATCGCGGTTTCGACCACGATGGGTCCCGGCATCAAGGTGGATCCGCTGACGACCAAGGTGGCGGCCTGATCGCTGCCTGACACCGTCGCGGTGATGCGATCGGCATCGCGCAGGCGGATTCGGAGACAAGATCCGTGATCTCTCAAAGCAAACCAGAAATCGTCGCAGGTCTGCGCGAGCGTCTCGAGCGCGCTTCGGTCGCGTTGCTCGCGGAACCACGCGGCCTGACGGTCGCGCAGGTCACCAAGCTTCGGACCAAGATCCGGAGCCTCGAGGGCGAGTACAAGGTCGCAAAGAACACCCTTGCGATCCGCGCCGTCAACGAGACGCCGTTTGCGCCGCTCGCCCCTCTGCTGGAGGGCCCGACGGCGCTGGTGTTCGGCTACGGCGACCCGGTGACCGTGCTGAAGGAACTGGTCGAGTACGCAGCTCAGAACGGGGAGAAGCTCTCGATCAAAGGAGCAGTGCTCGACGGACAGCTGTTCCAGCGCGACGACGTGACCGCGCTGTCCAAGCTCGCGAGCAAGGATCAGCTGCGGGCTTCGCTGCTCGGCGTCCTCATGGCGCCGGCCAGCCAGCTCGTCCGTATTCTCAACGAGCCCGGTGCGGGATTCGCCCGCCTGTTGGCGGCACGTGCCGAGAAAGGGGCGCCCGCGGACTGATCCGGGCGCGATTTCGGCGATACGAAGGCGGGGCGGTTGCCACGATCCCGCGAAGGTCTGAGGAGAAGGAAATGGCCATCACGGCAGAGAAGATGAACGAGATCATTGACACCCTCTCGGGGCTGACCATTCTGGAGGTATCCCAGCTGGTCAAGTCGCTCGAGGAGAAGTGGGGCGTGTCGGCGGCGGCCCCGGTGGCGGTGGCGGCGGTCGGCGCCGGCCCTGCGGCCGCGGGTGGCGCTGCGCCGGCAGCCGAGAAGGACGAGTTCACCGTCGTTCTCAAGGGCGCCGGTGACAAGAAGATCCAGGTCATCAAGGTCGTTCGCGAGCTCACGGGCCTGGGCCTGAAGGAAGCGAAGGATCTGGTCGACGGCGCGCCGAAGCCGGTCAAGGAAGGCGTGGCGAAGGCCGAGGCCGAGGACATGAAGAAGAAGCTCGAGGAGGCCGGCGGCACTGTCGAGCTGCAGTAGTTTCGGCGCGCCGCACGGTGCGCAAGACATCGCAGGTTTCAAGAAAAGGACGGCACGAGGCCTCAGGGGCCTCGTGCGCCTTTTTGCCGTAGGGGCGCGGCGAGCGGCCAGCAGTGCATCGGCCGCCGAAGCTCGGTTTTCAGGAAGCTTCTAGTCGCGGGCAGCACGGTCGTCCCGTGCTGCGAGGTCCGTCGGACGCACGATCGATGCGTTCCTGGACGAAGGAGAAGGAATGGCGCAGGTTGCGGACAATTTCCGTCCACGTCGCAACTTCGGAAAGATCAAGAAAGTCGTCGAGATCCCGAACCTCATCGAGATCCAGCGGCGCTCCTACGACGAGTTCCTCCAGAAGGACGTCCCCAGCGATCAGCGCAAGGACGTCGGCCTCCAGGCCGTCTTCAAGTCGGTCTTCCCCATCAAGGACTTCAACGACACCGCCGAGCTCGATTTCGTCGGCTACTCGATCGGCGAGCCCAAGTTCGACATCGAGGAATGCCACCAGCGCGGCAACAATTACGCCGCTCCCCTGAAGGTCACGGTCCACCTCGTCATCTACGACGTCGACCCCACCACCGGCGCGCGCTCGATCAAGAACGTGAAGGAGCAGGAGGTCTACTTCGGCGAGATCCCGCTGATGACGACCAACGGCACCTTCATGATCAACGGCACCGAGCGCGTGATCGTGTCGCAGCTGCACCGCTCGCCCGGCGTCTTCTTCGACGACGACAAGGGCAAGACGCACGCCTCCGGCAAGCTCCTCTTCAAGGCGCGCATCATCCCGTATCGGGGCTCGTGGATCGACTTCGAGTTCGACCCGCGCGACATCATCTTCGTTCGCATCGACCGGCGCCGGAAGTTCCACGCAACGGTACTGTTGCGCGCCCTCGGGATGACGACCGAGGATCTGCTCAACTACTTCTACAAGAAGGACACCATCGTCCTCGACGGCAAGAAGGCGAGCCGCATCTTCCGCCCGGAGCTGCATCTCGGCATCAAGCTGAGCCGCGACGTCCGCCATCCCGAGTCGAACGAGATCATCGTCAAGGAAGGTCGCAAGCTGACCAAGGGCTCGATCCGTCAGCTCGAGGGGGCCGGCGTCGAGATGCTGCCGATCACCCCCGAGGACATCGTGGGCAAGGTTTCGGCCTACGACATCCCCGATCCGGAGACCGGCGAGGTCCTCGTCGAGTGCAACCAGGAGATCAGCCCGGAGATCCTCGAGCGGCTGCGCGAGCGAAACATCGAGCGCTTCGACGTCCTGTTCCTCGATCACGCCGGACCTTCGCTCCGCAACACGATGCTGCAGGACAAGATCTCTTCGCCGGACGAGGCGATCATGGAGATCTACAAGCGTCTCCGTCCTGGTGATCCGCCGACCCGCGAGACGGCGCGGACGTTCTTCGACAATCTGTTCTTCAACAAGGACCGCTACGACCTGTCGCGCGTCGGTCGGCTGAAGCTCAATCACAAGCTTCGTCTGGACGCGCCGCTCGAGCAGGGCACGCTGCGCAGCCAGGACATCCTGGAGGTCGTGCGCTACCTGATCGATCTCAAGAACGGCAACGGCCAGGTCGACGACATCGATCACCTCGGCAACCGTCGCGTGCGCGCGGTCGGCGAGCTGGTCGAGAACCAGTACCGCATCGGCCTCGTCCGCATGGAGCGCGCCATCAAGGAGCGCATGAGCCTGCAGGACATCGAGACGCTGATGCCGCAGGAGCTCATCAACTACAAGCCGGTCGCCGCGGTCATCAAGGAGTTCTTCGGGTCGTCGCAGCTGTCGCAGTTCATGGACCAGACGAACCCGCTGTCGGAAGTGACGCACAAGCGTCGCCTCTCCGCGCTCGGACCCGGCGGTCTGACGCGCGAGCGGGCCGGCTTCGAGGTGCGCGACGTCCACCCAACGCACTACGGCCGCGTGTGCCCGATCGAGACGCCGGAAGGCCCGAACATCGGTCTGATCGCGTCGCTCTCGACGTACGCTCGCGTCAACGACTACGGCTTCGTCGAGACTCCGTACCGCAAGGTCGACGACGGCCGCGCGACGGAAGAGATCCACTACCTCTCCGCACTCGAGGAGGAGGATCACGTCATCGCGCAGGCGAACGCGCCGCTCGACCCGCAAGGCAAGTTCTCGGCCGAGATCGTCTCGGCCCGGACCGCCGGCGAGTTCCAGCAGGTCGCACCCGACCAGCTCGAGTTCATGGACGTGTCGCCGAACCAGCTGGTGTCCGTGGCGGCATCGCTCATCCCGTTCCTCGAGAACGACGACGCGAACCGCGCGCTCATGGGGTCGAACATGCAGCGCCAGGCCGTTCCGCTGCTGCGCACCGACGCGCCGCTGGTCGGCACCGGCATGGAGAGCACCGTCGCGCGCGACTCCGGCGTCACCGTGCTCGCCCGGCGCGACGGGATCGTCGAGAGCGTCGACGCGACGCGCGTCGTCATCCGCGCGACCAATCCGCGCTCGGACGGCATCGACACCGGCATCGACATCCATCCGCTGATCAAGTACCAGCGCTCGAACCAGAGCACCTGCGTCAATCAGAAGCCGATCGTCAAGGTCGGTGACAAGGTGTCGGCCGGCGACGTGCTCGCCGATGGGCCCGCCACCGAGATGGGCGAGCTGGCGCTGGGTCGCAACGTCCTCGTCGCCTTCATGCCCTGGGGCGGCTACAACTTCGAGGACTCGATCCTGATCAGCGAGCGCGTGGTGAAGGAAGATCTCTTCACCTCGGTGCACATCGAGGAGTTCGAGTGCGTCGCGCGCGACACCAAGCTCGGTCCGGAAGACATCACGCGCGACATCCCGAACGTGGGTGAAGAGGCGCTGATGAACCTCGACGAGTCGGGCATCATCCGCATCGGTGCGGAGGTCCGGCCCGGCGACATCCTGGTCGGCAAGATCACACCCAAGGGCGAGACGCAGCTCTCGCCCGAAGAGAAGCTGCTGCGCGCCATCTTCGGTGAGAAGGCCGGCGAGGTCCGCGACACGTCCCTGAAGGTCCCGCCGGGGGTCGAGGGCACGGTGATCGAGGCGCGCGTGTTCTCGCGCAAGGGCGTCACCAAGGACGAGCGCTCGCGCCAGATCGAGGAGAGCGAGGTCGCGCGGCTCAAGAAGGACGAGGAGGATCAGGTCCGGATCGTCCGCGAGAGCACGGCGCGCAAGGTGAAGAAGCTCGTGGTCGGCAAGGTCACCACCAACCGGATCGCGGACGACCAGCGCCGACAGTTCCTGCCCAAGGGGCACGAGCTGGCGGCCGACGACATCGACAAGATGCCGTCGACGTACTGGGGCGACATCCGCATCGGCGACGAGCGCGCCGAAGGCGAGCTCGAGCGGGCGTGTCGCGCGATGCGCGACCAGATCGACCGGCTGCAGCGCGCGACGCAGGACAAGATTGCGCGCCTCCAGGCAGGAGACGAGCTCGCACCGGGCGTCATCAAGATGGTCAAGATCTTCGTGGCCATCAAGCGCAAGCTTCAGGTCGGCGACAAGATGGCCGGCCGGCACGGCAACAAGGGCGTCCTCTCGCGCATCCTGCCCGAGGAGGACATGCCGTACCTCGCAGACGGCACACCGGTCGACATCGTGCTCAATCCGCTCGGCGTGCCGTCCCGCATGAACGTCGGCCAGATTCTCGAGACGCACCTCGGCTGGGCGGCGCGGGAGCTCGGTGCCAAGGTCCATCGTGAGGCGAACAACGGCAAGGGCATCGATGGTGCCCGGAAGGCGCTGAAGGAGCTTTACGGCAAGGAGTTCGGCGACCTGATCGACGCAGTGCCCGACGAGGACATCGCGAAGATCGCGGCGCGCGCGGCGCGCGGCGTGCACATGGCGTCGCCGGTGTTCGACGGCGCGAGCGAGCAGGAGATCTTCCACCTGCTCGGCAAGGCGGACCTACCGGAAACCGGCCAGACGACGTTGCACGACGGCCGTACCGGCCAGCCGTTCGACCAGCCGGTCACCGTCGGCGTGATCTACATGCTGAAGCTGCACCACCTGGTGGACGACAAGATCCACGCGCGCTCCACCGGTCCGTACTCGCTCGTGACGCAGCAGCCGCTGGGCGGCAAGGCGCAGTTCGGTGGCCAGCGTCTCGGCGAGATGGAGGTGTGGGCGCTCGAGTCGTACGGAGCGGCCTACTCGCTGCAGGAGATGCTCACCGTGAAGTCCGACGACGTGGTCGGCCGAACGCGCATGTACGAGGCCATCGTCAAGGGCGAGAGCGTCCTCGAGCCCGGCTTGCCGGAGTCCTTCAACGTCATGCTGAAGGAGCTGCAGAGCCTGGCACTGGACGTCGAGCTCCTCGAGGAAGCGCCGCCGGCACTCGCGACCGCCGTCGGAGATGAGTGACGCCAACGAACTGAGACGGTGGCCGGCCTCGTCCTTCGGGATGCCCGGCCGCCGGCAAGGGTGAAGAAGAGATGGAAGATCTTTTTAGCTTGTTCGAGAAGCCGAAGAACCCGGTGTCGTTCGGGGCGCTGCGGATCTCGATCGCTTCTCCCGACAAGATCCGCTCCTGGTCGCACGGTGAGGTCAAGAAGCCGGAGACCATCAACTACCGCACGTTCAAGCCCGAGCGTGACGGGCTGTTCTGCGCCAAGATCTTCGGACCGACCAAGGACTACGAGTGCAACTGCGGCAAGTACAAGCGCATGCGGCACCGTGGCGTGGTCTGCGAGAAGTGCGGCGTCGAGGTCATCCAGTCCAAGGTCCGCCGCGAGCGCATGGGCCACATCGACCTCGCGACGCCGGTCGCGCACATCTGGTTCCTGAAGAGCCTCCCGTCGCGCATCGGCACGGTTCTCGATCTGACGCTCAAGGAGATCGAGAAGATCCTGTACTTCGAGTCCTACGTCGTCATCGATCCGAAGGACTCCGGGCTGCAGAAGCACGAGCTTCTCACCGAGACCAAGTATCGCAAGGCGATCGAGGACTTCGGCCCCGACGGCTTCCGTGCCGAGATGGGCGCCGAGGCGATCCGCGCGATGCTGAAGGAGATCGACGTTCCTTCGCTGAGCGAGGAGCTGCGCAGTGAGATGCGCGCCGCGACCAGCGAGGCGAAGCGCAAGAAGCTCGCGAAGCGGCTCAAGGTTCTCAACGCGCTCCGCAAGTCGGGCAACCGTCCCGAGTGGATGATCCTCGAGGTCATCCCGGTCATCCCACCCGATCTGCGTCCCCTCGTTCCGCTCGACGGCGGCCGCTTCGCGACGTCCGATCTCAACGACCTCTACCGTCGCGTCATCAATCGCAACAATCGTTTGAAGCGTCTGATGGAGCTGCAGGCGCCGGACATCATCATCCGGAACGAGAAGCGCATGCTGCAGGAGGCCGTCGACGCGCTGTTCGACAACGGCCGCCGTGGTCGCGCGATCACGGGTCCGAACAAGCGGCCGCTCAAGTCGCTGTCGGACATGCTGAAGGGCAAGACCGGCCGCTTCCGTCAGAACCTGCTCGGCAAGCGTGTCGACTACTCGGGCCGCTCGGTTATCGTCGTCGGCCCGGAGCTTCGGCTGCACCAGTGCGGTCTGCCGAAGAAGATGGCGCTGGAGCTGTTCAAGCCCTTCATCTACAACAAGCTCGAGGAGCGCGGCGCCGTCACGACCATCAAGAGCGCCAAGAAGATGGTCGAGAAGGAGCGTCCCGAGGTGTGGGACATCCTCGACGAGGTGATCCGCGAGCACCCGGTTCTGCTCAACCGCGCGCCCACGCTGCACCGCCTCGGCATCCAGGCGTTCGAGCCGGTGCTCATCGAGGGCAAGGCGATCCAGCTGCACCCGCTGGTCTGCGCCGCGTACAACGCCGACTTCGACGGCGACCAGATGGCGGTGCACGTGCCGCTGTCGGTCGAGGCGCAGGTCGAGGCGCGTGCGCTGATGATGTCGACCAACAACATCCTCTCGCCCGCGAACGGCAAGCCGATCATCGTGCCGACCCAGGACACGGTTCTCGGCCTCTACTGGATGACGCGCGAGCGTCCCGGAGCGAAGGGCACGGGCAGCATCTTCTCGAGCCGCGAGGAGGTGCGCATCGCGTTCGACCAGCAAGAGGTCGCGCTGCAGGCCAAGATCAAGGTCCGCATCGACGGCGAGCTGGTCGATTCGACGGTCGGCCGCGTTCTGCTCTACGAGATCGCGCCCGACGAGATCCCGTTCTCCAAGGTCAACCGGGTGATGAAGAAGAAGGAGCTCGCGGAGCTCATCGACATCGCCTACCGCCGCTCCGGCAACAAGGCCACGGTGGTCTTCGCCGATCGGCTGAAGGACACCGGCTACTTCCACGCGACGCGCGCCGGCATCTCGATCGGGATCAAGGACATGAAGATCCCGAACGCGAAGCACGCCCTGATCGACGACGCGACGAAGGAAGTCGCGGAGATCGCCGATCAGTATGCGAAGGGTCTGATCACCGACGGCGAGCGCTACAACAAGGTCGTCGACATCTGGGCCGAGAAGACCGACGCGATCGCGCACGAGATGCTCAAGGAGCTGCGCGAGGAGGTCTACGAGGGCGAGAAGATCGACAGCTTCAACCCGATCTGGATGATGGCGGACTCCGGCGCGCGCGGCTCGGCGCAGCAGATCCGTCAGCTCGCCGGCATGCGCGGCCTGATGGCCAAGCCGTCGGGCGAGATCATCGAGACCCCGATCACCGCGAACTTCCGCGAGGGGCTGACGGTTCTCCAGTACTTCATCTCGACGCACGGCGCCCGCAAGGGCCTCGCCGACACGGCGCTCAAGACGGCCAACTCCGGCTATCTGACGCGTCGTCTGGTCGACGTCGCGCAGGACTCGATCATCACCGAGACCGATTGCGAGACGCTCGACGGCATCGACATGACGCCGCTGGTCGAGGGTGGCGAGATCATCGAGTCGCTCGGTGATCGCGTCCTCGGACGCGTGGCCCTCGAGGACATCCTCGATCCGTTCGACGGCAGCACGCTGGTGCCGGCAAACGACGAGATCGACGAGGACAAGGTCGAGCTCATCGAGAAGGCGAGCGTCGACCACGTCAAGATCCGCTCGGTGCTGACCTGCCAGTCGAAGAACGGCGTCTGCGGCCGCTGCTACGGCCGCGACCTGGCGCGTGGGCAGATGGTCAACATCGGTGAGGCGATCGGTGTCATCGCGGCGCAGTCGATCGGCGAGCCCGGCACGCAGCTCACGATGCGCACCTTCCACATCGGTGGCACGGCGAGCCGGCACGTCGAGCAGACCGAGCTCGACACGCGCAACGCCGGTGTGGTCCGCTTCCACAGCCTCAATACCGTCGCGAACAAGGACGGCGACCTCGTCGTCATGTCGCGCAATGGCCAGATCACCATCGTCGAGGAGTCGGCGCAGAGTGGCCGCGAGCGCGAGCGCGAGCGCTACCCGATCGTGTACGGCGCCAAGCTCAAGGTGAAGGACGGCGAGTCGGTCAAGGCCGGTGCCCGCATCGCCGAGTGGGACCCGTACACGACCCCGATCCTCACCGAGGTGTCGGGCATCGTGAAGTACGGCGACCTGATGGAGGGTGTGACGATCGAGGACCGTCTCGACGAGCGCACGGGCCTCTCCAACACGGTCGTCATCGACTACACGGCGGCGCTGGGCACGCAGCCCGAGGCGCCGAAGCCGAAGAAGCGCGGTGCCGCGGCCGAAGCCTCGACCGGCACGCAGCCGTCGCCGCGCATCTCCATCAAGGGCAAGGACGGCAAGACCGTGAAGCTGTCGAGCGGCCAAGAGGCGCGCTACCAGCTGCCGGTCGGCATCCATCTGTCCGTCGTCGACGGGCAGGAGGTCGTCGCGGGCGACGTGCTCGCGAAGATGCCGCGAGAGACCACCAAGACCAAGGACATCACCGGTGGTCTGCCGCGTGTCGCCGAGCTCTTCGAGGCGCGCAAGCCGAAGGAGTTCGCGGTCGTCAGCGAGATCGACGGCGTCGTCTCGTACGGCAAGGACACCAAGGGCAAGCGGAAGATCGAGGTCACGCCGGAGGTCGGCGAGCCGCGCGAGTACCTGATCCCGAAGGGCAAGCACATCCGCGTGCACCCGGGCGATCACGTCCGTGCCGGCGACCCGCTGATGGACGGCTCGACCAACCCGCACGACATCCTGACCATCAAGGGCCAGAAGGAGCTCGCCAAGTTCCTGGTCGACGAGATCCAGGAGATCTACCGGCTCCAGGGCGTGCGCATCAACGACAAGCACATCGAAGTCATCGTCCGGCAGATGCTGCGCCGGGTGCGCATCACGCAGGCGGGGGACAGCGAATTCCTGGTCGGCGATCATGTCGAGCGCTGGCGGTTCGACGAGGAGAACCGGCGCATCGAGAACTCCGGCGGCGAGCCGGCCAGGGCCGAGGACCTGCTTCTCGGCATCACCAAGGCCAGCCTGTCGACCGAGAGCTTCATCTCGGCGGCGTCCTTCCAGGAGACCACCAAGGTGCTCACGGAAGCGGCACTCAACGGCAAGGTCGACCGTCTGGTCGGGTTGAAGGAAAACGTCATCATGGGACGGCTGATCCCGGCCGGAACGGGTGTCGCGCGCTACAACCGGATCGAGGTGGACGTCCACGAGCCGGAGGCCGGGAGCCTTCCGGACGAGGAGACCGGCCTGGTCGGAGAGTCCCCGGTGGGCTCACCGGCGGAGGTCGCTTGACAGCTAACCTGTAGTCCCCTACAACGCTCCGCTTTAGCGATTTTCTCGCCCACGCTCGTGGGCGCCGGCCGAGTTGTCGGCGCTGAACGGAGCGTTGCGAGGGGGCAGTCACGAGATCGAGGGAGGGCCCGTCCTGGGCGCCTCCCTGCTCGGACGGCGGCAGAACGCACAGATCTGCAGAGAGAACCGATGCCGACGATCAATCAGCTGGTGAGCAAGGGGCGCGAGAAGCAGCGCCGCAAGATGGCGACGCCTGCGCTCCAGAAGTCACCTCAGAAGCGCGGCGTGTGCACGCGCGTCTACACCTCGACCCCCAAGAAGCCGAACTCGGCGCTCCGCAAGGTGGCCCGTGTGAAGCTCACCAACGGGATCGAGGTGACGTCCTACATCCCGGGTATCGGCCACAACCTGCAGGAACATTCGGTCGTTCTGATCCGCGGTGGCCGCGTCAAGGATCTTCCCGGCGTCCGCTACCACATCATCCGCGGCACGCTCGACGCCGTCGGAGTCCAGGATCGCAAGAGAGGCCGTTCCAAGTACGGCGCGAAGCGACCCAAGTAAGAGTCGAGGGAGCAAAGCCAACCGTACAGGGCAGGGGGAGGCATCGAGCACGTCGTCGTTCGATCGCCGTCGCCCCCGCAACCCGCCCGTCGCTGCTCGAGCGGCGGGCCATGAAGCTGAAATCGTATGCCACGTAAAGGTGAGGTGGGCCGGCGGGATGTTCTCCCGGACCCGAAATATCACGACCGGCTGGTCACCAAGTTCATGAACGCCATGATGTTTGGTGGCAAGAAGAGCCTCACCGAGCGCATCTTCTACGGCGCGCTCGACTCGATCGCCGAGAAGACGCAGGAAGACCCGCTCGGAGTCTTCAAGAAGGCGCTCGACAACGTGAAGCCGGCCGTCGAGGTTCGCTCCCGTCGCGTCGGTGGTGCGACCTACCAGGTGCCGGTCGAGGTTCGGCAGCCGCGCCGGGTCGCGCTCGGCATGCGCTGGCTGGTCCAGTCGAGCCGTGCCCGCCACGAGAAGTCGATGGCGGAGCGCCTCGCGAACGAGCTGCTCGACGCCGCCAGCAATCGCGGCAACGCCGTCAAGAAGAAGGAAGACACGCATCGCATGGCGGAGGCGAACAATGCCTTCGCGCATTATCGGTGGTGATCAGGGCAGTCCGCTGCGCTGAAGATCAAGGCGAACTCTCTCATGCCACGTCAAGCTCCGCTCGAGAAAACGCGCAACATCGGCATCATGGCGCACATCGATGCCGGCAAGACCACGACCACCGAGCGCATCCTCTTCTACACCGGCATCAACTACAAGATCGGTGAGGTGCACGAAGGCACCGCGACGATGGACTGGATGGCCCAGGAGCAGGAGCGGGGCATCACGATCACGTCGGCGGCGACGACCTGCAACTGGAACGATCACCGCATCAACATCATCGACACGCCGGGCCACGTCGACTTCACCATGGAGGTGGAGCGTTCGCTGCGCGTCCTCGACGGCGCGGTCGCGCTGTTCGACTCCGTCGCCGGCGTCGAGCCGCAGTCCGAGACCGTGTGGCGTCAGGCCGACAAGTACGGCGTCCCGCGCATCGCGTTCGTCAACAAGATGGACCGCGTCGGCGCCAATTTCGAGCGCAGCGTCGCGATGATGAAGGACCGCCTGCGCGCGAACGCGATCCCGGTGAACCTCCCGGTCGGCAGCGAGGAGAACTTCCGCGGCATCATCGACCTGGTGACGATGCAGGCGCTGATCTGGGACGACGACAGCCTGGGCGCGAACTTCAAGGCCGGCGCGATCCCGGCGGATCTCGCCGACGCCGCCGCCGAGGGGCGCGACAAGCTGCTCGAGGCCGCCGCCGAGTTCGACGAGGGGCTGCTCGAGAAGTATCTCGAGGGCAAGGACGTCACGGTTCCGGAGCTGAAGGCCGCGATCCGCAAGGGCACTCTCGAGTCGAAGATCGTTCCCGTGCTGTGCGGCAGCGCGTTCAAGAACAAGGGCGTTCAGACGCTGCTCGACGCGGTCGTCGAGTACCTGCCGTCGCCGCTCGACAAGCCGCCCGTCCAGGGCGTCGACACCGACGGCAAGGAAGACACGCGCAAGGCCGCCGACAACGCTCCGTTCTCGGCGCTCGCCTTCAAGATCATGACCGACCCGTTCGTCGGTGCGCTCACCTTCTTCCGTGTCTACTCCGGCACCATGGAGTCGGGCTCGCACGTCCTCAACTCGACGCGCAACAAGAAGGAGCGCATCGGCCGCCTCCTGAAGATGCACGCGAACAAGCGCGAGGAGATCAAGGACGTGTGCGCCGGCGACATCGCCGCCGCCGTCGGTCTCCGCGATACGCGCACCGGCGACACGCTGTGCGCCGACAACGCGCCGATCATCCTCGAGTCGATCGACTTCCCGGATCCCGTCATCGACATCGCGATCGAGCCGAAGACCAAGGCCGACCAGGAGAAGCTCGGCACGTCGCTCGCAAAGCTCGCGACCGAGGATCCGTCGTTCCGCGTCCGCACCGACAAGGAAACCGGTCAGACGATCATCGCCGGCATGGGCGAACTCCACCTCGAGATCATCGTGGACCGCCTGCTGCGTGAGTTCAAGGTCGACGCGAACGTCGGTAAGCCGCAGGTCGCGTACCGCGAGACCATCCGCAAGAAGGTCGAGGAGGAGCACAAGTTCGTCCGTCAGACCGGCGGTCGCGGCCAGTACGGCCACGTCCTCCTGCGCGTCGAGCCGCTCCCTCCGGGCAGCGGCTTCGAGTTCAAGGACGAGGTCAAGGGCGGAACGGTTCCCCGCGAGTACATCCCGGCGGTCGAGAAGGGCGTCAAGGAAGCTCTCGATGCGGGCGTCCTCGCCGGCTACCCGGTCGTCGACATCAAGGTCGCCCTGTACGACGGGTCGTACCACGAGGTCGACTCGTCCGAGATGGCGTTCAAGATCGCGGCCTCGATCTGCTTCAAGGACGCCTGTCGGAAGGCATCGCCGGTCATCCTCGAGCCGATCATGGCGGTCGAGGTCGTCGTTCCCGAGGATTTCATGGGCGACGTCATCGGCAACCTGAGTGGCCGTCGCGGCAAGATCCAGGGCATGGAGCCGCGCGGCGGCGCCCAGGTCATCAACGCGGAGGTCCCGCTCAAGGAGATGTTCGGTTATGCAACCGAGCTGCGCTCCATGACGCAGGGCCGCGCCACCTACACCATGCAGTTCGCGCACTACGAGCCGGTTCCCGCGGCGATCTCCGAGGAGATCACCGCAAAGGCCGTCGGGGCATAGTCAGGTAGCAATCGATCGAAGGAGGATCGCCGGGAACAGCCCCGGCGAACACTGGGAGAGGCAGCAATGGCGAAGGCAAAGTTCGAGCGCACCAAGCCGCACGTGAACGTGGGCACGATCGGTCACATCGACCATGGCAAGACCACGCTCACCGCGGCGATCACGAAGGTCCAGGCCGCGAAGAAGATGGGCTCGTACATCGCGTTCGACCAGATCGACAAGGCGCCCGAGGAGCGCGCCCGCGGCATCACGATCGCGACCGCGCACGTCGAGTACGAGACCGAGAAGCGCCACTACGCGCACGTCGACTGCCCGGGCCACGCCGACTACATCAAGAACATGATCACCGGCGCCGCCCAGATGGACGGCGCGATCCTGGTGGTCGCCGCGACCGACGGCCCGATGCCGCAGACCCGTGAGCACATTCTGCTCGCGCGCCAGGTCGGCGTGCCCCGCATCGTGGTGTTCATGAACAAGGTCGACGCCGTCGAGGACGCCGAGCTGCTCGACCTCGTCGAGCTCGAGGTCCGCGAGCTGCTCTCGAAGTACGAGTTCCCGGGCGACGACATTCCCATCATCCGCGGCAGCGCGCTCAAGGCTCTCGAGGGCGACAAGAGCGAGCTCGGCGAGCCATCGATCGACCGCCTCATGGAGGCCGTCGATTCGTACATCCCCGAGCCGCAGCGTGCGATCGACGCCCCGTTCCTGATGCCGGTCGAGGACGTGTTCTCGATCTCGGGTCGCGGCACGGTCGCGACGGGACGCGTCGAGAAGGGCGTCATCAAGGTCGGTGAGGAAGTCGAGATCGTCGGCATCAAGCCGACCGTCAAGACCACCGTCACCGGCGTCGAGATGTTCCGCAAGCTGCTCGATCAGGGCCAGGCGGGCGACAACATCGGCGCGCTGCTCCGCGGCGTGAAGCGCGAGGACATCGAGCGCGGCCAGGTGCTCGCGAAGCCCGGCTCGATCACGCCGCACACGAACTACGAGGCGCAGATCTACGTCCTCACCAAGGAAGAGGGTGGTCGCCACACGCCGTTCTTCAACGGCTACCGGCCCCAGTTCTACTTCCGCACCACGGACGTGACCGGCGTCATGACCCTTCCCGAGGGCACCGAGATGGTCATGCCGGGTGACAACGTGAAGGTCACCGTCAAGCTGATCACGCCGATCGCGATGGACGAGGGTCTCCGCTTCGCCATCCGCGAGGGCGGCCGCACCGTCGGCGCGGGCGTCGTCGGCAAGATCATCGAGTAAGCAGAATCAGCGATCATTGACAGCGAGGAGCGCGGGCTCTGCCCGCGCTCCAGGTCCATCGGAGGAGCGGCGCCGGAGCGCAACGCGCTCCGGCGAGCACCGCACGGGGACGAATGGGAATGAACGACAAGATCCGCATCCGGCTGAAAGCGTACGACTACCGCCTGCTCGACCAGTCGGTGCGCGAGATCGTCGAGACCGTGCGGCGCACCGGCGGCCGTCTGGCGGGTCCGATCCCGCTGCCGACGCGTATCGAGCGCTTCACGGTGAACCGGTCGCCGCACGTCGACAAGAAGTCGCGCGAGCACTTCGAGATCCGGACGCACAAGCGGCTGCTCGACATCCTCGATCCGACCCAGCAGACGATCGATGCACTCGGCAAGCTCGACCTGTCGGCCGGCGTCGATGTCGAGATCAAACTTCAGTAGTCCTGGTTGGTAACGATGCGATCACGCGGAACAGAGGTGGTTCATGGCAACCGTTGAGGGCGCGCCGCAGGTCGGCTCCGTCCCGGCGCGGAAGAGGCTCGGCTTGCTGGGCAAGAAGCTCGGCATGACGCAGCTCCTGCTGCCGAACGGCCGTTCGGTTCCGGTCACCGTGATCGAGGCGGGACCGTGCGTCGTCGTGCAGCGGAAGACGCCGGATCGCGACGGCTACACGGCCGTGCAGCTGGGCTTCGCGCCGTCCAAGCCGCACCGCGAGACCAAGGCTGCCGTCGGGCACGCGGCGAAGGCAGGGAAGGGAACGTTCTCCCTGCTGCGCGAGTTCCACGGTGGCGAGCAGCTCGAGCTGGGCGCCACGCTGACCGTCGCCGATCTCTTCAAGGATGGCGACATGGTCAACGTCACCGGCACGACCAAGGGCCGTGGCTACAGCGGTGTCATCAAGCGGCACGGCTTCGCGGGCTTCCCTGGATCGCACGGCACGCACGAGTACTTCCGCCACGGCGGATCGATCGGCAACCGCTCGTACCCGGGCCGCGTCTTCAAGGGCAAGCGCATGGCGGGCCGTTACGGCAGCGACCGCGTCACGACGCGCAATCTGCCGGTCGTTCAGATCCGCTCGGACAAGAACCTGATCCTCGTCCGCGGTGCGGTGCCCGGCTCGCGCGGCGGCTACGTCATCGTCCGGCCGGTCGGAGGAGTCGAGCAGTGAGCACCACGACGGAGATCCGTGCTTCGCTGCGCGGCGCCGACGGCGGCAGCAAGGGCGACATCACGCTGCCCGGCCTGTTCGGCGAGAAGCCGCGCGAGCACCTCGTCTACGAGGTGGTCCACATGCAGCAGGCGAGCCGCCGCGCCGGCACCCACGCCACCAAGACGCGTGGCTTCGTGTCCGGTGGCGGCGCGAAGCCCTGGCGCCAGAAGGGCACCGGCCGCGCCCGCTCCGGCAGCAACCGGTCGCCGATCTGGGCTGGTGGTGCGACCGTGTTCGGCCCGCAGCCGCGTGATTACAGCTACCGCGTGCCCGCGAAGGCGCGTCGCGTCGCCCTGCGCTCGGTCCTCGCCGACCGGCAGCGCAACGGTGCGCTCACCGTCGTCGATCGGATCGAGCTCGCCGAGCCGAAGACCAAGCGGGTCGTCGAGATGCTCGGTGCCCTCGGGCTCAGCGGCAGCGTGCTGATCATCAGCAAGGACGAGAACATCGCCCTCGAGCGCGCCGCGCGGAACCTGAAGTCCGTCAAGGTCCTGCGCTCGGCCGGTGTCAACGTCTACGACGTGCTCAAGCACCAGCACGTTCTGCTCACGCAGGAGGCGGTGCAGGCGCTCGCCGAGAGGCTCGAGAAATGAAGCACTACTCCGAGATCATCCGCTCGCCGCTGATCACCGAGAAGGGCACGCTGGTCAACGAGCAGGCGAATCAGGTCCTGTTCCGGGTCTCGCGTGACGCCAACAAGGTCGAGATCCAGCGCGCGGTCGAGCAGTTCTTCAACGTCAAGGTCGTCAAGGTTCGGACGGTGAACGTGCTCGGCAAGACGCGTCGCGTGGGCCGCTCGATGGGACGCCGCTCCGACTGGAAGAAGGCGTACGTGACGCTCGCCGAAGGGCAGCGCATCGACTTCTTCGAGGGTGCGTGATGCGTAGCGCAGGATACTTCAAGCCGACGTCGCCGGGGCGACGCTTCCAGACCGGCCGCGACCTGAGCATCGTCTCGGATGCGAAGCCGCCGAAGGCGTTGACCGGTCCGCTGCACTCGAGCGGCGGTCGCAACAACAACGGGCGCGTCACCACGCGCTACCGTGGCGGCGGGCACAAGCGTCGTCTGCGGATCGTCGACTTCCGTCGCGACAAGCTGACGGTGCCGGCCAAGGTCGCGTCGATCGACTACGATCCGAACCGCTCGGCGCATCTTGCGCTGCTCCACTACGCGGACGGCGAGAAGCGCTACATCCTGTCGCCGATCGGCCTGCAGGTCGGGGATACGGTGGTCGCGGGTCCGGGCTCGGACATCAAGCCGGGCAACGCGCTGCCGCTCAAGGACATCCCGCTCGGCACCACGATCCACAACATCGAGCTCACCGAGGGCCGTGGCGGACAGCTGGTCCGCAGCGCGGGCACCGCGGCGCAGCTGATGGCGAAGGAAGGCGACTACGCGCAGGTGAAGCTCCCTTCGGGTGAGCAGCGCCGCGTGCGTCTCGTCTGCTACGCGACCATCGGTCAGGTCGGCAACATCGCGCACGAGAACACGTCGCTCGGCAAGGCCGGCCGCAAGCGCTGGCTCGGCCGTCGCCCGCACGTCCGCGGCATGGCGATGAACCCGGTCGACCACCCGCACGGTGGCGGCGAGGGTCGCTCGAAGGGCAACCATCCGACGTCGCCGTGGGGCACGCCGACCAAGGGCTACAAGACGCGCCGCAACAAGCGCACGACGAAGCTCATCGTGCAGCGCCGGAAGAAGAAGTGAGGAGCGCCTAGATGCCGCGTTCGGTCAAGAAGGGACCCTTCGTCGACGACCACCTCGTCAAGAAGGTCGATGCGATGAACTCCAGCGGCGAGAAGCGCGTGATCCGCACGTGGTCGCGTCGCTCCACCATCATCCCCGACATGCTGGGTCATACGATTGCGGTCCACAACGGCCGCAAGTTCATCCCCATGTTCGTCACCGAGAACATGGTGGGCCACAAGCTGGGCGAGTTCGCCCCCACGCGTACCTTCCACGGCCATTCCGGAGACCGGAAGACCGACACGAAGGCCGCGGTCAAGCGCTGAGGCAACCATGGAAGTCCGAGCGAGAACCCGCTACATCCGGATGTCACCGCGCAAGGCGCGCCTGGTCGTGGATCTGATCCGCGGTCGCAACGTCGGCGAGGCGTTGTCCGTTCTGGACTTCACGCCGAAGAAGGCGGCCCGGCTGATCGCCAAGACGCTGCGCTCGGCGGTCGCCAACGCGGAGAACACCCAGAACGTCGATGTCGACCAGCTGTACGTGAAGAAGGCGTACGTCGACGAGGGCCCGACCCAGAAGCGCACGCTGCCGCGCGCGCAGGGGCGCGCCACCCGGATCTTCAAGCGCAGCAGTCACGTCACCGTCGTGGTCGACGAGCGGTAGGAAGCACATGGGACACAAGACTCACCCGAAGGGGTTCCGCGTCGGCGTCATCGAGAACTGGGAGTCTCGCTGGTTCGCGAAGCGTGACTACGCCGAGCTGCTGCACGAGGACATCCGCGTGCGGCGCTTCCTCAAGAAGCGGCTGTATCACGCGGGCATCTCGAAGATCGAGATCGAGCGTGCCGCCAACAAGGCCAAGGTCAACATCCACACTGCCCGCCCCGGCATCGTCATCGGCAAGAAGGGCGCCGAGATCGAAAAGCTGAAGGCAGAGCTGAACAAGCTCATGGGCAAGGAGACCTACATCAACATCATCGAGGTGCGCCGTCCGGACATCGACGCGCAGCTCGTCGCGGAGAACGTCGGCCTGCAGCTCGAGCGTCGCGTCGCGTTCCGTCGTGCGATGAAGGAAGCGGTTGCGCGCGCGATGCGCATGGGCGCCCAGGGCGTCCGCATCCAGTGCTCGGGCCGTCTCGGCGGCGCCGAGATCGCGCGTCGCGAGTGGTACCGCGAAGGTCGCGTGCCTCTGCACACGCTCCGTGCGGACATCAGCTACGGCTTCGCCGAGGCGAAGACCACCTACGGCGTGATCGGCATCAAGGCGTGGGTCATGCGTGGCGACGTGCTCTCCCGCGAGGAGGAGCAGCGTCAGGCCGTCGGCGCCTGAGGCGAGGCAGAGGTCATGCTAGCCCCGAAGCGAGTCAAGTTCAGGAAGCAGCACAAGAGCCGCAACCCCGGCACGGCGTACCGTGGTGCGACGCTGGCCTTCGGCGACTACGGCCTGAAGGCCGTCGATCGCGGCTGGCTCACCGCGCGCCAGCTGGAGGCCGCGCGTATCGCGCTCACGCGCCACATCAAGCGTGGTGGTCGCGTCTGGATCCGCGTGTTCCCCGACAAGCCGCTCACCAAGAAGCCGGCCGAGACCCGCATGGGTAAGGGCAAGGGCTCGCCCGAGCTGTGGGTCTGCGTGATCAAGCCGGGCCGGATGATCTTCGAGATGGAGGGCGTGGATCGCGCCGTCGCGAAGGAGGCGTTCCGCCTCGCTGCGCACAAGATCGCGATCCAGACCCAGTTCGTGGAGCGACATCATGCGGCTTAGAGAGCTTCGTGAGCTCGGAGACGACGAGCTCGGCCAAAAGGAGCGCGACTTCCGCGAGGAGATGTTCCGTCTCCGTCTGCGCGGCGCGACCGGACAGATCGAGAACAAGATGAAGGCGCGGATGGTTCGCCGCGACCTCGCTCGCGTGCTGACCCTCAAGCGCGAGCGTGCCACGGGAGCGGGACGCTGAGATGAGCACCACGGAACAGTCGACGGGACAGCGCAAGCACCGTTCGGGAGTCGTGTTCTCGAACAAGATGGACAAGACGGTGGTCGTTCTGGTCGAGCGCCTCGTCAAGCATCCGAAGTACAAGAAGTATCTGAAGGTTCGGAAGAAGTTCAAGGCGCACGACGAGCGCAACGCGTGCAACGTGGGCGATCGCGTCGAGATCATCGAGACGCGTCCGCTGTCGCGCGAGAAGCGCTGGGCCGTCGTGTCGATCCTCAAGAAGGCGCAGGCCTGAGCGGCGATCGAGGCGAGCAATGATCCAGACGGAAACTGTACTCGACGTCGCCGACAACTCCGGCGCCCGCAAGGTGCTCTGCATCAAGGTCCTCGGCGGCAGCCGCCGGCGCTACGCGTCGCTGGGCGACGTCATCGTGGGCTCGGTGAAGGAAGCGACGCCGAACTCGAAGGTGAAGAAGGGCGACGTCGTCAAGGCGGTGGTGGTTCGTACGGCGAAGGAAGTCGGTCGCCCGGACGGGTCGTACATCCGCTTCGACAACAACTCGGCAGTCCTCATCGACAAGGAAGGCGAGCCGGTCGGAACCCGCATCTTCGGGCCGATCGCACGCGAGCTTCGCGCGAAGCGCTTCATGAAGATCGTGTCGCTCGCGCCGGAAGTCATCTGAGCGGACGGGCGAACCAGGCTCGAGAGAAGGTTTCATGAGTGCTCTGACGAAGAATCGGGCAGGAAGCGGCATCCGGCCGGTCCGCATCCCGACGCGCCTGAAGAAGGGTGACACGGTCCTGGTCATCGCGGGGAAAGAACGCGGCAAGACCGGCAAGATCCTGCGCGTGATCGCGGAGAAGAATCGCGCGACCGTCGAGCGCCTGAACATGGTCAAGCGTCACCGCAAGGGGCGCAGCGCCCAGCAGGCGGGCGGGATCGTCGAGAAGGAGTCGCCACTCCATCTCTCGAACCTGATGCTCGTCTGCGACCGCTGCAACAAGCCTACGCGCGGCGGCTCCAAGGTTCTCGACAACGGCAAGATCGCCCGCCGCTGCCACCGCTGCGGCGAGGTCTCCGAGCGTTGAGCCTCGGCGAGAAGCGAGAAGGAAGCGGCAGCAAGATGGTCCCGAGATTGAAGAAGGCCTTCCAGGAGCGCATCGCGCCCCAGCTCCAGTCGGAGCTCGGGCTGTCGAACCCGCTCCAGGTCCCGCGGCTCGAGAAGATCGTGCTCAACACGGGTCTCGGCGAGGCGATCCAGAACGTGAAAGTCGTCGACTCGGCGGTCGCCGAGCTCACGGCGATCACCGGACAGAAGCCGGTCGTCACGCGTTCCAAGAAGGCGATCGCGAACTTCAAGCTGCGCGAGAAGATGCCGATCGGCGCGATGGTCACGCTGCGCGGCGCCCGCATGTACGAGTTCCTCGATCGGCTGCTGTCGACCGCCCTGCCGCGCGTGCGCGACTTCAAGGGCGTGAGCGACCGCTCCTTCGACGGACGAGGCAACTACTCGCTCGGCGTCACCGAGCAGATCATCTTCCCCGAGATCGACATCGACAAGATCGACAAGGTCCGCGGGCTCACCGTGACCATCTGCACCACCGCGCGCAGCGACAGCGAGGGCAAGGCTCTCCTGAAAGCGCTCGGCATGCCGTTCCGCAGCTAAGGCGCCGGTCGAGGAAACGACGAATGGCCAAGACGTGTCTCAGGATCAAAGCCGCGCTGCCGCAGAAGTTCGCGGTGCGCGAGTACAATCGCTGCTTGTCGTGCGGCAGGTCGCGCGCGTTCTATCGCAAGTTCAAGCTGTGCCGCATCTGCCTGCGCGAGCTGGCGCGCAAGGGTCAGATCCCCGGCGTGACGAAGGCGAGCTGGTAAGCCCCATGATGACCGATCCGATTTCCGACCTTCTGACGCGCATCCGCAACGGCAGCCTGGCGCGCAAGGACCGCGTCGACGTGCCTTGGTCGAAGGTCAAGGAGCGCATCACCGCGGTCTTGGTCGACGAGGGCTACCTGAAGGACTTCGCCGTCGTTGGCGAGGGCGTGAAGAAGGAGCTCCGCATCGGCCTCCGCTACGACGCCCAGCGCCGTCCCGTCATCACCGGCATCCAGCGCGTGAGCCGTCCGAGCCTGCGCGTGTACGTCGGCGCCGAGAACGCGCCGAAGGTGCGCCGCGGCCTCGGCGTGAACATTCTCTCGACCCCGCAGGGCATCCTGCCGGACCGCCAGGCGCGCGAGCGCAAGGTGGGCGGCGAGATCCTCTGCGCGGTGTGGTGAGCCAGCAGCTTCGAGGTTGGATCGATGTCCCGCATTGGACGACTCCCGGTCAAGCTTCCCAGCGGCGTCAGCGTCGCGGTGAAGTCGGACTCGGTCGACATCAAGGGTCCGAAGGGGACCGCCTCCGTGGCGATCCCGAAGGACGTGCAGGTGCGCCAGGAAGGTGACGAGCTGCTCGTCGCCCGCGAAGGCAACGGACGCCAGGTGCGCGCGCTGCACGGGCTCACCCGGAAGAGCATCTACAACACGGTGACCGGCCTCAGCGCAGGCTTCACGCGCGTGCTCGAGATCAACGGCGTCGGCTACCGCGCGGACCTGCGCGGCAACTCGATCCTGTTCTCGCTCGGGTACTCGCACCCGATCCTGTTCCAGCTGCCGCCGGGCATCACCGCGAAGATCGACAAGCAGGTCACGATCACGCTCGAGGGCCCGGACCGGCAGGTCATCGGCGCGACCGCCGCGGCGATCCGCGAGCTCCGTCCGCCCGAGCCCTACAAGGGCAAGGGCATCAAGTACGCCGAGGAAAAGATTCGCCGGAAGTCCGGCAAGGCGGCGGGCGCCGCTTGAGACGCTGCGGCGTCGCGCGAGTGCACGAGGAACGATCATGCTGACCAATCTGCGATCTCCGGGCCGGACTCTGCGGCAGGCCCGCGTGCGCAAGCGGGTGCGCGGCACCGACGATCGGCCCCGGCTGACCGTCTACCGGAGCCTGAACCACATCTACGCGCAGGTGATCTCGGACGAGTCCGGGCGCACGCTGGCGGCCGCTTCGAGCCGCTCGGCCGAGGTCCGCGACAAGCTGGGCGGCAAGTCGGGCAACAAGAGCGCCGCGAAGGAAGTCGGCGAGCTCGTTGCGCGAAAGGCACGCGAAGCCGGAATCGAGGCGGTGGTGTTCGATCGCAACGGTTTCCTCTATCACGGACGGGTTCGCACGCTGGCCGAGGCTGCCCGCGAGGCGGGGCTCAAGTTTTGAGACGTTTCATCAGCACGTGCGGTAGTCGCGAAGGAGTCGAGCGGTGCAGGTAACGACGGGCGAGCGGGTCGATCCCCATGGGCTCGAGCTCAAGGAGAAGGTGGTCAGCATCAACCGCGTCGCCAAGGTGGTGAAGGGCGGACGTCGGTTCCGCTTCGGAGCCCTGGTCGTCGTCGGTGACGGTGCCGGACACGTCGGCTTCGGTCTCGGCAAGGCGAAGGAAGTTCCCGAGGCGATCCGCAAGGGCATCGACAAGGCGAAGAAATCCTTGATGACCGTGCCGCTGAACGAGGGAACGATTCCCTTCGAGGTGACCGGTCGCTTCGGCGCGGGCATCGTGATGATGCGCCCGGCCGGACCCGGTACCGGTGTGATCGCGGGCGGCGGCGTGCGCGCCGTCGTCGAGGCAGCCGGCGTGCAGAACGTGCTGACCAAGTGCATCGGCTCGAACAACCCGCACAACATGGTGCGCGCGACCATCACCGCGCTGTCGATGCTGCGCTCCCCCGAGCAGGTGGCACGGACGCGCAACAAGGAAGCCGCCGAGCTCGGCGCTGCCTGAGGTTGTCATGAAGTCTCGCAAGGTGAGACAGAGCGATGCTCGCATCGGCGAGCTGCTGAAGCGGATGTCGGGTCTCTCGGAGGCCAGCAACAAGACGTTGCGTCTCACGCTGAACGGCAGCCCGATCGGCGGGACGGAGCGGCAGCGCGCAACGCTGCGCTGCCTCGGTCTCGGCAAGCGCGGCTCGCGTTCGCTGGTGGCAGACACCCCGCAGGCACGTGGACGCATCCGTGCGGTCGCGCACCTGATCGAAGTCGAGGAGGCGAATTAAGTGGATCTCTCGAGCCTCCATCCGGCTCCCGGTGCCCGCTCGGCGCGCAAGCGCGTCGGCCGCGGCACGGGCTCTGGCCTCGGCAAGACCGCCGGTCGCGGTCACAAGGGCCGTAAGTCGCGCTCGGGCGGCAACAGTCCGCCGGGCTACGAAGGCGGCCAGATGCCGCTGCAGCGCCGCCTACCGAAGCGCGGCTTCACGAACCCGTTCCGCAAGGAGTACGAGATCGTGAATCTGTCGAGCCTCGCGGGCTTCGCGGCCGGCAGCGTGGTCGATCCGGCGGCGCTCGCCGGTGCCGGACTCGTCAGCCGCCGTGCGAAGCGCGTCAAGATCCTCGGCAACGGAGCTCTCGAGCATGCGCTGACGGTGAAGGCGCAGGCCTTCAGCGAGTCCGCCAAGGCTGCCATCGAGGCCAAGGGCGGCAGCGTCGAGGTCGTCGCGTGACCACCGGGTTCTCCAACGCGCTGCGTGTCGAGGAGCTGAAGAAGCGTCTCCTCTTCACGGCCGGAATGCTGGCGGTGTACCGCATCGGGGTCGCGATCCCGACGCCGGGCATCGACGGCAAGGCGATGCAGGCGTTCTTCGACGAGGCGCGGAACAACATGTTCGGCCTCGTGAACCTGTTCTCGGGCGGCGCGCTCGAGCGGTTCTCGATCTTCGCGCTCGGCATCATGCCGTACATCAGCGCGTCGATCATCCTCCAGCTGCTGACCGTCGTCGTCCCGACCCTCGAGCGTCTCTCGAAGGAAGGCGAGGCGGGCCGCCGCAAGATCACGCAGTACACGCGCTACGGCACGGTCGCCTTGGCGCTGATCCAGAGCCTCTTCATCTCGATCGGCCTCGAGCAGATCCAGGCCCCGGGCGGCGGCGGCGTCGTCTACAACCCGGGCTGGAGCTTCCGCCTGATGAGCATGATCACGCTCACCTCGGGTACGGCCTTCATCATGTGGCTCGGTGAGCAGGTGACCGAGCGCGGCATCGGCAACGGCATCTCGCTGATCATCTTCGCCGGTATCGCGGCGTCCTTGCCGTCGGCCGTCGCCACGACGTTCCAGTTCATGAACGAGGGCGAGCTGTCCTTGTTCATCGTGCTGCTGGTGGTCGTCCTGATGGCCCTGGTCATCGGCGGCATCATCTTCGTCGAGCGCGGCCAGCGACGGATCCCGGTCCAGTACGCGAAGCGCGTGGTCGGCCGGCGCATGTACGGCGGACAAAGCTCGCACCTGCCGCTGAAGATCAACACCGCGGGCGTCATCCCGCCGATCTTCGCCTCGTCGATCCTGATCTTCCCCGGGACGATCGCCAGCTTCGTCCAACACCCCTGGGCGGATCGGGCCGCCGAGCTGCTCACGCCCGGCAACATTCTCTACAACGTCATCTACGTGGCGCTGATCATCTTCTTCAGCTACTTCTACACGGCTGTCACGTTCGACCCGGTCGACGTCGCGGAGAACATGAAGAAGTTCGGCGGCTACATCCCGGGGATTCGCCCCGGCAAGAAGACGGCGGATTTCATCGACCGCATCCTCACTCGCATCACGCTCGGTGGCGCGATCTACATCTCGGCGGTCTGCATCCTGCCCACGCTCCTGATCCAACAGTTCAACGTGCCTTTCTTCTTCGGCGGTACCGCACTTCTCATCGTCGTCGGTGTCGCTCTCGACACCGTCGCTCAGATGGAGACCCACCTCCTCACACGCAACTACGAAGGCTTCATGAAGCGTGGTCGCTTGCGCGGACGTCGTGGCTAGGGTGCAGCAGCAACGTGACCACCGCCGCCTCCTCGAAGCTCGTCTTGCTCGGACCTCCGGGGGCCGGGAAGGGTACGCAGGCGGAGCTCCTGTCGGCGCGTCTGCAGACGCCGCACATCTCGACGGGCGACATGCTGCGCTCGCAGATCTCCCAGGGCACACCCCTCGGCGTGCGCGCCAAGGGCTTCATGGACAAGGGTGAGCTGGTGCCCGACGATCTGATGCTCGGCATCGTCCGGCAGCGCCTCGCTGCGACGGATTGCCACGGAGGATTCATCCTCGACGGCTTTCCGCGCTCGGTGCCCCAGGCGGTGAGCCTCGACGAGATCTGCGGGAACTCGACGCTCGCGAACCTGCGTGCCCTGAGCCTGGACGTCCCGACCGACGAGCTCGTGCGCCGTCTGACCGAGCGCCGTACCTGCCGCAACTGCGGTGCGATGTTCCACCTGAGCTTCGAGCCGCCCAAACGTCCCGGGATCTGCGACAAGTGCGGCGGCGAGCTCTACCAGCGCGACGACGACCGCGAGGAGATCATCACGGCGCGTCTCGAGGTCTACCGCAAGGAGACCGCACCGCTGCTGGCGTTCTACCGCGAGCGCTCGGCTCTGGTGGAGGTCCAGGGGACGGGGTCCACCGAGCAAGTGTTCCGCCGGCTGGTCTCGAGCCTCGGGGTGCCGGCATGATCGTGCTGCGCAGCCGCCAGGAGATCGAGCTGATTCGCGCCGCCTGCCAGATCGTCGCGGACGTCCTGCAGCGTCTCGTCGAGGTGGTCGCGCCGGGCGTGTCCACGGCCGAGCTCGACGCGCTCGCCGAGAAATGGACCCGCGACCGCGGCGCCGTTCCGGCGTTCAAGGGCTACAACGTGGGCGGGCGGGTGTACCCCTCGTCGCTGTGCGTCTCGATCAACGAGGAGGTCGTGCACGGCATGCCCTCCCCGAAGCGCGTCTTGAACGCAGGCGACATCGTCGGGCTCGACTACGGCGCCGTCTACAAGGGCTACTACGGCGACTCGGCGGTCACCGTCGCGGTCGGCGAGGTGAGCGAGGACGCCGAGCGCCTGATGCGCGTGACCCGCGAGTCGCTCTATTGCGGCATCGAGAGCATGCGTGTCGGGAACCGCATCCGGGACATCTCGGCCGCGATCCAGAAGCATGCCGAGTCGCACGGCTACGGGGTGGTCCGGGACTTCGTCGGGCACGGTATCGGCCAGCGCCTGCACGAGGAGCCGCAGGTCCCCAACTACGTCGGCGCGGGGCAGAACCCCCGCCTGAAGGAAGGCATGGTCCTCGCGATCGAGCCCATGGTGTGCGAAGGCACATATGAGGTCGAGGTCCTGCAGGATGGCTGGACCGCCGTGACCCGCGATCGGCGGCTCGCGGCCCATTTCGAGCACTCGGTCGCCGTCACCGCGAACGGCCCCGAGATCCTCACGCTGCCGAGCTAGGCCGGGGACGGAGATGCCGAAAGGAGACGCGATCGAGGTCAGCGGGGTGGTGCAGGAGTCGCTTCCCAATGCGATGTTCCGGGTGGCCCTGGACAACGGGCACAAGATCATCGCGCACATCTCCGGGAAGATGCGCATGCACTACATCAAGATTCTGCCCGGCGACAAGGTGACGGTGGAGCTCTCGCCGTACGACCTGAGCCGCGGCCGCATCACGTATCGCGTCAAGTAGTCTCCGCGAAGGAACGAGGAAGGTACCTCCATGAAGGTCCGGGCGTCCGTCAAGAAAATCTGTCCCAAGTGCAAGATCATCCGGCGTGAAGGCGTGGTCCGCGTCCTGTGCGTGAACCCGCGTCACAAGCAGCGCCAGGGCTGAGTCGAAGGAGAGTCGCAGAACCATGGCACGCATCGCCGGCGTCGACCTGCCGAAGAACAAGCGCATCGAGATCGGGCTGACCTACATCTACGGGATCGGCCGCAGCGTCGCGAAGAAGATCTGCGAGGAGACGGGCGTCGACGTCAATACCAAGACCGACGTTCTCTCCGAGGACGATCTCCAGAAGATGCGTCGCTACATCGACCAGAACCTGAAGGTCGAGGGCGATCTGCGCCGCGAGATCACGTTGAACATCAAGCGTTACGTCGACCTCGGGGCGTACCGCGGCATCCGTCACCGGAAGAATCTCCCGGTGCACGGCCAGCGCACGCACACCAACGCCCGCACCCGCAAGGGACCGCGCCGCACCGTCGCCGGCAAGAAGCAGGCACCGCCGAAGGGCTGAGCAACGACCTGGAAGATGAACGAAGGACCGAACATCCGCGCGCGTAGCGCGCGGCCGAGCACCGCGAGCGCGGGGAGTGAGGCTCCGTGCGGCTTTGCCGCGTGGAGCGAGGGG
>JAIEPK010000051.1 GCA_019749875.1 Candidatus Binatia bacterium | reverse complement strand
CTCCTGCCTGCACACTCGGCGACGCCCTGCGCGGCCGCGGCGCGTTCGGATCTCAGCCGCGGATCAGCTCGACGCGTCGGTTCTTCGCGCGACCCTCGTCGGTCGCGTTGTCGGCGATCGGCTCGGCGGCACCCTTTCCGCTCGAGGTGAGCCGCGCGTCGCCGTCCTTGCCGAGCCCGCGATCCAGGAGCGCCTTGCGCACCACGGCGGCGCGGCGCTCCGACAGCGACTGGTTGCACGCGGCCGGACCACGATCGTCGGTGTGACCGACGATCGCGAGCTTCAGCGCCGGATCCCGGGCCGTGACGAGCGCTCGGCGTCGGCGCGGCCCTGCCCGTCGCGGCTCAGTCGCTCTTCTTGGTGAGCTCGTGGCTGAAGCACTGCGAGCCGATCGTGACCGTCACGACGGTCGACGAGGCCGGCTGGTTCGCCTGCGCCGCGGTGAACCACTTCTTGGTCGCGATCGTGATCTTGAACATGCCCGGGTGCTTCTTCGTGTCGTCGACCAGCGCGACGCGCTTGACGCCGTCGGTCTTGCTGGTGAACGTCCAGGTCTTGCCCGACTTGCCCTTGGCGGGCAGCGCGCCGACGCTGGTGAGCACGATCGGATCGCTGTCGCCGTCGGCGAGCCGGATGCTCACGGGCTCGCCCGCGTACCTGCCGAGCGGGATCGACATGCGGACGTTCAGCACGCCGGCGTTCTTCTTGGTCCGCGCCGTCAAGGCGGCCTTCGGGTCGGTCACCTCGCTGCAGCACGCGCACTGCGCGCTGCACGAGCCCGGGCACGACGCCGCGTCGAGCCCGTCGCAGACCTCGGCGCTCTGGCGCACGTCGTCGCCACAGGTGAACGTGTCGCAGACGTCGCCGACGCCGTCGCCGTCGGTGTCGGTCTGATCGGCGGGAGACGCATCCGGGCAATTGTCGATGTGGTCGGGCACGCCGTCGCCGTCGCTGTCCGGGCTCGCGGGCACGATGCCGCGCGGCTCGCACGAGCTGCCGGGCGAGCAGTCGAGCTGCGACGCGCACACGCCGGTCTCGCGCGCGCACGAGTTGAACGAGCAGTACGGCGCCGCGGCGGGGCACTCGGCGTCGCCGAAGCAGAGCTGGCCCGTCGACTCGAGGCAGAGGCCCGACGACGTGTAGACGGTCGCGGTGTCGGTATCGAGGGTGTCGCCGCGGCCGAGCGGATCCGACCCGTTCACCACGGTGCCGACGGTGCGCGTGCGGCCGGTGTCGAGATCGAAGATCTGGATGACGAGATCGACCGCGTCGCCGTCACCGTTCAGGTCCGTGTTGCCCTGCTCGGCCTCGAGCGTGAGGAACTTGACGGTGCGTCCGATGATGCGGAACGGCTGCCGCGGATCGCACTCCGCGATCTTGCACGGCGTGATCGCCTGGCCGCTCTCGCGGATCTGCCCGGTGCTCGCGTCGTAGACCGTGAGCACGTGGTCGGTCGCGTCGGCGTCGCCGTTGCCGTGCGGGCCGCTCGGGTTCTCCGGCGAGCGGAACGCGACCAGCGAGCCGCCGCAGACGAGCTCGTCGGCGGCGAGCGCCGTGTTGCGCAGCGATGCCGCCGCCGCGTCCCAGACCTGCAGCACGCGGTCGCCGAGGTCGCCGTCGCCGTTGCGATCGGCGCCCTGCGCGGACTCGGGCGTGACGAACGGGAAGAGACTGCCGCAGGCCTCGATGGTGTCCGCGGCCTCGCCGACGTTCGTCCAGCCGCCGCCGGACAGCGCGCGTACGTGCACCACGTCGTCGGTCGCGTCGCCGTCGCCGTTCAGGTCGGTCGCACCCTGTCCGTCTTCGTCGGCGAGCGCCGCGACGTGCGTCGACGACAGCACGACGGCCGATGCCGCGAGCTCGAGGTTCTGCACGCCGCCGGCCGTGTCCCACAGCTGCACGACCTGGTCGTCGGTGTCGGAGTCCGCGTTCGGATTCAGCGATCCGGCCGGGCACGTGGCCGTTCCGGTCGCCGACTCCGGCCGCAGGAACGCGGCGCGGCCGTCGGCGACGGCGACCTCGCCGGCCGGGCACAGCAGCGTCGCGCTCTGCGACGCCGCGTCGAAGACCTCGAGGACGGTGTCGCGCAGCGTTCCGTCGGGGAACAGATCGAGCGCCGGGTTCACCAGGTTCGGCGCGCGCACGTACGCGTCGAGGACGCCGTTGGTGTCGCCGGCGACGAGATTCGACGCCGTGCTCTGGAACGCGACGATGGTGCCGTCGTTCGAGACGACGGGACGCTTCGCGTCGCCGTTCAGCTGACCGCCGTTCGCGTCGAGGCTCACGCGCTGCGTGATCCCGGTTTGACGGTCGTACACGAACGCATCGAGGAAGCCGTTGCTGTCCCCGGGCACCGCGTCGGCCTCGTCGGGGGCCGTGAAGCCGACGTAGCGCCCGTCGCCCGAGAGCGAGCCGGACAGTCCGCCGTTCACGCCGTCGGAAGGCCCGGTCGGGAGCGGCACGCCGCCGGTCGCGACGCTGACCAGCTCGGTGATGCCGAGCTGCCGGTCGCGGACGTAGAGGTCGCGCACGCCGTTGGTGTCCGCGGGGACGAGCGGCGCCTCGGTGCCGAACAGGACGAAGCGCCCGTCGTCCGAGATGTCGAAGGAGCCGGTGAGCCCCGAGTACGTTCCGCTCTGCGCGCCGTCGGTGGTCACGCTGACGAGCTCCGTGCGCTGGAGGAGACGATCGCGCACGTACACGTCGCCGGTGTTGTTGGTGTCGTTCGGCACCAGCGCTTCCCACGACGGGAACACGACGTAGCGTCCGTCGGCCGAGATCGTACCGAGGAACGTGCCGATCGAGCTCTGGCCGCCGTCATCGTGCACGTTCACGCGCTCCGTCGTGTTCAGCAGCCGGTCGCGCACGAACAGGTCGTAGTCGAGGTTGGTGTCGTCCGGGACGAGGTTCTCGTAGTACGAGTAAAAGAGGACGAAGCGTCCGTCGGCCGAGATCGACTCCACGTCGGTCGAGAGGATGAACGGCGGTCCGCCGCTGCCCGAGCCGCCGTTGATGGCGCCGCTCACCAGCTCGGTGGTGTCGAGCAGCCGGTCGTGGACGTAGACGTCGGCGTTGCCGTTGGTGTCCTCCGGGACGAGCCCGACGAACGTGCCGAAGGCGACGAAGCGGCCGTCCGCCGAAACGCCGAAGCCGGTGCCGCCGATGTACGTCTGGAAGCCGCCGGTGGTGAGGTTGCCGCGCTCGGTCGTGCCGGTCAGGTTGTCGTGCAGGAAGATGTCATCGGAGAAGTTGGTGTCGTCGGGGACGAGGTCGGAGGACGCGCTGAGGAACGCCACGTAACGCCCGTCGGGCGTGGCGGTGAAGTACGGGCCGTCGAAGTCCTGGCCGATCCCGCTCACCGCCTCGGCGCCGCCAGTCGCGACGCTCGCGCGCGCGAACGCACCGGGTGCCGCACCACTCTCCGGCCGCCGGTAGAAGACGAGGCCGTTCGAGACGGCGAGGGACTTGTGGTTGACGACGAGCGAGGTGTCGGCGACGTGCGGCGGCACGAGCGTCGACGTCCGCTCGCCCGCGCCGAGCGCGAACACGCGCAGGACTCCGTCGGCCTCGTCCGTGTCGGCGTTCTGGTCGCACGAGCCCGCCGCGGACTCCGACTCGAGGAACGCGACCAGGTCACCCTCGGTCTCGACCGCCGGGTAGCGGAACGGCGGATCGGAGATGCGCACCACGGAGCGCCCGGTCGCGCCGCCCGCGAGCTGCGGGCACGAGGCCGACGCACCCATCGGCTGGACCTCGCCGGTCACGCGGTCGCGCAGGGTCACGACGGAGTCGACGGTGTCGCCGTCGCCGTTCTCGTCGCGGATCCGGGTCGACTCGTTGACCGTGAACGAGAACACGTCGGTGCTGCCCGAGGACAGGCTCTCGAGCGGGATCGCGGTGCTCGCCTCGAAGGCGTAGCTCACGCACGCGTCGCCTTCGCCGGGGCAGTCCTGATCGCCGGCGCAGGTCGCGTGCGGCGCGAGCTGGCAGATGCCGGCGCCGACGCAGGTGTTGCCAGCGCCGGGGCAGTCGTCGGGCAGCGCGCAGGACTGGTGCGGCGGCGCGAGGCAGCTGCCGACGGCTTGACGGCGCAGCGGCAGCGGTCCGCCCCACGACGCGATCGGACGGAAGTCGGTGAACAGCGCACCGCAGCGTCCGCCGGTGCAATCGGTGTCGCTGGTGCAGGGCTGATCGGCGTTCGCGCCGCCGACGCAGGTCGTGGGACACGTCCCGCCGCGGCAGTCGAGATCGGTGCTGCACGCGTTGCCGTCGAGCGTGCCGCCGGAGCACACGCCGGCGCGGCGCGCGAAGCGCAGGATCGTGTACGCCGCGTCGGCCGAGCCGAACAGCGTGATCACGTCGGGATCGGTGACGCTCGGGTCCGACTGCGGCTCGAAGATCGGCGGTAGCTTGGCGCCCTCGGGCGTGTACGACGCGAGGAAGGCCGCGTCGGGCACCGGGAAGGGCAGCGGCGACTTGATGGTCGCGCGGATGAGACGCGGCACGGGCAGGTCGTTCTGCCGGATCAGCACGCCGCTCCAGTGGACCGGAAGAAGCAGGTTGCCGGCGCCGTCGACCGCGAAGCGGGTCTCGCTCGCGAGCGCGGTGCATGGCGGATCGTCCTTGAAGCAGTCGGCCTGGAAGTCGTTCGGCTCGGGCAGCGCCGTGAAGCTGGCGAACACCGCGTTCGGCGTCGGATCACACGAGCCGTCGAGCGCGTAGATCTGATCGACGCAGGCGAGCAGCCCCGCCTGCGCGTCGCAGCTCGCGGTCGCGAGGCCGCACGGCAGAGGATCGGTCGTGCGCGACACGGCGATGGTCGCCGGGCCAGAGAGCGTGCGGTCGTCGAAGTCCGGGGCGAGCAGCGCGTCGGTGTCGGGGAAGCGGAACGACACCTTGCGCTCGCCGTTGCGCTCGACGATCGCGAGATTGACGGGCGACGCGAGCGGTCCCGCCTGCACGCACGACACGTTGCCCGCGCCGACGGTCGCCTCGCAGGCGGCGACCTTCTGCTGCGCGTCCGCGTCGAAGCAGTTGCCCGAGGTGAGGAAGGCGACGCGCGGCTGGCCGCCGCTCGGCCTGAACACCACGCTCACGACCTGGTCGTCGAGCTTGTCCGAGAACCCGGGCGACGCGCCGGCACAGCGCGCCTTGCTCGCGCCGACCTCGACGAAGTCGCCCGGTGCCGCGAACGGCCGGTTCAGGTCGCCCAGCGTGCCGCGAAAGCTCTTGCTCGCGCTCGGGATCAGGTTGCACGCCGCATCTGCTCGACGCGGCAGGAAGGCCGTCAGGACGACGAGGGCGAGAGCGAAGATCCGATGGTGTGCGCGCATGGCTATCCGTGGGCTTTCACTGGTCGAGGGCCGGATGCGAGGCAGCGAGGCGTACGCGGTGCTCGGGATGAGGTCCCCTCCCGTCGGGCTGCGCGTCTTCGATCCGGGCGACGAGGCGCAAGCGGACTTGACGTTAGCTCAGGACGAGCGCTGCGAGAAAGAAGCTTTCCTGCTCACCGAGCGACGCCGGACCCGGTCCGGGCATGGCACGCGACGGGAAATCAGCGTCGACGGAGACCTCGATCAGATCCTCTTCTTGCTCATCGGGCGCCGCGGACCGCACCGCGAATGCGGGAGCGATCCGCGGTGGCGGCCGCTCAGTCGCTCTTCTTCGTGACCACGTGGCTGAAGCAGCGCGATCCGACCGTGATCGTCACGGTGGTGCTCGACGCTGGCTGGTTCGCCTGCGCCGCCGTGAACCACTTCTTGGTCGATGCCGTGATCTTGAACATCCCCGCGTGCTTCTTCGTGTCGTCGAGCAGCGACACGCGCTTGACGCCGTCCGTCTTGCTCGAGAAGCCCCACGATCTGCCGGTCTTGCCCTTCGCGGCGAGCGTGCCGACGCTGCTGAGCGCGATCGGATCGCTGTCGCCGTCGGCGACCCGGATGCTCACCGGCTCGCCGGCGTAGCTGCCGAGCGGGATCGACATGCGGACCGTGAGGACGCCGGCGTCCTTCTTGGTGCGCATCGCCAGCGCCGCCTTCGGATCGGCGACGGGGAGGCAGGCGCACGTGCAGTCCGGCAGGCACTGCTGGCCGGAGCACGCGGCGTCGTCACTGCCGTCGCACGCCTCGGCGCTCTGGCGCACGCCGTTGCCGCACGTCGCGACGTCGCACACGTCACCGACGCCGTCGCCGTCCGTGTCGGTCTGGTCGGCCGGACCGGTGTACGGGCAGTCGTCGACGTGGTCGGGCACGCCGTCGCCGTCGCTGTCGGGGCTCGCCGGCACGATGCCGCGCGGGCTGCACGAGCTGCCCGGCGCGCAGTCGAGCTGCGACGTGCACACGCCGGTCTCTCTCGCGCACGCGCTGTTCTCGCAGTGCGGCGCCGCGGCGGGGCAGTCGCCAGCGCCGGAGCAGAACTCTGTCGTCGGCTCGAGGCAGAGGCCCGACGACGAGTAGACGGTCGCCGTGTCGGTATCGAGCGTGTCGCCGCGGCCGAGCGGGTTCGAGCCGCCGGTCACGGTGCCGACCGTGCGCGTGACGCCGCTGTCGACGTCGAAGGTCTGGATGACGACGTCGCTCGCGTCGCCGTCGCCGTCGAGATCCGTGCTGCCCTGCTCGGACTCGAGGGTGAGGAACTTCACGGTGCGCCCGATGATGCGGAACGGCTGCCGCGGGTCGCACTCGGCGATGGTGCACGGCGTGATCGCCTGGCCGCTCTCGCGGACCTGACCGGTGCTCGCGTCGTAGACCGTGAGGATGTGGTCGGTCGCGTCGGCGTCGCCGTTGCGATGCGTACCGCTCGCGTTCTCCGGCGAGCGGAAGGCGATCAGCGAGCCGCTGCAGACGAGCTCGTCGATGGGCAGCGCCACGTTGCGCAGCGACGAGCTGGCCGTGTCCCAGACCTGCAGGACGCGGTCGTTCTGATCGCCGTCACCGTCGAGATCGACACCGCGCGCCGACTCCGGCGTGATGAAGGGGAACAGCGCGCCGCACGCCTCGATCGTGTCGGCCGCTTCGCCGATGTCGATCCAGCTGCCGCTCGAGAGCGCGCGGATGTGAACGATCTCGTCGTTCGTGTCGCCGTCGCCGTTCAGATCGGCCGGGCCCTGGGAGCTCTCGTCCGCGAGGGCCGCGACGTGCGTCGACGACAGCGCGACGGCGGTCGCCGCGAGGCCGAGGTTCTGCACGCCGTGCGTCGCGTCCCAAAGCTGCACGACCTCATCGGATGTGTCCGTGTCGACCCCGATGTTCAGCGAGCCGCCGGCGCACGTCGCCGTTCCGGTGGGCGACTCGGGACGCAGGAACGCCGCGCGGCCGTCGGCCACCGCCACGTCGCCGGCCGGGCACAGCAGCGTCGCGGTCTGCGACGCCGCGTCGAAGACCTCGAGCACGGTGTCCTCGAGCGTGCCGTCGGGGAAGAGGTCGAGTGCCGGCGTCGCGAGGTTCGGCGCCCGGACGAACAGGTCGAGGGCGTTGTTGGTGTCGCCGGTCACCAGGTTCGACGCCGTGCTCTGGAAGATCACGACCGAGCCGTCGTTGGCAACGATGGGCCGCTTCGCGTCGCCGTTCGGCTGCGCGCCGTTCGCGGCGAGGCTCGCGCGCTGCGTGATTCCGCTTTGACGGTCGTACACGAACGCGTCGAGGAAGCCGTTGTCGTCACCGGGCACGGCATTGGCCGCGTCGTCGGCGGTGAAGCCGACGTAGCGTCCGTTGCCGCTGAGCGACCCGCTCTTGGATCGGCTCGAGCCGGTGGTCGCGATCCCGTTCGGCAGCGGGACGCCGCCGGTGGCGGCGCTGACCAGCTCGGTGATGCCGAGCTGCCGGTCGCGGACGTAGAGATCGACCGGCGTGTTGCCGATGGGGGACCGGCCCTGGCCGAAGAGCACGAAGCGGCCGTCGTCCGAGACGTCCAGGGTTCCCTCGTAGCCAGCCAGGCCCGAGCCCTGCGTTTCCACGCTGACGCGCTCGCTGCGCTGCAGCAGGCGGTCGCGCACGAACACGTCGCCCGTGCCGTTGGTGTCGCCGGGGACCACCTGAGAGTCCAGGCTCCGGAACACCACGAAGCGTGCGTCGGCGGACATCGTGCCGACGACGTAGCTCGACTCCGCGATCTGGCCGCCGTCATCGCGGAGATTGACGCGCTCGGTGGTGTGGAGCAGCCGGTCACGCAGGAACAGGTCCCAGGCGCCGTTGGTGTCGTTCGCGACGAGGTTGTCGTACTTGGACGTGAAGAGGACGAAGCGTCCGTCGGCCGAGATCGCCCACGCGAAGAGCGCGCCGTCGGTCGCCGGGAAGGGGCCGCTGCCGTCGCCGCCGTCCGCGGCGACGCTCACGCGCTCCGTGGTGTCGAGCAGAATGTCGTAGACGTAGGCGTCCACGTTGCCGTTCGTGTCCTCCGGGACCGATGCCGTGTTGGTCTCGAACAGGACGAAGCGACCGTCCGCCGACAGCGCGCTGTGGCCTCCGAGGACACCGGCCCCCACGTTGGCCTTCACGCGCGCGTTCGTGCCGATGACGTTGTCGTGCACGTAGAGCTCGGCAACACCGTTGACGTCGTCGGGGGTGAGAGCCGACGAGGTCGGGAACAGCACGAAGCGGCCGTCGGGCGTGGCGCCGCCGTACGGACCGTCGAGAAACTGCGTCGACATGCCGGTCGGGGCCTGGGAGCCGTCGGTCTTGACGTTCGCGCGCCGGAGTCCGCCCGGTGCGGCGCCCTTCTCGGGGCGGCGGTAGAACACGAGGCCGTTCGAGACGGCGAGCGCCCTGTGGTTGACGACGAGCGAGGTGTCGGCAACGTGCGGCGGCACCAGCGTGGACGTGCGCTCGCCGGCGCCGAGCGCGAACACGCGCAGGATCGGGTCGGCCGCGTCGGTGTCGCCGTTCTGGTCGCACGCGCCGGCCGCGGCTTCCGATTCGAGGAACGCGACCACGTCGCCCTCGGTCTCGACCGAGGGGTAGCGGAACGGCGGATCGGAGATGCGCACGACGGCGCGTCCGCTGGCGCTGCCCGAGAGCTGCGCGCACGACGCGTCGGCCCCCATCGGCTGCTCCTTGCCGGTGACGCGGTCGCGCAGCGTGACCACGGAGTCCAGCGTATCGCCGTCGCCGTCCGCGTCGCGCAGCTGCGTCGACTCGTTGACGGTGAAGGAGAAGACGTCGGTGCTGCCCGACGACAGGCTCTCGAGCGGGATCGCGGTGGTCGCCTCGAAGGCGTAGCTCACGCAGGCGTCACCGAGCGCGGGGCATTCCGTGTTGTCGGAGCACGTCGCGTGCGGCGCCAGCTGGCAGATGCCGGCGCCGACACAGAGGTTGCCCGTGCCGGGGCACTGGGACGAGAGCGAGCAGGACTGGTGCGGCGGTGCCAGGCAGGTGCCGATCGCTTGACGGCGCAGCGGCAGCGGACCGCCCCACGATGCGAGCGGACGGAAGTCGGTGAACAGCGCGCCGCAGCGTGCACCGGCGCAATCGGTGTCGCTCGTGCAGACCTGATCGGCGTTCGCGCCGCCGACGCAGGTCGTGGGACACGTCCCGCCGCGGCAGTCGAGGTCGGTGCTGCACGCTTCGCCGTCGAGCGCGCCGCCGGAGCACACGCCGGCACGGCGCGCGAAGCGCAGGATCGTGTACGACGCGTCGGCCGAGCCGAACAGCGTGATCACGTCCGGATCGGTCACGCTGGGGTCGGACTGCGGCTCGAAGATCGGCGGCAGCTTCGCACCTTCCGGCGTGTACGACGCGAGGAAGGCCGCATCGGGAACGGGGAACGGAAGCGGCGACTTGATGGTCGCGCGGATGAGGCGCGGCACCGGCAGATCGTTCTGGCGGATCAGGACGCCGCTCCAGTGCACGGGCAGCAGCAGGTTGCCCGCGCCGTCGACCGCGAAGCGCGTCTCGCTGGCGAGCGCGGTGCACGGCGGATCGTCCTTGAAGCAGTCGGTCTGGAAGTCGTTCGGCTGGGGAAGGGCGGTGAAGCCCGGAAAGATCGTGTTCGGGGTCGGATCGCACGAGCCGTCGAGCGCGTAGATCTGGTCGACGCAGGCGAGGAGTCCGGACTGGCTGCCGCAGCTCTGCGTCGCGAGGCTGCACGGCAGCGGATCGGTGCTGCGCGACACCGCGATCGTCGCCGGACCGGAGAGCGTGCGCTGGTCGAGGTCGGGTGTCAGCAGGGCGTCGGTGTCGGGGAAGCGGAACGAGAGCTTGCGCTCGCCGTTGCGATCGACCACCGCGAGGTTGATCGACAGGGAGAGCAATCCCGCCTGCACGCACGAGACCCGGCCCGCGCCGACGGCCGCCTCGCAGGCGGTCTTCTTCTGCAGCGCGTCGGCGCCGTTGCAGTCCCCGGTGGTCAGGAAGGCGACGTGCGACGAGCCCCCCGGCGGCTTGAAGACGACGCTCACGATCTGGCCGTCCTCGGAAGCCGAGAAGCCGGGCGACTTGCCGGCGCAGCGCGCCGGGCTCGCGCCGATCTCGACGAAGTCGCCCGGTGCCGCGAACGGCCGGTTCAGGTCGCCGAGCGTGCCGCGGAAGCTCTTGCTCGCGCTCGGGATCAGGTTGCACGCCGCATCTGCTCGACGCGGCACGATGATCGCCACGAGGACGAGGGCGAGGGCGGCGGAGAGTCGAAGATGGACGTGCATGGGCTTCCCCTGGGCTGGGACGGAACGAGGTTCCGAATCCGGGAAGCTCACGTCGTGGTGAGCGTTCGTCGGACTGGATGACGAGGCGAGCATGTCTTGACGTCGGCCGACGAGCCTCGAGCGGGCTCCGTCAGCGCGGGACCTCGCTGCGATGACGATGGGGCGGCGCGGGAATCGTCCGCGGCGCCGACGGCGGGATGGCTGAGGGCGAGCGAGCGAGGCTCTTCATGATCGGACAGCCTTGCCCCGGCGCGAATCCGATCCGCTGGTTCCGACGATCGAAGACGGTGAGCAGCGAATGCATGGCGTTCGCACCGATGATCGTCAGCGTGCCGCCACCGTTCGGCGCGATGCCGGCGCAGTAGTAGGCGTTCCCGGCCGCGTCGGTCTCGTGCAGCAGGTACGAGTCGGTCGCGGGCAAGTCGATGCTGAACGTCGTGCTCGGCGACGACGGGAAGGTGAGCTGCAGCATCGGGAGCCCATCGTCGAGCCGATCCTTCGTGAGACCCTGCAGGGGCCTGCTGCAGGTCCCGCTCGAGAACCACGACGGGCCGCCGCTGAAGTTCTGTGCGAACGTGGGCGCTGCCGCGACGGCGCTCGCGATCGCGTCGAACGCGGCGGTGGGCAGCACCATGTCGGTCGTGCCCGTGTCGACGATCGCGTTCGCGTCGACCGTCACGCTCGTTGCGCCGACGCCGACGCGGGACAGCGTGACCTGATTCAGCGAGCTTCCGCCCACCATGGGCGTGTAGGACGGCGGGGTCGTCGCGGCCGCACCGTCGTAGCCCCCGAGCCACAGCGTCCCACCCAGGGCGCACAACCGCACCGAGAACACGTCGGCGACTGCACCGAGCGCCGCGAGCTGGTCAAGATAGGAATCGGTTCCTGCATCCGGCAGCAAGCCCGGGCCGCCGAGTCCCACGAGCCCCTGGTAGGGAAGGCTCACGCTGCCGAGGTTGCACGTGGCCTGCTGGAGGAAGCCGTCCAGGTTGTTCCGGATGGCCGCGAACCCCATGCGGACACTCGTGGTCTGGGGCGACAGCGAGACGAGGTCGCTGAAGACCGCACCGCTCCAGCCGGAGCCGTCGCCGTACGTGGAGGAGACGGTCGAGCTCAGATCCGTCGCCGTCGACCCGGGGGCGTAGAGCGGCGACACGCCGGTACAGGACGCGCATCCCGTGGACGCCACGGCGAGCGTCGTCGAGCCAGAATCGGCGATCAGGTCGAAGGTCTGCGTGCCGATCGTGACCGGAGCCGTGTACCCGGACGCGGCGCAGCCGCTCAAGCCGACCATCGCCAGCACGGCCGGGCACGAAGCGTCGGCCGGGGCGCCGTTCGTGCGGGCGGCGACGAAACGACCTTTGACCGGATCGTCCTTCTTCGCCGAGGCCGCCTGCTCCGGAACCAGCGTGCAGACGCCGCCCGATCCGAACTCGACGACGACGCCGATGTGACCCTGCATGCCCTGGCCGATGAGCGCGTAGTCGAGGCTCGCGCCCTTCAGGACCACCTTGAAGAGACCGCTCTTCTTCGTGCCGTCGCCCGGCTTCAGGATGGCGCTCAGCACAGGGCCGTTCGTGAGCGCCTTGTCGGCGTACTTGCAGACCTTGCCCGGCGTGCACGTCCATCCGGATGCCGGCATGCTCCACACGCTCGACGCCTGTCCCGTCGCCGGGTTCAGGACCTTCATCGTGGCGCCGGTGGTCGCGGGGGCGGGGGCCGGAATGGTGATCGCGACGTCCTTCGTCAGGAACACCGCGCCGCGCTTCGCCGGCGCGGCATTGTCGTTGAAGGTGAGTGTGGCGGCGCCCGTGGGCGTCGGCGCGGCGCTCGCCGAGCCGACGCCCATCTGCAGCAAGCTGGCGACGCCGAGCCCCAGCAGGAGGAACCGGACGCGCGTGGATCGGCGAAGCGTTGCATCGTTCCGGCTCGCGGCTCGCGGCACGCTCGGGCGCGGGGCTGAGGATTGCATCGGGTTCCCTCGGAGGCGCAGGCTCCGGCAGAACGGCCGCCGACCTGCTCATCTCGATGCGTCGATGGTGCTTGACCGCGGGGCGGACACACAAGACCGCTTCCGCGCTCCATCCGTTCAATTGTATGTTCAATCCGTGTGCGCATGGCCCGCGTTACGTCCCGGACGCCGTGAGCGGCGCGGTGCGAAATTCATCCATGACGAGATTCGAGCGCACTCGCGCCCGTGCGTCGGAGGCGAGCTCCGGTGGCGTGCTCCGCGCCGCCCCGAGCTCGTCGGTGGCAGCGCCAGAAGCAGTCGTGATCGCTCCGATCATCGCTCTCGATGGGGCGCGCCTTGCCGATGACCTCGGCCGCGCACGACGGTGGCGACCCCACACGACCGCCGTGCCGTTGTCTCGGTGACGACCTCGCGACCGAGGGGGTCGACGCTCGATCTCTGTCCTTGATCAACGGCGCGCGATGATCTCCTTCGGCGACTTCCGGCTCGATCGGCGTACGCGCCGCTTGCGTCATCGCGGCAGCGAGCGACCGTTGCGTGCGAAGTCGTCGGCCGTGCTGCTCCACCTGGCCGAGCATCCCGACCGGCTGGTGACGCACGACGAGCTCCTGCGCGCCGCCTGGCCGGACACGGCGGTGAGCCAGACCGTGCTGCGGGTCTGCATCCGCGAGATCCGCGCGGCCCTGGGCGAGGATGCCGATCGATTCCTGACGACGGTGCCGCGGCGCGGCTACCGGTTCTCGCTCGACGGTGGCGACGGCGGCGGGAGTGCGGCGGTGTTCGTCGGCCGCGAGACCGAGCGGGCCGCTCTGCACGAGGCGCTCGCGCGGGCGCGGAGCGGCCATCGCCAGGTGGTGCTGGTGGCGGGAGACGCCGGTGCCGGCAAGACGGCGCTCCTCGACCACTTCCTCGACGAGATTCGCGCCGACGGCGGCGTCCGCTGCGCACGTGGTCAGGCTCTCGAGCTGCAGGGAGCCGTCCAGGGCTGCACGGCGGTGCTCGACTTGCTGAGCCGGCTTTGCGACGAGGTCGGCGGGGACGACGTCGTCCGGGTCCTCGCGCGGCGGGCGCCCGGGTGGCTGCTTCAGCTGGCCGGCCGCATCGATGACGCCACCGCCGACGCCCTGCGCGCGCGCGTATCGAATTCGAGCTGGGAGGGCAGGCTGCTCGAGCTCGGCGAGGCGATGGAGAGCCTGGCGTCCCAGAAGCCGCTGGTCCTGGTGCTCGAGGACCTGCACTGGAGTGACGCTTCGACGATCGATGCGCTCGCGTACTTGACGCGGCGCACGGTCGCGGCGCGGCTGCTCGTGATCGGCACGTACCGGGCCGGCGCGCTTCTCGACGGCCGCCCGTTCCTCTCGACCCTGCAGCGCCTGCGTGCGGGCGGTCCGGCCGTCGCGATCGAGCTCGGTCCGCTGTCGATCGCGGAGATCGAATCCTACCTCGAGCAGCGCCTCGCGCCGCAGCCGCTCGCCGATCACGTCGCCGGCGCGCTGTCCGACGCGAGCGAGGGACATGCGTTGAGTCTCGTGGAGGTGGTCGAGCATCTTCTCGAGCAGCGCCGGCTGCAGCTGCGCGATGGCGTGTGGCAGCTCGACGGGACACCTCCGAAGAGGAGCTCCAACGCGGTCGGGCGACGGGTCGAGCCGATGCCGTCCGCGGACGCTGGCGACGACGTGGCCGACGTGGCCATCGCGGCCGAGCGCCGCCAGCTGACGGTGATGTCGTGCGATCTCGTCGGCGCGACCGATCTCGCACAGCGCCTCGACCCCGAGGACCTGCGCAGCGTCGTCCGCGCCTTTCAGGAGACGGCGTCCGCGATGATCCGGCGCTACGAAGGGCACGTCGCGCAGTATCTGATCGACGGCCTGCTGGCGTACTTCTGCTACCCGCAGGCGCACGAGGACGACGCCGAGCGTGCGGTGCGCGCAGGGCTCGATCTCTTGACGGGGCTCGACGCCCTGAACGCCACGCTGGAGCGCGACCATCGCGTCCGTCTCGCGACGCGCATCGGAATCCACACCGGTCCGGTCGTGATCGGCGAGATGGGCAGTGGGGCGAGCTCCGGCATGATCGCGCTGGGCGACGTGCCGCACAATGCGGTGCGCGTGCGGGACGCGGCGGCCCCCGACACCGTCTGCATCACGCCGGCGACGCAGCGTCTCGTCGCCGGAACCTTCGTGATCGAGGACCGCGGCGCGCAGGCGCTCGAAGGGCTGCGCGAGCCGCTGGACCTGTATCGCGTCGTCCGCATGAGCGGCGTGCGCGGTCGGCTCGCGACCGCGACGGGCCGCCTCACCCCGTTCGTCGGTCGCGATGCGGAGCTTTCGACCTTGCGCGAGCGCTGGGAAAGGGTGCGGCGCGGAGCAGGGCAGAGCGTCGTCGTCATCGGCGAGGCGGGAGTCGGCAAATCGCGCCTCGCCATCCAGCTACGCCAGCACTTGACCGACTTCCCCCATACCTGGCTCGAGTCGGGCGCGACGCCGTTCACTGCGGGCACGCCGTTCCACCCCGTCATCGCGCTGCTCTCGCAGGGGCTGGGATTCGCGGCGGGGGACACGACGGCCGAGAAGCTCGCGAAGACCGAGCGCGGCCTCGGCCGGCTCGCGACGCCGGAAACGGTGGCGCTCGTTGCCGACCTCGTGGGGCTGCCGGCACCCACGCGCTTGCAGCTGAGCCCCGAGCTGCAGCGGCGGAAGACGATCGAGCTGCTCCTGCAGTGGACGCTCGCGATCGGCGACGCGCAGCCGACCGTGCTCGTGATCGAGGACCTGCACTGGTGCGATCCGTCGTCGCTCGAGCTGCTGGAATACGTGGTCGCGCGGATCTCGGCAGCGCGACTCCTCGTCCTGCTCACGGCACGGCCCGAGTTCGTCCCGCCATGGCCGGCGGGCGAGCAAGCCACGACACTCGAGCTGGCGCGCCTCGGTGAGCGCGAGACGCGCGACATCGTGCGCACGCTCGGCGCCGACGCGCTGCCCGCGAGCACCGTCGACGCCTTGGTCGTGCGCTCGGATGGCGTGCCGCTCTACGTCGAGGAGCTCGTCAAGTCGGTCGTCGAGCCGGGCGGCACGCACGGCGTGGCAGCGATTCCCGCGACGCTCGCAGACTCGCTGATGGGGCGACTCGACCGACTCGCCGCGGCGAAGGAGGTGGCCCAGCGCGCCGCGGTCCTGGGACGCGAATTCGCCCATCCGCTGCTGGCGGCGGTGTCGGGTCTCGATGAAGCGGTGCTGCGGCACGAGATGGCACGACTCGTCGAGGCGGAGATCGTGTTCGTTCGCGGCGAGCCGCCCGACGCCACGTACGCGTTCAAGCACGCGCTCATCCAGGAGACGGCGTACCAATCCCTGCTCAAGGGGACGCGCCAGCAGCTGCACGCGCGGATCGGGCAGCTTCTCGAGGAGCGCTTTCCCGAGCGCGTAGCGGCGGAGCCCGAAGTGGTCGCACGGCACTACGAGCACGCGGGGCTCGTCGAAAGGGCCATCGAGCACTACAGGCGCGCGGGCGAGCGCGCGGCGGAGCGCTCCGCGAACGAGGAATCGATCGGGCACCTGCGGCGCGCTCTCGAGCTGGTCGCGACGCTGCCCGAGACGCGCGATCGGGATCAGCGCGAGCTCCAGCTGCAGATGGCCATCGCCGCACCGCTCGGCGCGGCCAGGGGCTTCTCGGACCCGGAATCCGAGGGCGCATTCGCGCGTGCGCGCGAGCTCGCTTCACGAATCGTCGGATCGCCGGAGCTGCCTCGCGTGCTCATGGGGCTCGCCACGGCTCACTTCGTGAAGGGCGACCTCGCGAGCGGCGATGCGGTCGGGCGGGAGGCACTGGCGGCCGCCGAGCGCACGGGCGACCCGCTCGATCTCCTTCTCGGGCACGTCGTGGTCGGCTTCCCGTTCTTCTATCGCGGCCAGTTCTCGCGAGCGTTGCAGCACTACGCCAAGGCCACCGCACTCTACGACCCGACCCAGCATGCGTCCTTCGCGCGCACGCTGGGCTGGGACCGCGGCGTCAATGCCCACGCGTATCTCGCCTGGTGTCACCTCTACCTCGGCAACCACGATCGGGCGCGCGAATGGAGTGACGAGGCGGTGGCGCTCGCAAGGCGCGTCGATCATCCGCTCACCCTGGCGAACGTGCTGCTGCACGCGGCGATCCTGCACATCGAACGTCGCGAGCCCGAGCGCGCACTCGTGCTCAGCGCCGAGCTGATCGCGGTCGCGGAGCCGCTCGGGTTTCCCATGTTCGCGGGGGCCGGCAGGTTCTTTCGCGGCTGCGCGCGCGCCGACTCGGGCGAGGGCGCGGAAGGCATCGCGGCGATGGAGCGGGCGTTGGGCGAGCTGGCGCGGACCGGGACCGGAATCGGAGCGCCCGGCTTCCTCACCTTGTTTGCGGATCGTCTCCGCGGCGTCGGCCGCTACGACGACGCCCTGGGCGTCGTCGCGCTCGGTCTTGCGCGCGCCGACAGCCAGGACGCGCACTGGGTCGATTCCGAGCTGCACCGGCTGCATGCCCGGATCCTGATCGAGCAGGGCGATCCGGCACACGAAGCGGAAGCACACCTCGTTCGGGCGCTCGAGATCGCGCGGCGGCACGAGAACAGGCTGCACGGGCTCCGCGTGGCGATGGACCTCGCGCGGCTGTGGCAGAGCCGGCGAAGGCGCGCCGCGTGTCGGGCTCTGCTCGGTCCGATCCATGCCGGGTTCAGCGAAGGCTTCGACCTGCAGGACCTGAAGGACGCGCGCGCGCTGCTCGACGCCGTGGAGTGAGCGATCCGGCTCGTGCGTCGGTCGGCATTTTGGAGCGACGCGGGAGAGCGGCATCGGCTCGACGCGAGGTGGAACGAGCGGCGCACGAGCACGACCTTGCCCGGGCCGGCGTCACGGCGCTGCAGACCGAGGCCTCCGAGGCCGCGCGCCGGTCCAAAACCAGGGGCGCGTCAAGCACGGTCGCGCGGCGCGAGCGGAAGAATGAACCCGGAGTTGAACGGATGGGCGCGCGCTGAGGCTCGACTGCGATGCCCGGTCGGCGAAGGCGCGCCGAGTCTCGGGCTCTCCACCGGTCCGATCGATGTCGCGTTGAGCGAAGGCGTCGACCTGTAGGACCTGAAGGCGCTGCTCGACGCGGTGGAGCAGGGGGCGCGCTCTCCTGCGTCGATCGGGTCGCGCTCGCCGCACGACCTGCGGCGCCCGGCGCCCCACCCGCCCGGCACCGCCCCACCCGCAAGCCCGAAGGGCGAGCGGCCGAGGCGAAGCCGAGCCGGGGGCGTGAATCACCCGCGGCTTCGCCGCGGGTGAGAGAGGGGGACAGAGTCCCCCTCTTTTTACTTGATGAAGAGCATCTCCTGGTACGTCGCGAGCGGCCACAGATCGTCGGCGACGATGCTCTCGAGCTCGTCCGCCGTGCCGCGAACCTTCGCCATCGCCGGCAGCACGTTGTCGCACAGGTACTTCGCGTGCCCCAGCTTCGAGCCGCCGTTCTTGTGCGCCATCGCCTTCTCCAGGGCGCCGATGCCGTCCTGCAGGTCCTTGACGAGCGCGGTCACCTTGTCGAGCGTGTCGGTGTCGAAGGTGTAGCCGACCGCCTTCAGGTTGGCGCAGGTCTGCGCCAGCTGGCCCTGATAGCGGATCGCCGCAGGGAAGATGATGGTCTTCGCCATCTCGACCGCGGTGCGCGCCTCGAGGCCGACCGTCAAGCAGTACTGCTCGAGGTAGACCTCCATGCGGCTGCCGAGCTCGCGCGGCGACAGCACCGCGTACTTCTCGAACATCGCCACGACGTCCGGGTTCTCGAGCACCGGCAGCGCGTCGACCGACGTGCGCAGGTTCGGCAGGCCGCGCTTCTCGGCCTCCTGGTGCCACGCGTCCGAGTAGCCGTCGCCGTTGAAGATCACGGCGCCATGCTTCGCGAGGATGTCCGCCACCAGCTTCTGCACGGCGGCGTTGAGATTGGCAGGATCGCTCGCGACGGCCTTCTCCAGCTCGTTCGCGACGTAGTCGAGCGACTCGGCGAGGATCGTGTTGATCGCGACCATCGGTCCCGCGATCGACATGCCCGAGCCGACGGCGCGGAACTCGAAGCGGTTGCCGGTGAAGGCGAACGGGCTCGTACGGTTGCGGTCGCCCGCGTCCTTCGGCAGGTGCGGCAGCGTGTCGACGCCGATCTCGAGCTTGCCTTTCACCTTCGACGTGGTGGCGCCGCCCTTTGCGATCTGCTCGAACACGTCGGCGAGCTGCTCGCCGAGGAAGATCGAGAGGATCGCCGGCGGGGCCTCGTTGGCGCCGAGGCGGTGATCATTCGCCGCCGACGCGACCACCGCGCGCAGCAGCCCGCCGAACTTGTGCACCCCGCGGATGACCGCGGCGCAGAAGACCAGGAACTGCGCGTTGGCGTGCGGCGTGTCGCCCGGATCGAGCAGGTTGCCCTGCGTCGTGTTGCCGATCGAGAAGTTGACGTGCTTGCCGGAGCCGTTCACGCCCGCGAACGGCTTCTCGTGCAGCAGGCACGACATCCCGTAGCGCTCGGCGACCTTCTTCAGGGTCACCATGATGAGCTGCTGGTGATCGGTCGCGAGGTTCGCGTTCTCGAAGACCGGTGCGACCTCGAACTGGCCCGGGGCCACCTCGTTGTGTCTGGTCTTGACGGGAATGCCGAGCTTGAACAGCTCGCGCTCGGTCTCGAGCATGAACGCCAGCACGCGCTCGGGGATCGCACCGAAGTAGTGGTCCTCGAACTCCTGGCCCTTCGGAGGCGGAGCACCGAACAGCGTGCGGCCGCAGCCGAGCAGGTCGGGGCGCGAGAAGTAGAAGTGGCGGTCGACCAGGAAGTACTCCTGCTCGGCGCCCGCGAACGAGTAGACGGTGGCGATGTTCTTGTGCCCGAAGATCTTGAGCACGCGCTGCGCCTGCTTGTTCATCGCCTGCTGCGAGCGCAGCAGCGGCGTCTTCTTGTCGAGCGCCTCGCCGGTCCACGACACGAACGCCGTCGGGATGCACAGCGTGGTGCCGTTCGGGTTCTCGAGGATGTAGGCCGGGCTGGTGACGTCCCACGCGGTGTAGCCGCGCGCCTCGAAGGTCGCGCGGATGCCACCGTTCGGGAAGCTCGACGCGTCGGGCTCGCCCTGGATCAGCGTCTTGCCCGCGAACTCGGCGATCGCGCCACCTTCACCGTCCGGCGACAGGAAGCTGTCGTGCTTCTCGGCGGTGACGCCGGTGAGCGGGTAGAAGACGTGCGCGTAGTGCGTCGCGCCTTTTTCGATCGCCCACTCCTTCATCGCCGACGCGACGGTGTCCGCGATCGACGGATCGAGCGCCGCACCGTTGTTGATGGTCTCGATCAGCGACTGGTACACGGGCTTCGGCAGGCGCGCCTTCATCGCGGCGCGGCCGAAGACGTTGATGCCGAAGATCTCGTTGGCGGGAACCTTCGAGAACGACAGTGGCTCGGAGATCGGCCGGTAGTTGGTGACGGCCTCGATGGCCTGGAGACGAGCAGCGCTTCCGCTCACGAAAGGTTTCCTCCTGCGATGTGATGTTGCGGACGTTCGTCGGCGGGATCCGGCGGTCGCCGGAGTGCGACGGATGCGGTGCGGCTTGCAAGGATTGCGCCCGGCTTCGGCAGCGCGTGGCCACGAAGCATGCGTTGAATCTACGGGGGAATGTCGGTCGAGGATCGAGCGTTGCTCGAAATCGCGGCAGGTGGTGCGATCAAATCTTGGGCAGTGCCTAGCGCGTGGGCATGATCGCCGGCAGTGGTCCAGGTAGCGAGCCGGTGGTTTGCCGCCGCTCGCGGGTGCGAGCCGTCGGCGCCGTGCAAGCTCCGGCACACGCGGTCGACAGGCTCTCGCGAGGTCGCGCACACGAGCGGCTGGCGACCGCGATGCAGCAGCCGCCGGCGTCCGCGCGGTCCACGCGCGACGCTGTGCAAGGGCCACCGTGGCTGGCATGCTGCCGCGATGCTGAGATCCCGCTCCCTGCTGGTCGCCCTTTCCCTCCTCGCCGCTTGCTCGATTCCACTGACGCCCCAGGCGCCGGTGATGCCGCCGCCGCCGGTCGGCCTCAAGGCGGTTGCGATCGAGAAGCCGCAAAACGCGACCGGCAGCGAGCTGAAGGTCAACCAGGACGGCTTCCTCTCCGGCTTCTTCGACGACCGTAAGACGACGACCGTGCCGGAGCTGCTCGAGAAGGATCTCGGCATCGAGCTCGGCAAGCGTGATTTCCGCCTCGTGCCGGCCGCGTCCGGGGCGGCACCCGTGCTGCGCACCGTCATCCGCCGCTGGCAGCCGCAATCCTCGACGTGGGCCCAGGTGACGGTGGATCTGTCCGCATCGCTGGTCGAGCCGGGCAGTGGGCGAACCCTGTGGTCGGTCGACCGCAGCGGCTGGATCGTCCCGACCGAAGGATCGCAGAACACGATCGACGCGTCGGAGAAGGCGTCGCGCAGGATCGCCGAGGACCTCGTCGAGGGCTGGGTCGTGGCACCGCCGCCGGAGCGTCCCGTCACGCCGTGAGCGATCACGTTCGCGTCCGAAAATCGCGAGATCCCTCGCGTGCGCGTGGCATGGTGGCCGCCATGCCTGCTCCGGATGCGATCTCGATCGTCGACGCGGACGCGTTGCTGCGCGACGCGTCCGCGTGTCACCGCGTGCTGCTCGCGCGGGACGCGCGCTTCGATGGGCGGCTCTTCGTCGGCGTGCGCTCGACCGGCGTGTACTGCCGTCCGATCTGCCCCGCGCGGACGCCGAAGCCTTCGAGCTGCCGCTTCTTCGCGACCGCCGCGGCGGCGCAGGAGGCAGGCTTCCGGCCGTGCCTGCGGTGCCGGCCCGAGGTGTCGCCCGATCTCGCGATGTGGCGCGGCACGTCGAGCACGGTCACGCGGGCGCTGGCGCTGATCCGCGAAGGAGCGCTCGACGGCGACGAGGCGAGCGTGGACCGGCTCGCCGAGCGTCTCGGTGTCGGCGAGCGGCAGCTGCGGCGGCTGTTCCACGCGCACCTCGGCGCGTCGCCGGTGTCGGTCGCGCAGACACGGCGCGTGCTGTTCGCGAAGCACCTGCTGCACGAGACCCGCCTGCCGATGGTCCAGGTCGCGCTCGCCGCCGGCTTCGGCAGCGTGCGACGCTTCAACGAGAGCTTCCGCATGCTGTACGGCCGGCCACCGCGTGAGCTGCGCCGCGCGGCGGCACGGCCCGACGAGACCGCACCGACGACACCCGAAGCCGCGGTCGAGCTGCGGCTGCCGTTCGTGCCGCCGTACGACTGGGACGCGATGCGGAGCTTCCTCGCCGCGCGCGCGATCCCCGGCATGGAGGAGGTGGTCGGGTCCGTGTACCGGCGCACGCTCGCGATCGGCGACGTGCACGGGACGGTCGAGGTCACGCCGTGCGCGGGCGTCGCGGCGCTGCGGGTCGCGATCCGCGTGGACGACGTCGCGGTGCTCGCCGACGTGGTCGCACGCGTGCGGCGCGTGTTCGATCTCGGCGCCGATCCGCACGCCATCGCGGCACACCTGGTCCGTGATCCCCTGCTGGCACCGCTGCTGGAGTCACGTCCGGGGCTGCGCGTGCCCGGCGGCTGGGAGGGCTTCGAGCTCGCGGTGCGCGCGATCCTCGGGCAGCAGGTGAGCGTACGCGGTGCACGCACGCTCGCCGCCCGGCTGGTCGCGCGTTACGGCACGCCGCTCGCCGGCGGCCGACCGGAAGATGGCTTGACGCGCGTCTTCCCGACCCCGGCGCAGCTCGCCGAGGCGGATCTCGCGACGCTCGGTGTCCCGCGCAGCCGCGGTACGGCACTGGTCGCGCTCGCCCGCGCGGCGCGCGACGATGCGCGGCTGTTCGGCACCGCGCAGAGCCTCGACGCGGCGGTGGCGCGGCTGCGCGCGCTGCCGGGCATCGGCGAATGGACCGCGCAGTACGTCGCGCTGCGCGCGCTGCGCGAGCCCGATGCGTTCACCGCGGACGATCTCGGCCTGCAGCGCGCGCTCGCCGACGACGCCGGTCGCCGACCCGGCGCACAGGCGCTCGCACGCCGCGCGGAGGCGTGGCGTCCGTGGCGCGCCTACGCGGCACAGCACCTTTGGACGCGCGACGCGGAAGCGACGCCGCGGCACCGCACATGCGTGCGGGCGGAGGACAGCGATGTCGTCGATCGGAAGGTGCGTGCTCGCCTTGCAACGCCATCGGCTCGCGACGCCGATCGGCGTCCTCGTGCTGCTGCAGGACGCTGACGGCGCCTTGCGCGTCCTCGACTGGGAGGACCACACCGAGCGCATGACGCGGCTCCTGCGCCGCCACTACGGCGACGGCGGCTACGCGATCGTCGATGCCGCCGCCGGCTCGTCGCCCGCGTCGCGGGCGCTCGAGAGCTACTTCGCCGGCGCGACGACCGCCCTGGACGGCGTGCACGTCGCGACCTCCGGCAGCGACTTCCAGCGTCGCGTGTGGCGCGAGCTGCGCGCGATCCCGGCCGGCACGACCATCAGCTATGCCGAGCTCGCGCGTCGCATCGGGCAACCGTCGGCCGTCCGTGCCGTCGGGCTCGCGAACGGTCAGAACCCGGTCGGCATCGTGGTGCCGTGCCACCGCGTCATCGGCAGCGACGGCTCGCTGACGGGCTACGGCGGCGGCATCGCGCGCAAGCGCTGGCTGCTCACGCACGAGGGGGCGTTGTCCGCGGTACGCGAGGGCGCGCTGTTCGAGGCGTCGCCGCCGCGCGGTCCGTCGGAGATCGCCCGGCCCCGCTGATCCGCCGCCGCGGATCGCGCTGGCGTCCAGCGGTGCCGCTCGGCTAGCGTTCCGCGATCGATGGACGCGGCGACGGTGCTCCGAGCCGTGCCGGAAGCGGAGACAGCATGAGCGAGATCCACGAGGCGGCGACGGTCATTCTCCTGCGCGACGGTGAGCAGGGGCTGGAGACGCTCATGTTGCGCCGCAACTCGAAGCTCGCGTTCGCGGGCGGCATGTGGGTGTTCCCGGGCGGGCGTGTCGACCCGGCGGATCGTGCCGGCCTGGCACCCGATGACGACCTGGGTGCTGCGCGCCGCGCGGCGGTGCGTGAGTCGCTCGAGGAGACCGGGCTCGCGATCACCGAGGACGCGCTGGTGCCGTTCTCGCACTGGACGCCGCCCGACGTCGCCGTCAAGCGCTTCTTGACGTGGTTCTTCGTCGCCGAAGCGCCGCACGGTGACGTCTCGATCGACCTCGGCGAGATCCACGAGCAGGCTTGGCTCGCACCGGCGGAGGCGATGCGTCGCCGCAACGCGCTGCAGATCGAGCTGCTGCCGCCGACATGGGTGACGCTCGACCGGCTCGCGCAATTTCCCGACGTCGCGACGGCGCTGCGCGACTGCCGGAGCTGCACGCCGGAGCGCTTCACGACCCGCATCGCCAGCATCCCGGGCGGTGGATTGACGCTCTGGCAGGGCGACGTCGCGTACGACGGCGGCGACGTGGACGCGGACGGTCCACGCCACCGCCTGTGGATGATGTCGGACGGCTGGCGCTACGAGCGAAAATAGCCCGTCGCGCGCTTCGCGAACGCTCTGCCCGGACGCTCGTTCAGCCGACCACGCGCTGCAGCGTGTTGACGTCGGTATGGTGGAACGTTGCTTGACCCGGGATCTCGAGCACCGTGTCCTGCTCGTAGGAGAAGCGGTCGGGGCCGAGGATGCGGACCTTCATCGTGAAGCGCACCGTGCGGAACTCGCGATCGAGGAACGGGTTCGACGAGATGCCGTAGATCGCGGCGCCGCGCTCGGCGGCGAGATCGAGCTCCTTCGCGTCGACCGTGGCCTTCCCACCGGCGAGGATGGTCACGCCGCGCGGCACCACGAAGCCGCGCATGACCTCGCCGTGCTCGGCGTCCCACAGCCAGTAGCCGGTGTCCTGGTGGAAGCCGTCCGCCTGGCCGATGCGCCACGCCGTCGTGAAGTAGCGGAGCCCGCACAGCTTCTGCTCGTGGTTGTCGACCATGCCGATCGGCTCGAAGGTCATGCGCTCGCGATAGCGGCTGGTCGCGGTCGCCTTGCGGTCGGGATCCGCGGGCGCGACGTCGGTGCCGGCGTCGCCCTCCCACGTTCCGATCAGGGTCGCGAGGGGTCCGAGAGGGTTGCTTGCGTCCATGCTCATGACGCCGGGCGTTATCGCGCCTTGCAGAATTTTCCAAATGACCGAGCGCATTGACGAACGAATGTTCGTTCGGATAAGAGCCCGGATTCCGTGCCCGCCCGCGTCCACATCCGCACGCCCAAGGCGCGCTCTCGCGAGCTGCGCTCGGGGGCCGCACCCGTGCTCGGTGAGCAGCCGACCCGCGAGCTGATCCTCGACGCGGCCGAGCGTCTGTTCGCGAAGCACGGCCTCGACGGCGTCGCCGTCCGCGACCTGGCGCGCGAGACCAACTTGACGCCGTCGAGCCTGTACAACCACTTCCCGAGCAAGGAAGCGCTCTACGACGCCGTCCTCGAGCGCGGCTTTCGCCCGATCGTCGAGATGACCGCGGAGGCGTGGCAGTCGGGCGGGGCGATGCGGCCGGCGAGCGTGCGCGCGCAGATCGAGCAGATGGTCACGCACCTCGCCGAGCATCGCGACCTCGCGCCGCTCCTGCAGCGCGTGATGCTCGAGGACGCGGGTCGCCCGGAGCCGCGCATCGGCAAGTGGATCCGGCTCCTGTCGAGCGAGGGGACGAAGCTCTTGCGCGACGCCGCCGGCGCGGCGGGCTGGCAGCCCGAAGAGGTGCCGCACCTCGCCTTCGCCCTGTTCGGCATGGTCTACTCGTACTTCATCAACGCGCAGGCCATCCAGGCCGTGGCGCCCTGGACCCCCACCGATCCGTTCGCGGCGCGGCAGCTCGAGCTGCAGCGTCGCTTCCTCGAGCAGGCGATCCTCCGCCTGCTCGGTCCGCGCCCGCAACGCGCGGCAAGCATCAAGAAAAGGAACAACGCATGAAGGCACCGACGTCGGTCGAGCCGATGAGCCAGCGGATGACCGTGCAGTTCCCGTACAAGCGCTCGACGGGAGAGGTCACTGGCCGGTTTCTCGCCGGCCTCAAGGAGCAGAAGAAGATCTGGGGCCGCCGCATCGCCGGACAGGGCGTGGTCGTGCCGCCCAACTCGTACTCCGAAGTCGACGCGAAGAGCGGCGGCGAGTGGGTCGAGGTGAAGGACGAAGGGACCATCACCGCGGTCGGCATCGTCGCGAAGCCGGTCGCCGACCTGCACCCGAGCGACGCGTCGTTCGCCTACGTGCTGGTCAAGCTCGACGGCGCCGACACGTCGCTGGCGCACATCGTCAAGGACCGGCTCGGCGAGCTGAAGGTCGGCGCGCGCGTCAAGGCCGTCTGGGCACCGGACGGCGAGCGCAAGGGAACGATCCGCGACATCGCCTGCTTCCAGCTGGTCGGCTGAGCAGTGCGCCTCTCAGAAACGACGGAGAGGCCGGAGGGCTTTGCCCGAGGCCGAGGCCCATCGGGGGAGCGGAGCCGAGCCGCGAAGCGGATCGGCGAGCACCGCACGGGGGCGAAGGGGAATTGATGGAACCGCCGAAGGAACGCGTCAAGTTCATCCAGACCGATCTCGTCCTGCCGTACCACTACTACGCGGGCGACTATAAGGCCCTGTACCTGCGCGCGCTGAAGGACAAGAAGATCCTCGGCTCGAAGTGCAGCGCCACGGGCAAGGTCTTCGTGCCGCCGCTGATGAGCTCGCCCGACGCGCACGCGCCGTGCGAGGAGATCGTCGAGCTGCCGGACAAGGGCATCGTCACGACCTTCTGCGTGGTCAACGTCCCGGTCTACGGCCGCGACATCGAGCTGCCGTACGTGGTCGCGTCGGTCGCGCTCGACGGTGCCGACGTCTCGATCTACGGCCTCGTCCAGGAGTGCAAGGCCGAGGACGTCGAGATGGGCACGCGCGTGCAGGCGGTCTGGAAGCCCGACGGCGAGCGTCAGGGCGACCACACCGACATCAAGTACTTCAAGCCCACGGGCGAGCCGAAGGCGCCGCTCGAGAGCTTCATCCACCGCCTTTGAGGTCGTGAACGTGAGCAAGCTCAGAAACGTCGCCATCGTGGGCTTCGCGCAGGCGCCGATCGTCGCGGACGATCCGCACCGCACGGCGCCCGAGATGCTCTATCCGGTCGTCAAGCAAGCGCTCAAGAACGCGAACGTCGAGCGCAAGGACATCGACTACCAGTGCGCCGGATCGTCGGACTACATCGACGGCCGCGCGTTCAGCTTCAGCCAGGTGATGGAAGTGATGGGCGCCTGGCCGCCGGTGCAGGACTCGCACGTCGAGATGGACGCCATCTGGGCGGCGCACCTGGTGTGGGTCAAGATGCAGGCCGAGGAGTGCGACACCGCGATCATCGCGGGCTTCGGGAAGGTCTCCGAAGGCAGCCCGATGCACGTGCTCAACCTGCAGCTCGACCCGTTCTACCACGCGTCGCTCGGCCTCGATCACGTGTCGACGTCGGCGCTGCAGGCGAGCGCGTACATGGCGAAGGCCGGCGTCGACGACGCGGGACTCGCCGAGGTCGCGGCGCGCAACCGCGCCGCCGGTGCGAAGAACCCCGACACGCAACTCCGTCAAGCCGTCAGCGCGGCGGAGCTGCAAAAGACGCCGTTCGTCACCAGCCCGCTGCGCGAAGGCTACCTGCCGCCGATCGGCGAGACCGCGACGTGTCTGGTCCTCGCCGCCGAGGGCAAGGCCGAGAAGATGTGCGACAAGCCCGTCTGGATCCACGGTGTCGACCATCGCATCGAGCTCCAGACCATCGGCGCGCGCGACCTGACGTCGAGTGCCAGCACCAAGCTCGCCGCGAAGAACGCGTTCGCGATGGCGGGCGTCAAGGGCGTGAACGACGCGCAGGTCGTCGAGCTCGGCTCGACCACACCGGTCGAGGAGCTGATCCTGCGCGACGCGCTCGGTCTGTCCTCGGGTCTCGGCGGCAAGGCGGATGGTCCTGTGGTCAATCCCTCGGGCAGCCCGCTGTGCGCGAACCCGCTGATGAACACCGGGCTGCTGCGCCTCGCGGAGGGCTTCCGGCAGCTGTCGGGCCGCGCTGGCGAGCGTGCGGTCTCCGGAGCGAAGCGTGCGGTCGTGCACGCGTCGGCGGGACACTGTCTTCAGCAGAACATCGTCTGGGTGCTCGGCACCGAGCGGAGGTGGGCATGAGCCGGGCCGTTGCAGTCGTCGGAGTCGGGCAGACGCATCACGCGTCGAAGCAGCCCGACGTCAACTGCGCCGAGATGGTGCGCATCGCGATCGACAAGGCGCTGCTCGATGCGGGCCTGTCGCACGAGGACATCGACGCGATCGTGCTGGGCAAGGCGCCGGATCCGCTCGAGGGCATCATGCAGCCCGAGCAGTATCTGGCCGGTGCGCTGGGTGCGCACATGAAGCCGATCATCCGCGTGCACACGGCGGGCTCGGTCGGCTGCACGACGGCGCTGACCGCCGCGACGCACGTCGCGTCGGGCCTGTACGGACGCGTCCTCACCGTCGCCTTCGAGAAGCAGAGCGAGGGCAACGCGATGTGGGCGCTGTCGCCGAACTACGCGTTCACGCCGCCGATGGTCGCGGGCGCGGGCGGCTTCTTCGCGCCGTACTGCCGCGCGTACATCATGCGCTCGGGGGCGCCGTCGCACATCGGTGCGGTGGTCGCGGCGAACGCGCGCGAGAACGCCGGTCGCAACGAGCACGCGCACCTGCGCGAGCCGATCACGGTCGAGGACGTGCTCGCGTCGCCGATGCTGTGGGATCCGATCCGGTTCCTGGAGACGTGCCCGTCGTCGGACGGCGCGATCGCGATCGTCATGGCGAACGAGGAGCTCGCCAAGAAGGGCCCGCGCAAGCCCGCGTGGCTCAAGGCCGGCGCCACGTTCACGGAGCCGATGTACGTCCCGGGCCGCGACCAGGTGAGCCCGCTCGCCGGTCGCACGTGTGCGAAGCACGTCTACGCCAAGGCCGGCATCAAGGATCCGTGGAACGAGATCCAGGTCGCCGAGTTCTACGTGCCGTTCTCGTGGTACGAGCCGATGTGGCTCGAGAACCTCGGGTTCGCGCCGCTGAACGAGGGCTGGAAGGTCGTCGACCGCGGTGACCAGAAGTTCGGCCGCCACCTGCCGGTCAATCCGTCGGGCGGCGTGCTCAACACCAACCCGATCGGCGCGTCGGGCATGCTGCGCTTCGGCGAGGCGGCCCTGCAGGTGATGGGCCGTGCGGGCGAGCACCAGGTGCCCGGCGTGAAGACGGCGCTCGGCCACGCGTACGGCGGCGGCGCGCAGTACTTCTCGATCGCGATCCTGAGCACGGAGCTCTGACCGCATGTCCGAGCCGGCTCTCGTCTACGAGAAGAAGGACGGCGTCGCCGTCCTCCGCATGAATCGCCCCGAGGTCCGGAACGCGATGAACGCGGAGATGTTCTGCCGCCTCGCCGACGCCTGGAAGGACGTCCACTCGGATCCTGAAGTCCGGTGCGCGATCCTCACCGGCACCGGCGACGAGGCCTTCTGCGCCGGCGGCGACCTCGACGGCTTCATCCCCATGATGATGGGGGTGAAGCCGCCGAAGGACGAGTGGGACCAGCGCGTCAAGGACGACTTCGACATCATCTTCCGCGGCCTCTTGCGCAGCTACGACGTCTACAAGCCGATCATCGCGGCGGTGAACGGCCACAGCTACGCCGGCGGGACGGAGATCCTGCAGGTGACCGACATCCGCGTCGTCGCCGACGACGCGCGCCTCGCGATCTCCGAGGTCAAGCGCAGCCTGTTCCCGATGGGCGGCTCGACCGCGCGCCTCGTCCGCCAGATCCCGTGGGCGGTCGCGATGGAGATCCTGCTCACGGGCGAGCCCATCAGCGCGCAGGAGGCGCTGCGCGTCGGGCTGGTCAACAAGGTCGTGCCGCGCGGGCAGGTCATGGGCGAGGCGATGCGCTACGCGCAGATCCTCGCCGAGAACGGTCCCGTCGCGGTGCAGGCCGTCAAGCAATCGGTGCTCGCCGGCAGCGGGCTCTCGATCAAGGACGCGCTGGCGAAGGAGATGGAGCTCGGCATTCCCGTGTCGAGCACCGAGGACGCGCGCGAGGGGCCGCGCGCGTTCAAGGAGAAGCGCAAGCCGGTCTACAAGGGCCGCTGAGCGTCCGTTCGTGAAGGGGAGCGCGTCGCGCGGGAGGCACCGCTCGCGGCCACGGGCCGGAGCGGTGGGCTGAATGCGCGCCGCGCTCTTCTTCGTCTGGTTTCTCGGTGTCGTGATCGGTGTGCCGGCGCTCTTCGTCGCGGGCAGCGTCTGGCGCGAGGTCGCGACGCTCGAGGCGAGCGCGCCGCACGACGTTCCCGACGCCGCCGCGACGCGCGTCGCGCTGTCGGGCGACACCATGCTGCCGGCGAGCGATGCGACCGCCGCCCTCCCCGGCGCGCGCTCTGCCACGATGGCCCTCTGGGCCGACGGCACGCGCCTCGTCCTGGTCGACGCGGGCGACGCGTCCGGCGCGGCGGCGGCGCGGACGAAATACTTGACGGAGTCCGGTGCGCACCTGTCGGGCGGCACGGATCTCCTCGGCGGTCGCTTCGCGAGCGACACCTTCACGACCGCGGCCGGCGAGCAGGGCAGGCTGGTGGTCGCCGAAGGCACGGTCGCGATCGTCGCGGGGCCGAGCGACGCCGCGGTCGAGGCGCGTGTCACGGCACTGCGCGCGCGCAGCGACGTCCCGCAGCTCGCGTGGGCGCTGTCAGCGCCGGTCGGCGACGCGATGAACGCCTTCCTGCTGCGCACGCTCGGTCCCGTCTTGCTGTGGGCGCTGCTCGCGGTGCCGTGGTTCGGCCGCATGGCGAGCTGGGCGGGTGCGAGCCCGCCCGCGCCGGGCGCGCCCGTGCTCGACGCGGCGACGCTGCGCCGCAACCTGCTCGCGCTGGGCGGTGGCGCGCTGCCGTTCACGGTGCAGCCGGGAACGCGCGACGACGAGCTGATCGTCGACTGGCGCTACGAGGACACGCGCTTGACACCCGCGCTGCAGCTCACGGGACGCCGCCGCGTGCACCGCATCGTGGTGCGCCTCGACGGAAAGCACCACGTGGCGCGCGCGCAGGACCGCCACGCGACGCTCGACTGGTCCGCGGATGGTGCGGCGAACGCTGCGTCGCTCGACTGGCGCGCGAGCCGCGGCATCACGCTCTTCCAGTACGAGCACGAGACCGAGCTCGGCATCGGCATCGAAAGCGGACGCTTCGCGATCACGCCGAAGGCGTCGTACACCTTCGACCTGCGCGAGCTGAAGGCCCCGGTCGTTGCGATCGTCACGCGCGGCGGCTGGGAGTGGCGTCCGGTGATCGCGTTCTCGCGCCTGCTCGGCGGTTGACGTGCGCGGCGGCGTGGTGCGGTCCGCGGCCGCGACCAGCGCGACACGACGCCGCGCCGATGGTAGCGGAGCGGACATGAGCACCACCGTGATCCGCAACATGCGCGAGGGCGACCTCGCCGAAGCCGACCGCATCTTCCGCCTGGCGTTCGGAACGTTCCTCCGCCTGCCCGACCCGATGAGCTTCGCGGGCGACGCCGACTACGTGCGCGGCCGTCACGCGGCGTGGCCCGAGGCGGCGTTCGTCGCCGAGCGCGACGGCGAGGTCGTGGGCTCGATCCTGTCGGTGCGGCGCGGCTCGTTCGGATTCTTCGGGCCGCTGACCATCCGTCCGGACCTCTGGGAAGGCGGCGTCGCGAAGCAGCTCGTGCAGGCGACGGTCGATCTCTACGAGCGCTGGGACCTGCGCCACAGCGGTCTGTTCACCTTCGCCGACAGCGCGAAGCACGTCGCGCTGTACGGCAAGTTCGGCTTCTGGCCGCACGCACTGATGGCGCTGATGGCGCGCCCGGTGTCGCGCGGGCAGGGCGCGGTCGCGAGTGCGGGAGCTGGTGCTCCCGCGACCATCGGCGCGCTCGACGGCGGCGAGTGCGCCGCGGCGATCGCGGCCTGCCGCCGCGTGACCGACGCGGTCTACGCGGGTCTCGACGCGACCGAGGAGATCGACGCCGTCGCGCGGCTCGGTCTCGGCGACACGGCTCTGGTGCGCGACGGCGACGACGTCGTGGCGTTCGCCGTGTGCCACGTCGGCACGGGCTCGGAGGCGGGCGGCGGTGCCTGCCTGGTGAAGTTCGCTGCGGTCCGTCCCGACGCCGCGTCGCCGGAGACCTTCGATTGCCTGCTCGACGCGTGCGATGCGCTGGCGGCGTCGCGCGGCGCGGGCGTGCTGCTGGTCGGCGTCGATCTCGGCACGCGTGCTGCGTACCGGCATCTTCTCGCACGCGGCTTTGGCACGCAGATGCAGGGCGTCGCGCTGCATCGTCCGGACGACGTCGGCTACCTCACGCGCGACGCGCTGGTGCTCGGCGACTGGCGTTGACGGAGGGTCCGCTCGCCGGCCGAGCTGGATCGTCGCTCGCTCCCGGCGAGCCGGAGAAGCCCGTCAGGCGGCGACGCTGGTCTGCTCGACGTGATGCGCGAGGAGCGGCGCGGTGAAGTGGAAGCGGCTGCCGCGCCCCGGCTCGCTCTCCACCCAGATGCGACCGTCCATCATGCGCACGAGCCGGGTGCAGATGGCGAGCCCGAGCCCGGTGCCGCTGGTGCGCAGCGCGCGTGCGGCTTCGCCCTGCACGAAGGCATCGAAGATCGCCCGCTGCTGGTCGGACGGGATGCCGACGCCGCTGTCGATGACCGAGAACTGCAGCGTGCGTCGTGCCTCGTCGCCGCCGCTCGCGCGCCGGACGCGCAGCTCGATGCCGCCGTTGGTCGTGAACTGCACGGCATTGACGAGCAGAGCCGTGAGGATCTGCGCGAGACGGTCCGTGTCGCCGACGACGACGTCGGGAACGTCGTCGTCGACGTGGCACGACAGCTCGAGGCCGCGCTCGCGCGCGTGCACCGCGTGCGGCTCGGCCGTCCGCTGCAGCCAGTCGCGCAGGCCGAACGGCCGCGGCGCGAGCCGCAGCTTCTTCGCCTCGATGCGCGCGAAGTCGAGGATGTCGTTGACCAGCATGAGCAGCGTATTCGCGGCGACGCGGGTGCGCTGCAGGTAGCTGCGCTGCTCGAGGCTCAGGTCGGTGTCGAGCGCCATGTCCGTCATGCCGAAGATCACGTTGATCGGCGTGCGGATCTCGTGGCTCATGCTGGCGAGGAAATCGGTCTTGGCGCGGCTCGCGGCCTCGGCGACCTCCTTCGCCTGGGCGAGGCGCAGCTCGCGCTCGCGCAGCGCCCGGGTGAGAACGAAGTCCGACCGCTGGTAGCGGTCGATCAGCTCGGCGCCGAGCACCGACATGCCGCCGACGATCACCGCGTAGACCGCGAGCACGACCGGCGGGCCGGCGGGCCAGAGCGCGCCGTGCCAGCCGAGAATGCTGCCGGGAACATACAAGGTGAGCACGTAGCTGCCGATCGGACCGAGGCAGGCGAGCGCCTGCGCCCGCCAGCCCCACGGGACGATCACGGCGGCGATCGAGCACAGCGCCGTCACGATCAGCAAGGACCGCTCGGCGTTCGCGAACGACGCCCAGTGATAGACGTTCGAGCCGATGCCGATGAGATTGACGCCCACGACGGTGACCACGACGACCAGATCGACGCGCCGCCGCGCGACCACGATCCACAGCAGGGCCACGGCGAGGAACAAGAGGTCGGTGACGAGCAGGACCGGGCGCCGCGCCGGGAAGTTGATCCATTCGAGCGCGGCACCGATGCCGGCGCAGCCGATCAGGAGAGCGAGCGCGAGCGAGATGCGCTCCGCGACGCGCTGGCGGCTCTGGGCGCGGAACGCTTCGCCGAGAAGGCCGAGATCGCTGCTTCTCCGGCGGCTCATGGCGCTCGTGTATAGGCCGGCCCGGTGCCGTAAGCAACAAAAAAGTTGCTGACGTGCGGCGTCGCTCGACCGCATCCCCCGTTGCCGTGCCGACACGGTGGCAACCGCGAGCCGGGCCGCTATCATCGCCACGTCCGTCAACCGCTGAGGAGGGTCGTCGATGAGCATCGCCAAGGTCGGATCGGTCGAGCTGTACTACGAGGAGCACGGCAGCGGAGACCCTTTGCTGCTCATCATGGGACTCGCCGCGGACTCCCAGGCCTGGATGTTCCAGATCCCGGACTTTGCAAAGGAGTACCGCGTGATCGCGTTCGACAATCGGGGCGTCGGGCGCAGCTCGAAGCCTGCGGGGCCGTACTCGATCCACGAGATGGCCGACGAGACGGCGGGGCTGCTCGACGCCCTGAAGATCGACCGCGCGCACGTGGTCGGCGTCTCGATGGGCGGCATGATCGCGCAGGAGCTGGTGCTGCGGCACCCTGAGCGCGTCCGTGCGCTGGTGCTCGCCTGCACCTATCCCGAGCCCGACGCCGACATCGAGCGCACGCGGACGTTCACCGTGCAGCAGTTCGGCGGCTCGATCGACGCGAGCGGTGCCATGCACGTCGACCTGAAGGCCATCAACCCGATGATGTTCATGCAGCAGCTGCTGCCGAACGTCTTCAACCAGACCTTCATCGAGAAGGAGCTGCCGAAGCTGATGCAGATCTTCGCCGGTGCGCTGCAGTACGGCTTCAGCATGGAGGCGATCCTGGGCCAGGTCGGCGCGGTGATGAGCCACAAGGCGACCGATCGCCTGCATCAGATCAAGAGCCCGACCCTGGTGATCACCGGCGACGCCGACCGTCTGGTGCCACCGGCGGGCTCGGAGATCCTCGCGCGCGAGATCCCGAACGCGAAGCTGGTCAAGATTCCCGGCGGCAGCCACGGGTTCAACTTCGAGACTCCGGACGTCTTCAACCGCGAGGTGCTCGACTTCCTGCGCACGGCGCAGGCCTGATCGTGGTCAGGGGCGCCGGCAGATCGCGCTGACCACGCTCAGCATCGCGGTCGGGTCGGCGCCCTTGTCGAACGCGGCCTCGACGCGCAGCGCGCCCACTTCGTCGCGACGCACCGAGCTCACGGCCGAGTAGATGATGGTCGGAATGTCGCGCAGCGCGGGATCCGCGAGCTGGTGCTCGCGGAACTCCCAGCCGTCCATGACCGGCATGGTGAGGTCGAGGATGATCAGCTTGGGCGTGAGCCCGGCACGGAGCTGCGCGAGCGCATCGGCGCCATCACTCGCGGTCGCGACGACGTAACCCTCCGTCTCGAGGATCACGCGGACGACCTCGATGACATCCGAGTTGTCGTCGACGAGCAGGATCGTCGCGCCCGTCTCCGACATGGTCCCGCCTTGTAGACTCCGGCGGCGGGCCTGGATCAAGGGGCTCGCAGCGAAAACTGCGCGCGCGTCGCCGACGATCGACGATGCACGGTTGCCCCGAGTCGGCGCGAGCGTGTAGTCCCGAAGTCATGTTCCGCCCGTCGCACCGGAGTCTTGTCGCTGCGGTGCTGCTCTCGCTCGCGATGGGCGTGCCGGTCCGAGCGGCGCCGCTGTCGCGCTTCCACGATCCGGTGGTGGTTCCGATCGCGCGGCTCGACGGGATCGTCGGACGTGATTCGGCGCAGCTCCGTCTCTACCGTCTGCACGCCGGGCAGTGGGAGGCGATGCCGTACCAGTTCGACGCACGCAGCGCCGACGGCGAGCTCGTGGTCGAAGGGCCGGCCGACTTCCGTCTCGATCCCGACGACGAGCTGGTCTTCATGGCGAAGGACGCGGGTGAGCGCAGCGCGAACGGCGCGCGCCCGGACGGTTGCGACGGCGCCGTCGAGATCGAGGTCGCGGAGCCGCGCGGCGACGGGCGCGCGTACGCCTACCTCGCGGCGTTCGCGACGCCGCCCGCGGTGTCGTTCGAGCCGTACGTGACCTACGACGCCGCCGCGCGCGAGGCGCGCTCGGCGTACTACCGCGTCGACTACGCGGACGGCCGGAACTTCTTCACCGGCGTGCGCATCCCCGAGTCGGCCGGCGGCAACCGTGCGAACCTGCTGCGCCAGTCGCGCATGCGCGGCAGCCCGACCTTCTCGCTGCTGCTCGCCGACGTCACGCTCGACTTCACCGAGCAGAACTCCGTCGTCGAGATCGAGGGAATCCGCACCGGACCGGTGCGATCGGTCCGCCGGGTCAAGCTGTCGGTCGACCTCGGCCCGTTGTTTCCCGAGCTGCCGAGCGGAACGTCGTACACCTACCACTACTTGACGTCGTACACGACGCCGACCCGCGTCAAGTTTCCGTGGGTCATGCTGCACACGCTGCGCGACTTCCGCTTCGAGAACGTGCTCGACTTCCAGCCCGACGCGATGCCGCTGCGCTACCACGACGCGGATCATCCCGAAGGCATCGCGCTGTCGCCGGGCAAGCCGTTCGAGGTCCGGACCACCGACGACCACGACTGGTGGGTGCACAGCGGTCGCGCCGGGACGATGCTGCACGCGATGGTCATCCCGCAGCAGTGGCGCGACTGGGGCGTCGTGCGCGGCACCGTCGTCCGCTCCGGCGCCGGCGACGACCGTGCCGCCGGCGAAGAAGCGGCGGCGGGCTACACGCTGCTCAACATGACGAGCCTGCGCGAGGCCGGAGCGTACGACCTGCTGATGGCGAGCGTCGTCCTGCCGGGCGGCTACAACGCCGGAGACGAGAGCGGTCCGATGGCGATGCTGGAGCAGCCGCTGGTGGTGTCGTCGCACCGCATGCCGTGACCGACGGATCGGCTGCCGGCGACGCCGGACCGTCGATCACCCCGCGACGCGTCGCGACCGAGCCGTCCCGACCGTCGCACGCGCGCGGGACGCGGGCTCTCGATCCGCGTGCGGGACGCTCAGGGATCGCAGCTCGTCGGTGCCGCGCTGTCGCGGGCGAGGAACTTCGTTCCGCTCGCGCCGTCGTCCTTGACCTCGCCGCCGAAGCGCATGCAGTAACGGTCGGGACCCGCGCCGACCTCGAGCCGCACGTCGATCGGCTGCTGCGCCCGGCCTTCCTGCAGGTCGAAGTCGAGCGCGGCAGGGCCGCGCCCGAGGCAGATCGCCTTCAGGCTGCGCGTGCTGCGGATCTCGACGCGCTTGCACGTTCCGACGATCAGATCCTTGTCGTTGTAGCGCCAGCTGCCCGTCTTGCGGCCGGTCCAGTTCTCGCACGGCAGGACGGACGTATGTGTCTCGCCGGTGGTCAGGCTCGTCACCGTGATCTTGCCGCCGCCGCCACCCGCACCGGCGCAGGTCGGGTCCCCGTCGCTGCCGGGCGGCGAGATGGCGAGCTCCTCGCTGCGCGCCGTGACCGTCAGCTTGTTGCGCGCCTCGTTGTCGGGCAGGCGGTTGGTGATCAGCAGTCGCTTGCCCTCGAGAAGCGTGGTCATCGCGCCGGCGGGTGCCGCGCCGGACCACATGGCGAGTGCGACGGCGACTGCGAGAAGTCGGTGCTGCATGGATCTCCCTCTGCGTTGCGGGCGACGCTCGCGCGCGCTCGCCAGCTACGCTCCGGCGGCGACAGCGAAGCAAGCATCTCGCCGCACGGCATCCGCTGCATCGGCCGGGACGCGACGCACGGGCCGAAGAAGAATTCGTCGGCGGTGCGGGAGGTTGGCCGAGGCCGCGTGCGCCGGCACGAAGCATCGGTCGAGCCGGACGGGAGCCGCCGGCACTCCTGCATTCCGGTATTTCCTTGCGCGGATGCATTTGCAGCGCATCTGCGCCCCGGCGATGAAGGGGCGAGGTGTCTGCGACGAGGAGGAGCCCGTGACCGGTCCGCTGGCGAAGTACAAGATGCTCGATCTGTCCCGGCAGCTGCCGGGGCCGTTCTGCTCGACCATGCTGGCCGACCTCGGCATGGACGTGCTCACGATCGCCGCGCCGACCGATCCCTTCGGCGTCGGTCTGCCGCTGCTCGCGCGCAACAAGCGCAGCATGACGCTCGACCTGAAGAGCACCGAGGGGCGCGCGCTCTTCTACCGTCTGGCCGACGACGCGGACGTGCTGCTCGAGGGCTTCCGCCCCGGCGTGACCGCGCGGCTCGGCGTCGACCACGCGACGCTCGCCGCGCGCAACCCGCGGCTCGTCTACTGCTCGATCACCGGCTACGGCCAGGACGGCCCGTACCGCGACAAGGTCGGGCACGACGTCAACTACCTCGGCTACGGCGGCGTGCTGAACTTCATCGGCGAGGCGGACCGGCCACCGGTGATCCCCGGCGTTCAGGTGGCGGACATCGGCGGCGGCTCGCTGATGGCGGTGGCCGGGATCCTGACCGCACTGCTGGTGCGTGAGAGCACGGGGCGCGGACAAGCGGTCGACATCGGCATGATGGACGGCGCGGTCGCGTGGAACGTCTACCACATGCTGCTGCACCAGCGCGCGGGCAAGCTGCCGGAGCGCGGCATGGGACAGATGACGGGTCGGCACGCCTGCTACGCGGTCTACCGGACGCGCGACGACCGCTACTTGACGATCGGTGCATACGAGAGCCATTTCTGGGCGACGTTGTGCCGGCACTTCGGGCGCGAGGACTACGTCGGCGTGCAGTTCGCGGGCGGTGACAAGCGCGAGGAGATGCTGCGCTTCTTCCAGGAGCGCTTCGCGGAGAAGACCCTCGCCGAATGGATGGCGGAGCTCGGGGCGCTCGAGATCTGCGTCGCACCGGTCAGCACCCTCGACGAGGTGTACGACGACCCGCAGGTGCGCCACCGCGGCATGATCGTCGAGATGGACGGCCCGTCCGGGCCGCAGCGCATGCCGGCGAGTCCCATCAAGCTGTCGGAGACGCCGGCGTCGCTGCGCACGCCGCCGCCGACCTTCGGTGCCGACACCGACGCGGTGCTCGCATCGCTGGGGCTCGATCGTACGGAGATCGAGCGCCTGCGCAGTGCGGGGGTGGTGTGAGGCATCTTCTGCCGAAGGAATCGACGCGCCCGGCGTCGCGCCGCGGACGGGTTGGTCGTCGATGCGCACGTTGAGACGGATCACGATCCTCACCGTCGGCTTGCTGGTCGCGCTCGGCGCGCTGTGGGTCGAGCTGTCGCCGCCGCACCTTGAGGTGCCCCCGCAGGAGGTCAGCCTGCCGGAGGTGGTGATCGTCAATCCGGGGCGCGAGCGACGCAAGATCACACGGCTGGAGGTGCGCTCGGGGCGCATCGCCTGGATGGGCGAGGGCGGCATCGGGCCGCGGGTCGACGCGCCCGATCCGAGCCGGCCGTTCGCACCGGACACCTCCCGCTACGCCGGCGCGTACGTGCTGCCCGGCCTGATCGACATGCACGTCCACCAGCCGCCGGACACGCCGCTCGGCGACGTCGAGCTCGCAGCCCTGCTGTTCCTGCGCCACGGCGTGACGTCGGTGCGCGACACCGGCAGCTTCGACGGCGCCATCTTCGCCGAGCGCCGCCGCATCGACGGTGGCGAGATTCCGGGCCCACGCATCTTTCCGTGCGGGCCGATCCTCGACGGCGATCCGCCGTTCTGGTCGGGGTCGCGGGTCGTGCGCACCGCCGACGAGGGGCGTCGTGCGGTGGACGAGCTGGCCGCGCTGCACGTGAGCTGCATCAAGGTCTACGACCGCATCTCGCCCGAGGCGCTCGCGGGCATTCGGGAGGCGGCCGACGCGCACGAGCTGCCGGTGATCGGTCACGTGCCGCACGCGATCCCGTTCAGCGCAGCGCGCCTCGACGACGTGCAGCACCTGACCGGGCTCGTCGAGCCGGGCGAGAAGCTCACCGAGGCGCGCATTCGCGGCATCGTCACCGCGTCGGCGGCGCTGCACGTCGCGCACACGCCGACGCTGGTGTTCCTCGACCGTGTGGCGCGGCTCACCGACTACCGTCAAGCGCAGATGGCACCCGAGGCGCATCTGCTGCCGCGCTACTACCGCGAGATCCTGTGGAACCCGGACAACGACCCGCGTCTGCGCGGCCTGGGCGCAGCCGACGAGGCGTCGCTGCAGGAGACGCTGCGCAACGCGAAGCGCGTCGTGAAGGCGCTCGCCGAGGCGGGTGTCGAGATCCACGTCGGCACCGACACCATGAACCCCTTCGTCGTGCCCGGGGTGAGCCTGCACCAGGAGATGTGGGCGCTGGTCGACGCCGGGCTCACGCCCGAGCAAGTGTGGATCGCGGCGACGCGCGACGCCGCGCGCGCTTTGCGCCAGCCGACGCTCGGCATGGTGCGGCTCGGCGCGCCCGCGGATCTGCTGATCTTCCGCGAGGACCCGACCGTCGACCTGAACAACCTGCAGACCCTGGAAGCCGTGGTCGCGGCGGGCCGGCTCTATCCGCGCGAGGCGCTGGAGGAAGCGGTCGCGCGCTGGCAGACCCACTTCGCCAACCCGGTCTACGACGCCATCTCGATGCGCCTCGCGAGCTGGCTCGTGCCGCCGCGCTGAGATGCGGGTGTCGTGAGCGGACGCAGCACCGGCGGAGCCCGAGCGTTCCCACCGCGCGCGCTTCCCTGCTAAGCCGTGCCGACGGAGGTGAGCCGCCCATGCCGCTCGAGGTCGACGTCTACTGGTCCTTTCGCAGCCCCTACTCGTACCTCGCGACGCCGCGTCTGGTGCAGCTCGAGCAGCAGTACGACCTGAAGGTCGACGTCAAGCCGGTGCTGCCGCTCGCGATCCGCAAGCCCGAGTTCTTCGAGCAGGTGAACCCGCTGTGGCCGCCCTACCTGCTGCGCGACACCTTCCGCATTTCGCAGTATCTCGGCCTCGACTACGGCTGGCCGCGGCCCGACCCCGTGGTGCAGGAGTTCCCGAGCCGCAAGATCTCGCCCGAGCAGCCCTACGCGCCGCGTCTCACGCGCCTCGGCCAGCTCGCGGTCGAGCGCGGACGCGGCCTGCCGTTCATCTTCGAGGTCTCCAAGGTCATCTGGTGCGGCAAGATCGCGGACTGGCATCTGGGCTCGCACCTCGCCGATGCGGCGGCGCGCGCCGGCGTCGACCTCGCCGAGCTGGACGCGCTCGCCGTCCGCGAGCAGGCACGCCTCGACGAGCGCATCGCGCAGAACCAGGCCGACCTCGAGGCCGCCGGACACTGGGGCGTGCCGACGATGGTCTTCCAGGGCGAGCCGTTCTTCGGCCAGGATCGCATCGAGCTGCTGGTCTGGCGCATGCAGCAGCACGGGCTCGCGAAGCGCGGCTGAGCCGCCGCCGCGGCTTGCCGTCACGTACGTAGGAAGCACAGGGAGATCCGACCATGCCGTACGTCCTCGCCATCGACCAGGGCACCAGCAGCTCGCGCGCGATCGTCTTCGACGAGCGCGGCCGGAAGCTCGGCGCGTCGCAGCGCGAGTTCACGCAGCACTTCCCCGAGCCCGGCTGGGTCGAGCACGACGCGGAGGAGATCTGGCTCACGGTGGTGACGACGATGCGCGAGGCGCTGCGCGAGGCCGGCGTCACGGCGGCGAAGCTGGCGGCGATCGGCATCACCAACCAGCGCGAGACCGTGGTGCTGTGGGAGCGTGCGTCGGGACACCCGCTCGCGAAGGCGATCGTGTGGCAGGATCGTCGCACCGCGCCGCGCATCGAGCGCCTGCGCGAGCAGCGCCACGAGAAGCGCATCCAGCAGCGCACCGGGCTGCTGCTCGACCCGTACTTCTCGGCGTCGAAGATCGAGTGGCTGCTCGAGCACGTCCCGCACGGACGCGAGCGCGCGCGGCGTGGCGAGATCGCGGCCGGCACGATCGACTCGTGGCTCGTCTACCGGCTGACCGGCGGCACGACGCACATCACCGACGTCAGCAACGCGTCGCGCACGATGCTGATGAACCTGCGCACCGGCGCCTGGGATGCGTCGCTGTGCGAGCTGTTCGGCGTGCCGCAGCCGCTGTTGCCCAAGATCGGACCGACCAGCGGACGCCTCGCGGAGACCGAGCGCGGGCTGCTCGGTGCGTCGGTGCCGGTGTGCAGCATCGTCGGCGATCAGCAGAGCGCGCTCTTCGGCCAGCTCTGCACCAGGCCCGGACTCGCGAAGAACACCTACGGCACCGGCTGCTTCATGCTGCTGCACACCGGCAAGAAGCCGATCGTCAGCAAGAACCGGCTCTTGACGACGGTCGCCTGGCAGCGCGGCAACGGCGCCATCGAGTACGCGCTCGAGGGCAGCGTGTTCATGGCCGGCGCGACGATCCAGTGGCTGCGCGACGGCCTGCAGATCATCCGCAGCGCACCCGAGGTCAACGAGCTCGCGGCGTCGGTGCCCGACGCGGGCGGCGTCACGCTAGTGCCCGCGTTCACCGGCCTCGGTGCGCCCTACTGGGACGCGACCGCGCGCGGCACGATCGTCGGCTTGACGCGCGGCTCGACCAAGGCGCACGTCGCACGCGCGACGCTCGAAGCGATCGCGCTGCAGGTCGCCGACGTGCTCGACGCGATGCAGGCCGACTCGGGCGGCAAGCTGCGCGAGCTGCGCGTCGACGGCGGTGCCGCGGCGAGCGACCTGCTGATGCAGCTCCAGTCGGACCTGCTCGGCGTCAAGGTCGTGCGCCCCGCCAACCTCGAGACCACGGCGCTGGGCGCCTTCTTCCTCGCCGGGCTCGCGGCCCGGGTGTGGCCGAGCATCGACGCGCTCGCGAGCCAGGTCGAGGTGGAGCGCACGTTCACGCCGGTGATGGGCAAGAAGGAGCGCGCGGCACGAATCGCCGAGTGGCGGCGCGCGGTGGAGCGGGCGCGCGGCTGGGACGTCACGACCGGCGCCCGGGCCGCCAAGCGCTCGGCCGGCGCGGCGAAAGCGACCAAGGGCGGTCGTCGCCGCGTGCGGGGCGAGACGAGCGCACC
>JAIEPK010000309.1 GCA_019749875.1 Candidatus Binatia bacterium | reverse complement strand
CGCCGGCCGCCGGGCGCGGACGCGCCGGTGCGGGCTCGGGCTTCTTGAGGTTGATCTTGCCGAGAACCTGCACGCGCCGCATGCCGTCGTCGAGCACGGGGGCCGATGAAGGCGCTCGACCGAGCACGCGCGGCGCCTCGGCACGCTTCACTTCGGGCGCGGGTTCGACCGCCGGCGGTGCCTTCGGGGTTGCCACCCGCGGCTGCGCTGCTCCGTCCGCTGCCGGCGCGGCGGTCGCGACCGGCGGTGCGACCGGCTCCGATGGCGTGGTCGGTGACTCCGCGACGTGCGCGGGCGGCTCCTCCGCCTGCGGCTCTGGCGCGGCAAAGGTCGGCGCACCGAAGTCTCCATCGTCGAACGATGCGGTGCCGCCACCGAGATCGCTCTCGAACAGGCCGGCGTCGCCCGCGTCCATCTCGGGCAGATCGAAGAGCGCGCTGTCGTCGGAGAAGTCGCTCGCGGGCGCGACGACCGGGGCCTCGGCCTCGGGCTTCACGACCTCCTCGACGCGCTGGGTGCGACGACGGATCACGTTGGGACGGACGCGCGCTTCGACGATCTGCTCGCGCGCGGTGACCTCACCCGCGCCGCCGCGCTCGGTGACGACACGCTCGCCGACGACGCGCTCACTGCCGACGGTGACCGTCGGCTTCGGGCCGAACCCGAGACGCGCTTCGACGCGCGTGATCTCGTCGTCGGTGAGGCTGCTCTGCGAGCGCTTCCCCCGGATTCCGAGTTCTTCGAGCTTGGCGACGAGATCCTTGGGCTGCTGGAACCCCCACTCGCGCGCCAACTCGGTGATCCGCTTCGGCATACTCTTAGGTCCTTCTCGCGTTCCCCAACCCGAGCTCGACAGCCGCTCCGGATGCAAGGAGGTTTTCCCGCGCCTGTCTACTCACCCGCGCGCGTAGTCCGCGCAGCACCGGCTTCCCGGCCGCGAAGGCGCGCGCACAGCCCTCGTCGTCGTGCAGATACGTACCCCTGCCACCACGGTCCCGCCACTCGATGCCGCCGCGCGCATCGAGTGCGATGCGCCGCAGGACGCCGCGTACGGCACGCTGGCCGCAACCGGCGCAGGTGCGAACGGGAACGTGGTTCGCCTTCAAGCTTCTTCCTTGTTCTCCGAGATCGCGTCGATCGCCGCATGGTCTTCGCCGGCGGTGGTCGAGCCGGCCGCGAAGTCCTCGTCGCCGCCGATCAGCTCACCACTGTCGAGCGCCGCCTGCGCCTCCGCGGCGCGGAGCTCGGCCGCGACACGCTCCGCTTCCGCCTCCTGCTCGCGCTTCTCCTGCACGTGCTGGCGCGCGGCCTCGAGGATGCCGACGACGCGCTCCGGACCGATACCCTCGACCTCGGCGAGCGCTTCGACGTCCGACTCCGCGATCTCTTCCGCCGACTTGAAGCCGTGCTGCATCAGCAGCTCGGCGGTCACGTCGCTCACGCCCGGAATCCCGGTCAGCGAGGCGCGCGCACGACGCGCCTCTTCGTCGGCCTCCGACTCGCCCCGAACGTCGAGCCGCCAGCCCGTCAGCCGCGACGCGAGCGTCACGTTCTGGCCCTTCTTGCCGATCGCGAGCGAGAGCTGATCGTCGGGAACGATCACCTCCATCGCGTGATCTTCCTCGTCGAGGATGATCTTCGAGACCTTCGCCGGCGCGAGCGCGCGGCAGACGAACTCCGCCGGATCCGGCGTGTAGTGAATGATGTCGATCTTCTCGCCGCGCAGCTCCTGCACCACCGCCTGCACGCGCGTGCCGCGCATGCCGACGCACGCACCGACCGGGTCGACGTCGCGGTCGTGCGACACCACGGCGATCTTGGCGCGCCCGCCGGGCTCGCGCACGGCCGCCTTCACTTCGACGATCCCCTCGTAGATCTCCGGCACTTCCTGGCGGAACAGCTCGATCAGCAGGTTCGGGTGCGTGCGCGACAGCACGATCTGCGGCCCCTTGGCCGTGAGATCGACGTCGAAGATGTACGCGCGGATGCGGTCGCCTTGGCGGTAGCGCTCGCGCGGGATCTGTTCCTTTTCAGGCAGAATCGCGTCGGTGCGGCCGAGATTGACGATGATGTTCTTCTTCTCGAAGCGCTGCACGATGCCCGAGAAGATCTCGCCCTTGCGGTCCTTGAACTCGTTGTAGATGAGCTCGCGCTCGGCGTCGCGGACCTTCTGGATGATCGCCTGCTTCGCCGCCTGCGCGGCGATGCGGCCGTCCGGCTTCGGAAGCTTCGCGAGGAATTCGTCGCCGACCTCCGCCTCCTCGTCGTACTCGCGGCGTGCCTGCTCGAGGGTGATCTCGCTGTCCGGCTCGGCGACCACGTCGACGACGCGCTTGATCTCGAACAGCTCGACCTCGCCGATCTCGAGGTTGTACTTCGCCTCGATCTGACGGTTCAGGCCGAACTGGCGCTTCGCCGCCTGCAGCATGGCGCCTTCGATCGCTTCGATGATGACCTCGCGATCGATCTGCTTTTCCTTGCTGACCTGCTCGATCACGCGACTGAGCTGTGCGTCCATATGATGGCTTCCCTCCTGGGGCTCCTCAGGATCGCCCGCCGCGAAGCTCGGCCGCGAAGTCGTGCTCGTAGTGGGCGCGCTCGATCGAGCGCAGCGGAACCGCGAGACGACCCCGGGACTCGTCCTCGATCTCGATGCCGTCCGCGTCGGCGGACAGCAGGAGACCGCTCAAGTTACGCGAGCCGGCGATGGGTGTGGACGTGCGGACGCGGACCGACTTGCCGCAGAAGCGGACGAAGTCCTCCGGCTTGCGAAGGCGACGATTGATGCCCGGCGACGAGCATTCGAGGGTGTACTGCCCGGGCACGGCGTCGTGCGCATCGAGCACGTCGCTCACCTCGCGGCTCACGTCCGCGAGATCGTCCAGGCTCACGCCGCCGGGGCGGTCGAGGTACAGGCGCAGCACCGAGTGCCGGCCGTGCGGCTGGTACTCGACGTCGACCAGCTCGAGACCGTGCTCCTCGGCGACCGGCTCGACCAGATCCATGACGATGTCGGAAACGTGCTTGCTGCCCATGCGCTCGCCCCCGGCCATCCGATCGAGCGACCCCTTTGATCTCGAAAAATCTGCTCCAGAAACAAAAAAAGCGGGCGGGGGCCCACTTTTTGGACGGCCGAGGGTGCGTGCTTCCTAACACGACCCCAGACGGGCCGCAAGCACGCGAAACTCTGAAGAAAAGTTCGCGGCGGCCGGCATGGCGTCCGGCCGCGCGGGCTCAGCCGTACATTTCCTCGATCAGGTCGCCGTAGCGTGCCTCCACGACCTTCCGCTTGATCTTCAGCGACGGCGTGAGCTCGCCGGCGGCCTCCGACAGCTCGGCCGGCAGGACCCGGAAGAACTTGATGGTCTCGAACGACGCCAGCTTGCGGTTGACGTCGGCCACCTCCGCCTCGACCAGCTGCAGCACCTCCGGGTTCCGGTCCAGGCGTTCGCCAGGGCCGATGCCATGGCGCTCGCGGAAGCTCCGGGCGCTGTCCTCGTCCAGCGAGATCAGGGCGGTGCAGTACTTCCGGTTGTTGCCGATCACGATCGCCTGGCTGATGTGCGGCTGCGTCTTGAGGAGGTTCTCGATCTTCTGTGGCGCGACGTACTTCCCGCCCGAGGTCTTGATCAGGTCTTTCTTGCGGTCGGTGATGCGCAGGAAGCCCTCGCTGTCGAACTCACCGATGTCTCCGGTGTGGAACCAGCCGTTGTCGTCCCACGCTTCGGCGGTCTCGTGCGGCCGCTTGTAGTAGCCGAGGGCGACATTGGGCCCGCGCGCGAAGATCTCGCCGTCCGGTGCGATCGTGATCTGGCAGCCCGGGATCGGCTTGCCCACCGTACCGAACTTGTAGTCGTCGGCCCGATTGATGGTGAGAGCGGGTGTGGTCTCGGTGAGGCCGTAGCCTTCCAGGATCAGCAGCTCGAAGGCGTGGAAGAACTCGAGGATCTCGCGCGCGATCGGCGATGCCCCGGAGATCATCACGCGCACGTTGCCGCCGAGAAGGTGCTGCACGCGCTCGAACACCAGCTTCCGCGCGACCACGTTCTGCACCTGGATCCACAGTGGAACGCTCTCGCCCGCCTGCTGGTACGTGCTGCGCTGCTTGCCGACCTCGAGCGCCCAATCGAAAATTTTCTGCGTGAGCGCACTGCCGGCGTCGCGCGTCGCATGGATGCGCGCATGGATCTTCTCGTAGATGCGCGGCACCGCAGGAATCACGTTCGGCTTCGTCGCTGCGATGTCCTGACTGAGCGTGTCGATGCTGCGCGCGAACGCCGTCACGCTGCCGACGTACAGCCCATAGTACGCGATCATGCGCGCGAAGGAGTGCGCGAGCGGCAGGAAGAAGAAGTCGACCTCGCCTTCGCGCACGACGCCGAGCGCCGCGGTGTTCTCGATCATCGCGAGGTGATTGCCTTGCGTCTGCACGACCCCTTTCGGGGCACCGGTCGTCCCGGAGGTGTAAACGATGGTCGCGAGATGATCGCGCCGCAGCGCCGCCACGCGGCGCTGCACCTCCTCCTGCGCCGCGCGATCGTCACGCCCGCGACGTCGCAGCTCGGCGACGCCGAGGGTGTCTTCTGCTCCGACCGCTTCACCGTGCAGCACGAGAATCCGATCGAGGCGCAGCGGAGCGACGCCGCCCTCGAGCTCGACGCCGCTCGCGAGCGCTTCGCGCACCTTGGTGACGGTCTTGTCCCCGTCGACCCAAACCATGCGCGACTCCGAATCGAGCAGGATGAAGCCCGCCTCGCTCGCGAGATTCGAGTGGTAGATGGGGATCGTGACACCACCCGCCGCCTGGATCGCGAGATCGATCTCGACCCATTCCGGGCTGGTCGCGGCGAAGATGGCGATGCGGTCGCCGCGCTCGATGCCGAGGCTCACCAGCCCGGCCGCGATCTCACGCACCGACTGCTCCATGGTGCGCCAGTCGACCTCGGTCCAGGCGTCGTCGCGGTGGACGCGGTAGCGCGGGCGATCCGCCCAGCGCGCCGCACGCGCAAAGAACATCGCGGGAAGGCTCTGGAAGGTCCCGCTCTCGGCCGCTGGCTCCATGCTCCCTCGTCGCTCGCCGTCCCGGCGACGGCTACTCCCCGGGCGTGCTCTCCGGTTCCGGCATCCGGTCGTGCAGGGTGGACAGGTCCATGATCTCGTAGGTCTTCCGTCCGCGCGGCGTCTGCACCGTGACCTCATCGCCGGGCGTCTTGTTCATCAACGCCTGCCCGATCGGTGCATTGATCGACACCAGTCCCGCCGCGGCGTCGACCTCCTCCGGAAAGACGAGCTGGTATTCGATCTCCTCGCCGGAATCGACGTCCGACAGCTTCACCCGGCTGCCGTACGAGATCTTGTCTTTCGGAATCCGCGCGAAGCTGTAGGTCGACAGCTCGCGGAGCCGCTCGCTCATCTGGCCGATCCGGGCGCGCAGGATGCCCTGCCGATTCTTCGCGGCGTCGTACTCCGCGTTCTCGCGGAGGTCACCGTGCGCGCGTGCCTCCTCGAGTCGCTTCGGAAGATCGTGGGAAAGCTCGTACTGCAGCTCGGCGAGCTCGCGCTTGAGTCGGCTGACGATCGGTAGCTCCATGCGAAACCTTCCCTGACGCGTCGCGCGGGATTGCGCAAGCCGGTTGCTCTACCGCGCTCGTCGCGCAGGCGCACCTCGCGCGTGCTTCGCGCAGCTCAGCGCTTCGGCTTCGCGGCGGGCTGCTCGCCCGCGATCACGTTGTTCGCCTCGCGGTGGTGCTCCTGCGCCGTGTACGAGGACGCCGCGCGGGCAAACCACGACTCGACCTCGTCACGCCACGGGATCTGTCCCGTGAGCCCCCAGAACGTGAGCACCCCTCCGACGACGACGCCCAGGATGAAGCGGAACATCGCTCCCCCTCCCACAGTGGGCACGGTTCTGCATTCCGTGCCCTGGTCACACCCGATCCCCCCGATTATGCGGCGGTCGTGCGCAGCGTAGACCTTTTGCTGAGCCTTCTCTACCCACCACGCTGTCCCGCGTGCGACCGGGCGCTGCACTCGCCCCGCCGACCGCAGCTCTGTCGATCGTGCCGCGGCACGCTCACACCACTGCGCGACACCGACGCGTGCCCGCGGTGCAGCGAGCCCGGCAGCAGCCGGCTCTGTGCGCGCTGCTGCGGTGAAGCACCGCCGTTCGGACGCGCGCGCGCATGCGTGGTCTACCGCGACGACGATCTCTCGAGCCGACTCCTGCAGCGCTGGAAGTATGGCGGTGATCACGTCGTCGGTGCGGCCATCGCGACGCTGCTCGCGGAGCATAGGAGCCCGCACGCGGAGTGCTATGACGTCGTCGTGCCCGTTCCGCTCCACCCGAGCCGGCTCGCCCAGCGCGGCTTCAATCAGGCCGCGGTCCTCGCACGTGCGCTCGCGCGTCCACACGAGCGCATCGCCGTCGATGCCCTGCAGCGCGACGTGACGACGGCGTCCCAGGCGACCCTCGGACGCATCGAGCGGCAGCGCAACGTTCACGACGCCTTCACCGCACGTCCGGGCTTGTGCCTGACCGGTCGATCGGTGCTGCTCGTCGACGACGTCGTCACGACCGGTGCGACGGTGCGTGCCTGCTGCGCCGCCCTCCTCGCCGCCGGCGCGACGCGCATCGACGTCTGGACCTTCGCGCGCACACCGCCGCGTGCGGCGGTGCAGCGGGCGCGCGCATGAGCGATCGGGCGCAGTGGCACGAGCGGCATCGTGCTCGTCCGGAGCGCAGCGCCCCTTCCCCCTTCGTCGCCCGCCACGCCGCGCGCGTCGCGCGACGCCTGCCCGGAGCACCGGCGCTCGACCTCGCGTGTGGGTCGGGCCGCCATTCCATCTTGCTCGCGGAGCACGGCTTTCGCACCGTCGCGCTCGACTACGCGGCGAGCGCGTGCCGGCGCGTCGCGGAGGACGACGGCCGCATCCTTGCGGTCGTCGCCGACGCCGCCGCATTGCCCTTTCGCGCCACGACGTTCGCGCTGATCGTCCAGACACGCTTCCTCGATCGCGCGATCATCCCCGAGCTCCTTCGGCTGCTGGTACGCGGCGGCGAGCTGCTGATCGAGACGTTCCTGGTCGCGCAGTACGAGGCCACCGGTCATCCGCGACGCTCGTTCTGTCTCGAGCCGGGCGAGCTCGCGCGACTGTGCGGCGCGACGGCTGTCGCGGTGGAGATCGTCGAGATGCACGAGGGACTGGTCGGACACGGCGACGACGCGGCACACCTCGCCGCGATCGCCGTTCGTAAGGTATAAATTTCTTGCCTGAAGGGGTGGAAAACGCTTGCCCGGCCGGGCTCGTAGGGCTACGACAGAGCACGGCTTGACGCGGAGGAGAGCGGGACGAGGGGACGCACACGGTGGAGCTGGCAATCCTGATTTCCGGTCGAGGGTCGAACCTCGGAGCCATCCTGAGGGCGGTCCGTGATCGGCAGCTCGATGCACGCATCCGACTGGTGCTCAGCAATCGACCGGCCGCTGCCGGCCTCGACGTCGCGCGCGAAGCGGGCGTCCCGACCACCGTGCTCGAGCACGGCTCCTATCCCGACCGCGAAGCGTATGATGCGGCCCTGGTGGCTCAGCTGCGCACGCATGGGGTCGACAGCGTCGCGCTCGCCGGCTTCGACCGGCTGGTGACCGGCATCTTCTTGCGTGCCTTTCCCGGACGCGTCGTGAACATTCATCCGGCGTTGCTGCCGTCCTTCAAAGGCCTGCACGCGCAGCGGCAGGCCCTCGAGTACGGCGCGCGCATCGCCGGCGTCACCGTGCACTTCGTCGACGAGCAGATGGACCATGGGCCGATCATCGCGCAGGCGGTCGTCCCGGTGCTCGACGACGACACCGAGCAGACCCTCTCCGAGCGCCTGCTCGCCGAGGAGCACCGGATCTACCCACTCGCACTGCAGCGCCTTGCGCGCGGCGAGCTGCGCGTCGTCGGACGGCGCGTGATCGGAGGAGTTCCATGACGCGCAACGATCCCGACGCGGCGCAACGCCTCGCGACGGTGCGTGCGCAGCGCGAGCGCGGCGACCTGAAGCAGATCCTCGCGCGTTACGGCGCGATCGATCAGGAGCGCGGCGCGCTCTGGGACGACGTCGAGTTGGTGCTGGAGATCGCGCGCACGTACTCGCTGGTCGGCAACGACGCCAAGGTCGAGACGTATTTTCTGCGCTGCGCGCAGCTGCACCCACGGCGAGCCGCGCTGTACCGTTGCCAGATCGGCTGGTTCTTCCAGCGCAAGAAGCGCTGGGCACGCGCACTGACGTGGTACGACCGCGCGCTCGAGACGTTTCCCGGCTATCACCTGTGCCTGTTCCGAAAGGGCTACTGCCTGGAGCGGCTGCACCGGCCGCGCGGCGCGGTGGCCGCACTGCGTCTGGCCTGCGCCGCCTTCGAGAAGGCACCGCCCGACCAGCGCGAGCGCAGCCGCGGCATCCAGGTGCAGATTCTTTTCCATCTCGCGCGCAACCTGCGCGAGATCGGGCTCACCGACGAAGCGCGCACGGCGCTGGACGCCTGCGCGGCCCTCGACGACCGCCTGCACGAGAAGGTCATCAAGCCGGAGCACCGTCTCGCGAGCTACGGCGAGACGTACCTGCGCGACGGAGACGCGGCGGCCGCCCTGCGCGAGCTCGAGGCGGCGCGCGAGATCGATCCTTGTTCCGCGGTGATCTGGGAGCGACTCGGCCGCGCGTACGAGCTCGCCGGCCGTCTCGAAGAGGCGGAAGCGGCCATCGAGCGCGCCAGCGAGCTGCCCAAGGGCGCGGTCGCGCTGATCGCGCTCGCTCGCATGCAGATGCGAGCCGGGCGGAACGTCGACGCAGCGCGCTCGCTCTGCCGTGCGCTGCGTGACCATCCGCAGGGCGAGGTGCAGATCCGCATCGAGCTCGCAGAGCTGCAGCTGCTGCTCGGCAGGCCGGCCACCGCTGTACAAGAGCTCGAGCGCCTCGCGGCGGGACGGGTGCCTCCCCTGTCGACGCTCGCGGTCGACGTCGAGACCCGCCTCGCGCGCATCCTGCTCGCCTACGGTCGCCCGTCCGACGCCCTGAAGCACCTGCAGGCCGCGGCCGAGCACGATTCTGAGGACGAGCCGGCACGCACGCTCCTGGAGCAGACGCGGGCGCGTCTCGTGCAGTCGGGTGCGAGCGAGACGGCGCGGGCCATCGTCGACGCGCCGCTGCCCGCGGACGTCGCGGCCGTGCTCGGCGAGCAGGCCCCGCCACGCGTCACCGGGCACGTGGCGAACTACTTCGCCGATCGCGGCTTCGGCTTCATCTCCTATGGCGACGACAACCGGACGTTGTTCTTCCACGTCAGCCAGTTCGAGCCGAGTGCCCCGGAGAGCCTCGGCCCCGGACTGCCGGTTTCGTTCGCGATCGGTGTCAACCACCGCAGCCACAAGCAGCAGGCCGAGCACATCCGGGCGATCGAGCACGAGTCGACCGCGTTGTTCGGCGCCGCCGACGCGGTGACGCCGCCGCTGCACTCGGCCGGCTGGCGAGGTGGTCGCGCGCTGCGCGACGACGGCATCTAGCGCAGATCCGACGGTACGCGGCGGCTCAGTCGTTCGATCGGCGGTACCAGCGCGCGAGCCTGTCCGCCGGCACGCCGCACGCGTACGCGAGGCGCAACGCCCACATGAGCACGATGGTCCGTGCGACGCCGTGCTCCTCCCAGCGCCGGGCCGAGGTCACGACCCGGCTCCGCAGCGCGGCGATTCGCCCGGTACGCCGCAGCCGGCTGGAGAGCTCGACGTCCTCCATCAAGGGCAGCGGTGCGAAGCCGCCGAGGGCGACGAAGACGTCGCGCCGGACGAACATCGCCTGATCGCCGGTCGCGATCCCCGTCCAGCGCGACCGGAAGTTCATCAGCCATGCGATCACCGGCAAGAAGCCGTGCTCGCCGTCGAGACGGACGTCGAAGCGCCCGGCGACGGCACCGCCGACGATCGCCCTTCGCACGGCGTCGGCGGAGCCCGCGCACAGCTGCGTGTCTGCATGCAGGAACAGCAGCACGTCACCACTCGACGCCGCCGCTCCGGCGTTCATCTGTGCCGCGCGTCCACGGGGTGCGGTGAGAACCCGGTCCGCGACCGTGCGCGCGCGCGCGACGGTCGCATCGCTGCTGCCGCCGTCGACGACGACGATCTCCTTCACGCCGCGCTGCCGGGCCGACGACAGCACCTCGACGATCGTCGCCGCCTCGTTGAGGGCCGGCACCACCACCGAGATGCTGGGCGACGCCGGCGTCGCCACACCGGACGATTGTCTGCTCGCGCACTCCCCGATATCAGGCGGCATGAGCCATCCGCGTCGGTTTCTTCAGCGCGCCCTCGGGGTCGTGATCGCACTGTCCGCGGCGATCTTCATCAGCCACGCGGCGCCGAGCTTCGCCGGATTCGACGTCGTGCGCTTCGACGGCGTGATCGGCGAGAGTGCCGTGCCGGGAAGCGTCGGCGATCTGACGCTCGCGATCGGGGCCAAGAGCATCCCGTACAGCGTGCTCGCGGCGCAGAAGATGACCGGGAATCCCGCCATGGCGCCGGAGATCTTCAGCGCGCTGGGCCCCGGTCCGCCGCCGCTCCGGGTCGAGGGTCGTGACGGCGCGATCGCGAAGATCACTGGTGCGAAGCCGGGCACGCGGCTGACGATCACCGGCAACTTGAATGCCGGCAGCTCGTTCCTGACGCTGATGGACGTCGCGGCCGCACCGACGCCGTCACCGGCGCAGTAGCGCTGCGAGGACCACGACCTGCAAGACCATCGTCGCGACCAGCAGCAGCGTGAACACGTAGCGGCTCTTGCCCAGCGACTCGGCCTCCGCGACGCTCTTCTCCTCGAGCCGCGAGATCTCGCTGCGCACGTTGCTGGTCTCGACGTACAGACCGCGCACCTCCTCGCGCATCGGCACGACCGTCGCCTTGACGTCGTTGACGTCGCTCGACACCTGCTCGAGCTTGTCGATCCGTCCGCCGAGCTCGTTCACCGCGGTGCGCAAGGACGCGATCGTGGCGTTGATCTCGCGCAGCTCGGCGATCACCCCGTCCAGCTGTGCGATCATCGGGTTCGGCGTCGGCGACGGCTTCGGTGTGCCCGCGGCGTGGCTCGAGCCAGCCACGAAGAAGCACAGGAACGGCAGGACGAGAGCGACTCGCCGGATCGATCTCTGCGCCAACTCGCGTCGCTCCACCGACCGTTCGTCGCCGTCGTTCACGCCGTTCCGCGCTGGGTCCATCGGAGGGTCTCCACCTCGAGGCTCGGGCGAGCACACAACTCCAACCTCCCCGTGCAATCTCGCAACGCGCGACGGTAGAGATCGCCGGGCAGCGAAGCAAGATGCTCGGGCGGAACGACTTGACCTCGTGCCGGTCCGCACGTACGGGACGCGCAGGCGCGACGACTCGCGGAAGGGGAACGGGGATGACGCTGCGCGATCTGCTTCTGGTGCTCGGAGCAGTTCCCTTGCTCGGGGTCGTGGCGCTGCGGCTGGCCGCCGAGATGGGCTTCGCGAGCGACGCGCCACCGCCCGAGGCCCTGACCACGACGCTCGGCCTGTTCGGCTTCGTGTTCGTGGTCTATGTGGCGCTGACGCTGCGGTCGATCGCCACGGCAACGCGCGCGATCCTGGCACGCGAGCCCGAATCGGAGACGCGCGACGAGGCCGGACACCGCAAAGCCGCCGTGAGCGACTTCGCGATCCACCTCGACCGCAGCACGGAGATCGACCTGCGCGGCGATGCCGATCCGGACGAAGATCCGGCGACACCGGCCGAGGCCACCACGAGCGGAGCGCAAGCGCCGCGGCGCGAGCTGTTCGGCGAGGTCAACGACCTGCTGACGCGGATTCCGTCGGCACGGACGCGCTGATCCGGCCGGCCGCCGGTCGCGCGATCGCCTGCGCGAGACGCCGCGGCAGCAGTGGGCCCGCATAGATCAACGCGGTGTAGAGCGCGACCAGGTCGGCCCCCGCGGCGAGCTTCTCGCGCACGTCGTCGGGGCTCTCGACACCGCCGACGCCGATCAGCGGCACGCCGTCGCCCACCGCGGCCCTGACCCGGCGCAGCACCTCGGTCGCGCGCGGGCGCAGCGGCGGTCCGGACAGCCCGCCCGCTTCTGCAGCCGCGGCCCCGCTGACACGCGGACGCGACACCGTCGTGTTGGTCGCGATGAAGCCCGCAGCACCGCCGTCGCGGGCCGCGGCACAGATCGCGGGGATGTCGTCGTCCGCGAGGTCCGGCGACAGCTTGACGAGCACCGGAACGGGTGCCGCGAGCCCCAGCCCATCGATCTCGCGCACCACCACGTCCACCAGGCGGCACAGACGCCCGGGCTCGTGCAGGTTCCGCAATCCCGGCGTGTTCGGCGAGCTGACGTTGATCGCGAGATAGTCGGCGAGCGGCGCCAGCAGCCGGGTCGACGTGCGGTAGTCCTCGCGCTCCGCCGTCTCGTCGCCCACCGAGACCTTCGAGCAACCAATGTTGAGGCCGATCGGGATCCGCGGCCGCCGCGCGAGGCGCTTCCGCAAGCGGCGCGCGACCTCTTCGGCGCCCAGATTGTTGAAGCCGAGGCGATTCACCACCGCGCGCGCGGCCGGCAAGCGGAACATCCGCGGCCGCGGGTTGCCGGGCTGGGCGCGTGCCGTGATCGTGCCGAGCTCCGCGAAGCCGAAGCCGAGGTGCGACCACAGGTGCGGCGCGACGCCGTTCTTGTCGAAGCCGGCGGCAAGACCGATGCGATTGGCGAACGTCTTGCCGAGCAGCTGCACGGGCTCGCCCGCGGGCGGCGCATGCAGGAGCGAGCCGGCACCGTGCTCGAGCATCCACTCGGCCAGCGCGGCGGCATCGATCGCGAGATGGTGCGCGCGCTCGGCGTCGAGCCGGAACAGCGCGCCGCGCAGGAGACGATAGATCGTGCTCACCCTGCGTCGAGCATCTGGTCCAGGCGTCCAGAGCGGTCGAGCGCCGCGAGGTCGTCGTAGCCGCCGACCGGCTCCCCGTCGATGAACACCTGCGGCACCGTTCGTCGGCCCGTGCGCTGCGCGAGATCGGCGCGCGCGGCGGAGTCGCCCGTGACGTCGATCTCCTCGAACGCGACGTTCTTCTCCGTGAGCAGCGCGGTCGCCGCGTGGCAGTACGGGCAGTAGCGCGTCGTGTAGATCTTCACCTCGGCCATCGCGTGCTTCGCACCTCTCGCTTGCCTAGGTAGTACGGTGGCCGACACGGAGCAACGCGGCTCGCGCGTGCGTACCGCCGCGCGGCCGAGTCGCGCAGTCGCAGCAAGGAGACCCGATGGAGTCGTTCGACGAGCTGATCGCGATCATGGCCCGGCTGCGTGCACCGGGCGGTTGCCCGTGGGACCGCGAGCAGACGCACCATTCGATCCGCAAGTACGTGATCGAAGAGGCGTACGAGGTAGCGGAGGCCATCGATCACGACGACCCGCGCGAGCTCTGCGCCGAGCTCGGCGACCTCTTGCTGCAGGTCGTGTTCCACGCCGAGATGGCGCGCGAGGCCGGACGTTTCACCGTCGACGACGTCTGCCGCAGCATCGTCGACAAGATGCGCCGCCGCCACCCGCACGTGTTCGGCGACGTCAGCGTCTCGGGCGCCGACGACGTGGTGCGCAACTGGGAGCAGATCAAGCAGCGCGAGCGCGGCGCCGATGCCTCGGTGATCGACGGCGTGCCGCGCGCCTTACCCGCCCTGCAGCGCGCCGAGCGCATCGGCGACAAGGCCGCACGGGTCGGCTTCGATTGGCCCGACGTGGACGGCGTGCTGCGCAAGGTCGACGAGGAGCGCGCGGAGCTCGGCGAGGCGCTGCGCACGGGTGCTCGCGACCGGATCTCGGCCGAGCTCGGCGACCTGCTGCTCGCGACGGCGAACCTCGCCCGAAAGCTCGGCCTGGAGCCGGAGCGCGCCCTCGGGGACGCCGTCGACCGCTTCGAGGACCGCTTCCGCCGCCTCGAGGCGGGGGTCCGACGCGACGGCCGGGAGATGCAGGGGCTCTCCGCGGACGAGCTCGACCGCCGCTGGGAAGTGGTCAAGGCCGGGCGTTGATTCTGCCGGTGCGACCATTGCGGGGCAGGCGCGCCGCCATGGCTTGAAGCCCCCGGCGCCAAAGGCTAAACGGCCTCGTTTCCAACGAGGGATCCATGGCCAATCATCCGTCCGCAGAGAAGAGACATCGTCAGTCGGTCAAGCGCGCGGCCCGCAATCAGGCGGTCCGGAGCCACGTCCGCACCGAAGTGAAGAAGCTTCGCACGCTGGTCGGCCAGAGCGACGCCGCCAACGCGCGCGAAGCGCTGCCCAAGGTCGCGTCGACGCTCGACAAGGCCGCCAGCAAGGGCGTGCTGCACAAGAACGCGGCCGCCCGGCGCATCTCCCGCCTCGCCAAGCAGGTCGCGAAGCTCGGCTGACGTCATCACCGGCTTCGCCGGCCCCGAAGGATGGAACTGGCAGCGATGTTCCATCTGACGCGCGGGCCCGCCGGTCAGGACGTCGCGCGCGGCGGGCGCAGATCGAGCAGGACCTTTTCCAGACGGGCCGGCACCGCGCCGCCGCCCGTCTTGGCCGCGACGTCGACCTCGCCGAGCGCGCGCAGTGCGCGCTCGAGCTCGGCCCGGCGATAATTCCGGGCGCGCGGCACGACATAGAAGCCGCGCCCGCCGAGCGTGCGCTTCACCGACTCCTCGTCCATGCCGGAGTCGAGCAGCGCGCGCGCCCGCAGCAGCGCGCGAAGCTCGGACGCGATCTGCCCGACCAAGAGCTCCGGACGGTCTCCCTGTCCCAGCGCCCGGCGCAGCGCGGCGACGGCATGCGCGACGCGCCGGTCACGGACCGCGCCCTCGAGGGCGAAGGCGACCGGGCTGCGCTCGCCGCTCACCGTGTCGAGCACCTGCTCGGGACCGATCTCGACGTCCGGGAAGCGCAGCGCGAGCTTCTCGATCTCGCGCGCGAGCAGCTGCGGCTCGTTCCCGACGTGGTCGACCAGCGCCTCGACGGCGCCGGCGCCGAGCCGAAGCTTCAGCTCGCGCGCCATCTTTCCGGCGAGCGCGATCACGGCGCGGCGCGTGCCCGCGGCGTCGCGCGCGTGGCCGAGCTCGAGCTGCTCGACCGCACCGCGCTTGGCGAGTGCCGCGAACAACGACTTTCGCATGTCCGGCTCGAGCGCGACCAGCACCAGCCGTGCTCCAGCGGGGATCTCGTCGAGCACCGCGGCGAGTGCCTTCTGCGCCTCCTCGCGCAGACGCTCGGCGCGACGCAGCACGACGAGCCTGCTGCCGGTCGGCGAGAACGTCCTCACCGCGGTCATGACGTCCTCGAGCGTCGCCTGATCACCCTGCAGGAGCTCGAACGCACCGAAGGCCGGATTCGCACCGACGGAGCCCGCTTGGATCTCGGCGAGCCGACGATCGACCAGCAGACCGTCGCCGGTGAGCAGCAGCACGCTGCCCGTCGCGGCGGCGGGGCCGCCGCTCGCTGCGCCGCTCTCGCGCGCACCGCCGGCACGCGCGTCGCCGCCTCGCACCGGGGTGCCGCGCGTCTTCGTCAGAAGTTCTCCACCATCGCGTTGTAGAGGTCGCGCGAGGTGTTCTGGAACACGCGGTCGAGCGCCTCGCGCTCCTGCGATTCCGAGAGCTGGACGTCGGAGAGCTGCGCCACGTCCTTGGAGTTGAGCGTCGAGCCGGTGAGGAAGTCCGGCGAGTCGGTGACCACCGTATTCGAGGTCGCACCGTACGAATCGCCCTCGCGCAGCGCCGCGATGCGCCACACGGCCTTGTTGTCGCGCGTGTCGCGCAGCACCGCGCTGATCGTCACGAAGGTCTGGTACTGCAGCGCCTCGTCGCTGCTGGAGAACGCGACCGGGCGTCGCTCGATCGACAGGATCGCGCCCTCGAGCGTCAGCTGCGCGGTCGTCCGGTCGTCTTCGAGCGTGAACTTGCCGCGGCGTGCGATCTCCGTCTGGATCGCCTCGAGCAGGTAGTTCTCGAGGCCGGCGTCGCGCGTCCGGTTGTCGAACTTCGCGACGTGCAGGCTGGTCGCGCCGTTCGGCAGCGTCCCCTCGCCGGGGAAGTGGTAGCCACAGTCCGCCGTCGCGAGCAGCGCGAGAGTGCACGCGAGGACCACGACGCGATGAGCGAGACGTGCCGGCATCGGCGTCACACTACCAGATTCACGAGCTTGCCCGGAACGACGATCACCTTGCGCAGCGGCTTGCCGCCCATCGACTCCTGGACCTTCGCGCTCGCGAGCGCGCGGGCCTTCACATCGTCCTCGGCGACGTCGCGCGGCACGACGAGCTTGTCGCGCAGCTTGCCGTTGACCTGCAGGACGATCTCGATCGTGTCGGCGGTCAGCGCGGCCTCGTCCCACGCCGGCCAGCCGGCGTCGTAGATGGAGCCGCGGCCTCCGAACCAGGCGTGCAGCTCCTCGGCGAGATGCGGCGCGAAGGGCGCGAGCAGGCGCGCGAACGTCCAGGCCGTGGCGCAGAAGAGACGCGTCGCGCTCCCGGCCGCGGCACGCTGGCGACTCGCCTCGTTGAGCAGCTCCATGAGCGCTGCGAGCGCCGTGTTGAAGCCGAAGTGCTCGGTGTCGAGCGTGACCTTCTTGATCGTCGCATGCAGCCGGCGCCGCAGCGCCGCCGAGGCGTCGTCGAGACCCGACGACTCCAGCAGAATCGCATCGAGGCCGTCGCTGCCGACCTCGGCACGCAGCGCCGACACGGCTTCGCGGTCCCCGCCGAACAAGGCGACGACTCGGTTCAGGAAGCGCTCCGCGCCGCCGACACCCTCGTCGCTCCACTCCATGTTGTTCTCGGGTGGTGCGGCGAAGAGGATCGTGATGCGCGCGACGTCGGAGCCGTGCTCGCGGACGAACGGGCCCATCGGCACGCCGTTGCCCGCGCTCTTGCTCATCGTGACCGGGCCGCTCTGCGCGGCGGGCGCGCCGTCGCGGTCGACGAGCGCATAGCTGCGCTCGCGCAGCGCGCGGGCCATCTCGTCGCGCGCGAGCGGCTCCGCAGACACACCGATCGCCTTCACCAGCTCCTCGGGCGCGATCAAGCGGCCGTCGGGCGCAACCTCGAGCGGCGTCAGAACGCGGCGCTGGACCATGCCCTGCGTGAACAACGCCCGGAACGGCTCGTCCTCGGGCACGAGTCCGGCGTCGAAGAGGACCTTCGTGACGAAGCGCGAGTACAACAGGTGCAGGATCGCGTGCTCGACGCCGCCGATGTACTGGTCGACCGGCATCCAGCGCGCGATGGCGTCCTTCGACCACAGCGCCTGTTGGTTCTGCGCATCGGCGTAGCGCAAAAAGTACCAGGACGAGTCGACGAAGGTGTCCATGGTGTCGGTGTCGCGCTGCACCGGCTCGCCGGTGACGGGATCCTGCGCGTTCACGAAGGTCTCGCTCGAGGCGAGCGGCGAGCGGCCCTTCGGCAGGTAGTCGTCGATCGCCGGCAGCAGCACCGGCAGCTGGTCGCGCGGCACCGCGACGATCGTGCCGTCCGCACGGTGCAGCATCGGGATCGGGGCACCCCAGTAGCGCTGACGGCTGACCAGCCAATCGCGCAGGCGGAACGTCACCTTGGGACGCGCGCGGCCGCTCTCCGCGAGCCACGCGACGATCGCCCTGCCCGCCTCGCGGTTGTCCTGGCCGTCGAAGCGGCCGGACGCCTGCATGACGCCTTCCTCGGTGAACGCCTCGGTCATCGAGGCCGCGTCGATCGAGCCGCCGCGCGGTGCGATGACCGGGACGACGTCGATGCCGAACGTGCGCGCGAAGGCGAAATCGCGCTCGTCGTGCGCCGGCACCGCCATGATCGCGCCGGTGCCGTAGCCCATCAGCACGTAGTCGGCGATCCAGATCGGGATCTCGCGCCCGTTCACCGGGTTCACGCACGACGCTCCGAGTGCGACGCCGGTCTTCTCGCGCTCGGTGCTCTGACGATCGATCTCGCTGCGCCGGCGCGCCTGTGCGACGTACGCGTCGACGGCCGCGCGGTTCGCATCGGTCACGAGCTGCGCGACCAGCGGGTGCTCCGGTGCGAGCACCAGGAACGTCGCACCGAACAGAGTGTCGGGCCGCGTGGTGAACACGGTGATGCGCTCGTCGCGACCCGCGACGTCGAACTCGACCTCGGCGCCCTCGCTGCGGCCGATCCAGTTGCGCTGCATCGCCCGGACCTTCTCGGGCCAGGCATCGAGCTTGTCGATGTCGTCGAGCAGCCGCTGCGCGTAGTCGGTGATCTTGAAGAACCACTGCGACAGCTCACGCTTCTCGACCAGCGCGCCGCTGCGCCAGCTGCGGCCCGAGGCGTCGACCTGCTCGTTGGCGAGCACGGTCTGATCGACCGGGTCCCAGTTGACCGTCGCCTTGGCGCGATACGCGAGGCCGCGCTCGTAGAGCAGCAGAAAGAGCTCCTGCGTCCACCGGTAGTAGTCCGGCTCGCAGGTGGTCACCTCGCGCGACCAGTCGTACATGATGCCCGCGATGTCGAGCGAGCTCTTCGACTCCTCGATGTTGCGCAGGGTCCAGGCGCGCGGGTGGGTCTTGAACTTGATCGCGGCGTTCTCCGCCGGCAGGCCGAAAGCGTCCCAGCCGAACGGGTGCAGCACGTCGTGGCCGCGCATCACCCAGTAGCGGGTGAGCGCGTCGCCGATGAAGTAGTTCTTGCCGTGCCCCATGTGCAGGTCGCCGCTGGGGTACGGGAACATCTCGAGGATGTAGCGCCGCGGAGCGCCCGGCCGGCGCCCGGCGCGGAAGATGCCTTCGCGCGCCCAGAACTCACGCCAGCGAGGCTCGATGGCAGGATCGAAACGAAGGCTCACGAGAGGATCTCCCCGGACGCTTCCAGTGCGCGTGCGACGCCGTCGAGCACGCCGTTGACGAAGGCGCGCGCCTCGTCGCCGCAGTAGTCGCGCGCGATCTCCACGGCCTCGTCGATGACCACCGGCTTCGGCGCCAGGTGGTTCGCGAGCTCGGCCGCACCGACGCGCAGGATCTGTGCGTCCAGCCGGCCGATGCGATCGAGGCGCCAGTTGGCGAGCGAGCCGGCGATCAGGGCGTCGTAGCGCGGACGATCGGCGCTCACCGTGCTGACCAGACGCTCGGCATACGCGACGTCGATCTCGTCGGGCGGCGCCGCTTCCTCCGGCAGCGCTTCGTCGGGGCCCGTCATGCGCAGCGCCGTCGCGAGCGCCTGCTCCTGCCCGACGCCGGCGACGTCCATCTGGTAGAGCGCCTGCACGGCGAGCTCGCGCGCCCTGCGGCGGGCATTCAGCGTCCCCTTCATCGGACCGCTCCGGCCTCAGCCGAGCCGCGCGTGCTCGCGCAGCAGCGCGGCCATCTCGAGCGCCGTGACCGCCGCCTCGTAGCCCTTGTTTCCGTGCCCCTCACCGGCCCGGGCGAGCGCCTGCTCCATGTTGTCGGTGGTGAGCACGCCGAACGCGACCGGGATCCGGTGCCGGCATGCGACGTCGTTCACGCCGCGGCTCACTTCGCGCGAGATGAACTCGAAGTGCGGCGTCTCGCCGCGCACGACGGCGCCGAGGCAGACGATCGCGGCATAACGGCCGCTCGCCGCACAATGCTCGGCCGCGACGGTGATCTCGAACGCGCCCGGGACGCGCAGCACGTCCACGGCGTCGTCCGCGACGCCGTGCGCACGCAGGCCCTCGAGCGCACCGTCGAGCAACGACTCGGTGACCGAGCGGTTGAAGCGCGCCACCACGATCGCGATGCGCACGCCCGCGCCCGACGGCTTGCCGACGATCTCGCGCACTCAGGCTTCTCCTTCCGGGCGACCGCCCCCTTCGAGCCCGGTCAAGAGATGCCCGAGCTTCGCCCGCTTCGTCCGCAGGTAGCCGATGTTCAGCGGGTGGGGCGCCGCCTCGATCGGAACGCGCTCCGTCACCTGGATCCCGTAGCTGGTGAGGCCGCTGATCTTGCGCGCGTTGTTGGTCAGCAGCTTGACGCTCGAAATGCCGAGGTCACGCAGGATCTGTGCGCTGATGCCGTAGTCGCGCGGATCGTCGGTGAAGCCGAGCTCGAGGTTCGCCTCGACGGTGTCGAGCCCCTTGTCCTGCAGGGCGTAGGCGCGGATCTTGTTCGCAAGGCCGATGCCGCGCCCTTCCTGGTGCAGATACACGAGCACGCCGCGGCCGGCGTCGGCGATCATGCGCACCGCGGCCTCGAGCTGCTCGCCGCAGTCGCAGCGCCGCGACCCCAGCACGTCGCCCGTCAAGCACTGCGAGTGCACCCGGACCAACACCGCCTCGTCGCGCTTCGGACGTCCCCGCACCAGCGCCATGTGCTCCGAGTCGTCGACCTTGTTGCGATAGGCGATCGCACGGAAGCGCCCGCCGTAGGCGCTGTCGAGCTCGCGCTCGTCGAGCCGCTCGACCAGCAGCTCGGTGCGCAGCCGGTGCCGGACCACCGCGTCCACCGAGACCATCTTGAGCTTGTGCTTGCGCGCGAACGCGATCAGCAGCGCGCCGCGCGCGACCTCGCCCTCGCGGTCGAGAACGGTGCACACCGTCGCCGCCGGCCGGAGTGCTGCGAGCCGGACCACGTCCAGCGCCGCCTCGATGCGTCCGGGACGCTCGAGCGTTCCGCCCGGCGCGACCTGGATCGGCGGCACGTGCCCCGGCATGACGATGTCCGCCGGCCCGCTGCGCTCGTCGATCGCGACGCGGATGGTCGCTGCCCGGTCCGCCGCCGAGATGCCCGTCGAGACGCCGCGGCGCGCCTCGAACGACGTACCGTAGGCGACGTACTCGGCCGCGGCACGATCGGCCGGCATCAGCGGGATGCCGAGCCGCAGCAGCGTCGGCGGCAACACGGCCAGGCAGACCAGCCCGCGTGCGTGCACCGCCATGAAGCCGATGTGCTCTTGCGTCGTGAGCTGCGCCGCGACGCAGACCTCGCCCTGGCGCGGCTGATCCGCGTCGTCGACCACCAGGATCATCCTGCCGGCGGCGAGATCGGCCATCGCGGCCTGCAAGCTCTGCTCGCCGCGGGCGATCCGGATCTTCGAGTCGCTGTTGCTCTTCACGTTTGCCTCAACGGGCCTCGACGCGCGCCGTGTGCAGCAGGTCGTCGCCCACGCGCTCGACCCGCAGATCCGCCAGCGGGAACGCGCCGCGCAGCGAGCGCACGCCCAACGGGCCGATCATCGGCAAGCCGTCGCCCCCGATCAAGAGCGGGGCCGAAAACCAGCACAGCTCGTCCACGTGCCCGCCCGCGATCAGCGCGGCCGACAGATGCGCGCCGGCCTCGACCAGCACGCTGGTCACGTCGCGCCGGCCGAGCGCCACGAGCAGCGCGCCCAGATCGACGTGTCGACCGCGCGACGGGATCGCGAGGATGGTCGCACCGGCGCGCTCGAGCCGCGCGGCGCGTACGCGATCGTGCCGGGCTCGGGTCGCGATCCAGACCGGCGCGCGACCGTCGTGCAGCAGACGGGCACGCGCCGGAATGCGCAGGCTGCCGTCCACGACGACGCGCACCGGATCGCGCCCGCCGGCGCGCCGGCAGGTCAGCTCGGGATCGTCGGCGATCACGGTGTCGACGCCGACCAGCACCGCGTCCATCTCGTTGCGCCAGCGGTGCACCACGCGGCGCGCAGGCGCTCCGGTGATCCAGCGCGAAGCACCGGTCCGCGTCGCGATGCGGCCATCGGCCGAGGCGGCGAGCTTCAGCCGGACGAACGGACGGCCGCTCACCACGTGGCGCGCGAAGCCGGCGATCAGCTCCTGCGCGGCCTCGCCCTCCACGCCGGTGGTCACCGCGACGCCCGAGCGGCGCAATTGCGCGATGCCGCGACGGCTCACGATCGGATTCGGATCGATCGCGCCGATGACCACCCGCGCGACGCCCGACGCGATCACCTGCGGCGCACACGGCGGCATCCGTCCCTGATGCGTGCACGGCTCGAGCGTGAGGTAGAGCGTCGCCCCGCGCGCCGCACTTCCCGCCTGCGCGAGCGCGATCGCTTCCGCATGCGCGGTACCGGCACGCCGGTGCCACCCGCTGCCGACCACGCGCCCGCCACGCACCACCACCGCACCCACCGGTGGGTTCGGCCGCGTCCGCCCGAGACCGCGCCGTGCGAGCGCGAGGGCCATGCGCATGAACTCCGCGTCGCGCGCGCTCGCGTGGTCGCGGGCCGTCATCCGTCCCGCGTCGGCTTGCGCGCCGCCGGTCGCGGCGGCTTGATCGCCTTCGCCAGCCGGCTCTTCAGGCCCCGCTGGCTGCGGCGCTCGCGCAGCAGATCCTCGAGCTCGTTCATGAACTGCTCGACGTCCTGGAACGACCGGTACACCGACGCGAAGCGCACGTAGGCGACGGTGTCCAGCTCGTAGAGCGCCTGCATGACGGCCTCGCCGATGACGGAGCTCGGGACTTCCCGCTCGGCGCGGTCCAGCAGGGCGCGCTCGATGCGGTCGACGTGCTCCTCGATGGTCTCGATGCTCACCGGCCGCTTCTCGCAGGCCTTGGTGAGCCCCGCGACGATCTTCAGGCGATCGAAGGGCTCGCGCCGGCCGTCCTTCTTGACCACGGCCGGCAGGTAGTCCTCGACGCGCTCGTAGGTCGTGAAGCGACGGCCGCACTTCTCGCACTCGCGGCGGCGGCGGATCACGTCCCCGTCCTTGCCGAGCCGGGAGTCGATGACCCGGTTGTTCAGGTCACGGCAGGCGGGGCACTTCATCGCGCGTCGGCGGCGTCAGTGATGGTAGAGCGGGAAGCGCCGACAGAGCGCCGTCGTGTCCTCGGCGATCTTGGCGAGCGCCGCCGGATCCCCGACGGACGCGAGGCCGCGCGCGATCAGGTCCGCGATCTCGTCCATCTCCGGCTCGCGCATGCCGCGCGTGGTGACCGTCGGCGTGCCCATGCGCAGCCCGCTGGTGACGAAGGGCGAGCGCGTCTCGAACGGAACCGTGTTGCGGTTCGCCGTGATGCGCGCGAGGTCGAGCGTCTCCTGAGCGACTTTCCCGGTGATCTCGGTCTTGCGCAGATCCATCAGCAGGAGGTGGTTGTCGGTACCGCCCGACACCAGCCGGAAGCCGCGCGAGGTCAGACCCGCCGCGAGCGCGCGGGCATTCTTGACCACCTGCGCTTGATACGCCTTGAACGCCGGCTGCGCCGCCTCGTGCAGCGCCACGGCCTTCGCGGCGATCACGTGCATCAGCGGGCCGCCCTGGTTGCCCGGGAAGACGGTGCTGTTGATCGCCTTCTCCTCGGCGGCCTTGGCCAGGATCATGCCGCCGCGCGGGCCGCGCAGCGTCTTGTGCGTGGTGGTCGTGACGAAGTCGGCGTGCGGAACCGGCGACGGATGCTCGCCCGCCGCGACCAGCCCCGCGAAGTGCGCCATGTCGACGAAGAGCTTGGCACCGACCTCGTCGGCGGCGGCGCGGAACGGCGCGAAGTCGACGACGCGCGGGTACGCGCTGTGTCCCGCGACGATCAGCTTCGGCCGGTGCTCGCGCGCGAGCGCGCGGACGGCATCGTAGTCGATGCGCTCGTCCTCCTCGCGCACGCCGTACGGCACGACCTTGAACCACTTGCCCGAGAAGTTCGCCGGGTTGCCGTGCGTCAGATGCCCGCCGTGCGACAGGTTCATCGCCAGGATCGTGTCGCCCGGCTGCAGCTGCGAGAAGTACACCGCCATGTTCGCCTGCGAGCCGGAGTGCGGCTGCACGTTGGCGAACTCCGCACCGAACAGCGTCTTCGCGCGATCGATCGCGAGCTGCTCGACCACGTCGACGTGCTCGCACCCGCCGTAGTAGCGCTTGCCCGGATAGCCCTCGGCGTACTTGTTGGTCAGGACCGATCCCTGTGCCTCGAGCACGGCACGGCTCGCCGCGTTCTCGGACGGGATCAGCTCCAGATTGTCTTCCTGACGCCGACGCTCCCGCGCGATCGCCGCTGCGATCGCGGGATCGACGTCGGCGAGGCTTGCGTCGATCGGGTTCACTTGTGGCTTTCGATGTAGGTCACGACGTCGCCGACGGTGCGGATCTTCTCCGCTTCCTCGTCGGAGATCTCGAGGTCGTACTCCTCCTCGAGCGCCATCACGAGCTCGACGATGTCGAGCGAGTCCGCGCCGAGATCCTCGATGAACGACGCGTTCGGCTGCACCTCGTCCTCGCTGACGCCGAGCTGCTCGCAAACGATCTCTTTGACCTTCGCCTCGACTGCAGAAGCCATCAAGTTCTCCCTATCCTACCGGGCCCGAGCGCGTGATTTCGGCTGCTTTACCCTGCGACGCGGGCTCGCGCCACCTTCGTCGCGGTCTCGTGGAGGCGTCTCGGGACGGCCGCGCGGACCGCCTCACATCGACATCCCACCGTTGATCGCGAGCACGTGCCCGGTGATGTAGCCCGCGCCCGGCCCGGCGAGAAATCCCACCGCCGCCGCCACCTCCTCGGCCCGCCCGAGACGTCCCAGCGGCACCGCGGAGACGTACGCAGCGCGGATCTCCTCGCTCAGCGCCGCGGTCATGTCGGTATCGATGACGCCGGGCGCGACCGCGTTCACGGTGATCGAGCGTCCCGCGAGCTCGCGCGCGAGCGCGCGCGTAAAGCCCTCGACGCCGGCTTTCGTCGCCGCGTACGCCGACTGTCCCGCGTTGCCGGTGGCGCTCACCACCGACGTGACGTTGATGATGCGGCCCGAGCGTGCCCGGACCATGCTTCGCGCCGCCGCCTTGCTGCAGTGGAACACGCCGCCCAGGTTGACGTCGACGATGCGTTGCCAGTCCTCGGTCTTGTAGCGCAGGATCAGCCCGTCGAGTGCGATGCCGGCATTGTTCACCAGGACGTCGAAGCGCTTGTGGCGCGCGACGAAGTCCGCGATGCCGCTCGCCACCGCCTCGGGATCGCCGACGTCGAAGCGCACCGCTTCGGCCGAGCCGCCCGCTTCCTCGATCGACGCGACCGCAGCACGCGCCGCGTCCTCGCTGCTCTGATAATTGACGGCGACGTGCGCGCCCATTCGCGCGAGCTCGAGCGCGATCGCGCGACCGATGCCGCGTGACGCGCCGGTGACGAGCGCGGTCTGTCCCGCGAGCGGCTTCGCGACGGCCGTCATGCCCGAGCTCCTTCGAGCGCTGCACGCACGCCCGCGACGTCGTCGGTCGCGACGCAGCGAAACTCCGGCGCGATGCGCCGGAAGAGCCCGCACAGGACTCTGCCCGGCCCGGCCTCGATGCCGCGGTCGGTGCGCGCGGCGACGCCGCGTGCGCACGCCTCCCAGAGCACGGTTCCGGTGATCTGCGCGCACAGACGTTCGCGAACGCTGTCGGCGTCCCCGTAGGGCTCGCCGTCGACGTTGCCGAGCACCACGCCGCGCGGCGCACGCACCGGCACGTCGCGCAGCAGCGCCGCCATGCGCTCGCGCGCCGGCGCCATCAACGGGCTGTGGAACGGGGCACTGACCTTGAGCCGCATCGCGCGCACCTTGCGGCCGGACGCGAGCGCTTCGAGCCGCGCGAGGGCGGCCTGGTGTCCCGACACGACGATCTGCCCCGCACCGTTGACGTTCGCCGCCACCACGATCTCGTCGCCTTGCGACGCCTCGACGCAGAGCGCCTCGGCGGCTGCGAGATCCGCACCGAGCAGCGCGCTCATCGCACCGACGCCCGGTGCGACCGCTTCCTGCATGAAGCGCCCGCGTGAGCGCACCGCACGGACCGCATCGCCGAAGTCGAGCGCCGCCATCACGACCAGCGCCGTCCACTCGCCGAGGCTGTGTCCCGCGGCGATCTGCGGCACGAGCCCGCCCTCCGCAGCCAGGACGCGCGCCACGGCGAGCGACGTCGTCAGCAGCGCGGGCTGTGCGTTCTCCGTGAGCGTCAAGCGATCCTCCGGACCCGTGAAGCAGAGCTCGGACAGCTTCTCGCCGAGGGCTGCGTCGGCCTCCTGGAAGGTCTCTCGTGCAACGGCAAACTCGCGGCACAGATCGGCGCCCATGCCGACGCGTTGCGATCCTTGGCCGGGGAACAGCAGCGCTGGCGTGCTCATCGGGGCGCCTTGTCGTGATCGGGCTCGGCTGGACCGTGCGGCGGGTCCGCATCCGAGGGCGCCGGCTCGGCGCCGTCCCGCTCGCCGGCGCTGCCGAGCGCCGGCGAGCGATCGGTTGGCGGTGGTGCCGCAGCGCCGAGCGTTTCGGGCCGAGAGGCCGCGGGCGCCGCGACCGGCGGATCGATCGGCGTCGCGGACGGGGCGAGCGTCACGGGCTCGACGCCGTCGACGCTGTCCGTCGCCCGGTCGCGTCGCAGCCGATCGCGCAGCGCATTCCAGAAGCGTCGCGCGCGCGGCGTCTGCACGGCATCACCGGGCGACGGCTCGAGGCCGACCGTCGCGGCGAGGCCGAGCGCGACCTGATCGGTGACACCGCTGCCGGCAAGCCCTGCCGCGACCGCGAGGGCGTTGCGGATCGCGTGCCCGTCCGACGAGCCGTGCGCCTTGACGACGATTCCATTGAGCCCGAGCAGCAGCGCGCCCCCGGTCTCGCGCGGATCGAGCTCACGCCGCAGGCTCGCCACGTGGCGGCGCAGCAGCAGGTAGGCAAGGCGCGAACGCAGCCCGTGCTCGAACATCGCGCGCAGGCGGTCGCCGACCAGCTGGCCGAAGCCCTCGATGCTCTTCAGGACGAGATTGCCGACGAACCCGTCGCACACCACGACGTCGACGCCGCCCGAGCTCAGCTCGCGCCCCTCGACGTAGCCGACGAAGTTGATCGGCAGCTGGCGCAGCATCGGTGCGGCCGCGCGCACCAGTGCGTTGCCCTTGCTGTCCTCGAGGCCATTCGAGAGCAGTCCGACGCGTGGCGCCGCGATCTGCCGCACCGCGCGCGCGTAGGCGTCTCCCATGACCGCGAACTGCGCCAGATGGATCGGCCGGCAGTCGACGTTCGCGCCAGCGTCGAGCAGGATCGTGTGTCCGCGCGGCGACGGCACCAGAACCGCGATCGCCGGACGCTCCACTCCCGGCGTACGGCCGAGCAGGTGCGCGCCCAGGACCATGCCGGCGCCCGTGTTGCCCGCGGACACGAACGCGCCGGCCTCGCCGTCACGCACCGCGGAGAGCGCCGCGGCCATCGAGGAGTCGGGCTTGCGCAGCGCCGCGGTCGGCGCCTCGTCCATCGCGACCACGTGCGTCGCGTGGCGCAGCTCGAGGTCGAGCCCGATCGTCCGGTGACGTGCGAGCTCGGGTTCGATGCGCGCACGATCCCCGACCAGCAGGACCGAGAGCCCCAGCTCGCGCGCCGCGGTGACGGCGCCTTCGACGGTCGCGCGCGGGGCGGCGTCTCCGCCCATCGCGTCGAGCGCGATCCGCATGCTTCAGTACCGCATCCGGTGGCGCTGCGCTGCGCTCACTCGCCCGCGGCTTCGATGACCTTCTTGCCGCGGTACACGCCGCAGCTCGCACACGCGCGGTGGCGCAGACGCGGCTCACCACACTGCGGGCAGGCGACGAACGCCGGTGCGGTCAGCGCGTGGTGCGAGCGACGCTTGTTCTTCTTCGACACCGAGGTTCTACGCTTCGGAACGGCCATCTCTCTCGAATCCTTTCCAGGGGCGCGGCACCCCGGATCGCTGCACCGGTCGCTGCGCCCGCAGGTCCACGCCGGCGCGTGCGGGCAGCGCGCCGGATCCGTCAGTCGGGGCGAATCACTCCGGGCTCACGATGCCGAGCGCACCCTCGCGTTGGCGAGAACGGCGAACCGTGGATCCGCCGGTGCGGGTTTGCACGCGCACGTCTCGTCGTTGAGGTTGGTGCCACAGCTCGGGCAAAGACCCTTGCAGTCCTCGCGACACACGGCGCGCGTCGGCAGGGCGAGGATCGCCTGCTCGCCGACCAGCGGGCCGAGGTCGATCTCGTCGCCTTCGTAGAAGCTCAGCGCGAGGTCGTCGGTGTGCAGCTCCTGCGCGCTCTCGAGCTTCGGCGCGTGCGTGAGCACGAACTCGAACGGTGCATCGAGCGGCAGGCTGAAGGTCTCGAGGCAGCGCGCGCAGGTCCCTTCCATCACCGTCGAGCAGCTGCCGTCGAAGTAGATCTCGTCGCCGGCCCGGTAGTAGCGGACGTCGACCTCGAGCGGTGCCGCGAGCCGGAACTCGTGCGTGGCACCGGTCTCGAGGCGCTGGTTCAGCTCGTCCGCCGGCACCGAGAACGTGCTCTCGGTGGACTCGTCGGTGATGCGGTCGACGCGCAGCTTCATGGGAACAGCGGATCATAGGGATCGCGCTCCCGAAAGCCAAGCCGGAGCGGGGATTTGCGTCCCGGGCCGATGCGGCGGCGGAAAGCCGCGGCATGCTCGATCCGGCTCGACCGTGGAGCCCGTGGGCGCGTCAGTCGCCCTCGCCGGCCTTTGCCCTGGGCGTTTCGGTGCCGAGCGCCCGCTCGAGACGCCGCACCCGCCGCAGCAGCTCGGGCAGCTTCTGGACCGCCGCGGCGATGCGCCGCCAGAGCCGGATGTCCATTTCGGGGTAGCCGCCGATCACCCGGCCCGGCGGCACGTCGTTGTCGATGCCGCTCTTCGCAGCCACGCGGACGTCATCGCCGATCTCCAGATGGCCCGCCGCGCCGACCTGGCCACCGAACTGCACCCGCTTGCCGATGATCGTGCTGCCGGCGAGGCCGCTCTGGCCGGCCAGCATGGTCTCCTCGCCGATCCGGCAGCCGTGCGCGACCATGACCAGATTGTCGAGCTTGACGCCGTTTGCGAGCCGCGTCGTTCCGATCGTCGCGCGGTCCACGGTCGTGTTCGCACCGATCTCGACGTCGTCGCCGACCTCGACCGTCCCGATCTGCGGCAGCTTGAAGATGCCGCCGCCCGGCAGAGGCAGGAAGCCGAAGCCGTCCCCTCCCAGCACGACTCCCGGACCGAGCGTGACGCGCGCGCCGATGCGGACGCGCTCGCGCACCACGGCATTCGCATGCGCGAGGAAGTCGTCGCCGATCGTCGCCTCGGGGTAGATCACCACGCCGGGGTGCAGCCGCGCCCGTGCGCCGATCGTCACGTGCTCGCCGATGACGACGCCCGGGGCGATCCGCGCCCCTTCGCCGACGTGCGCCGTCGCGGCGACGTGCGCGGCCGGCGAGATGCCGGCGGGCGGATCGACCGGACGATCGAAGAGCCCGAGCGCGAGCGCGAAGGCCATGTACGGGTTCGCGACCCGGAGCACGGCGCAGCCCGGCCCCTCCGCTTGCGGACCGAGAATCACGGCGCCCGCGCGCGTCGTCTTCAGCAGCGCCAGATAGCGCTGGTTCGAGACGAACGAGAGCGAGCGTGGCCCCGCCTCGTCGAGCGGCTGCAGGTCGTCGATCTCGAGCGTGGGATCGCCCTCGACGGTGGCGTCGAGGAGGCGTGCGATGTCTGCGAGCCGCATCGCGCGCTTCTATCAACCCGCGCCGGTCATCTCCACGAGCGTCCGGTGCACGGGAGGCACGATTGCGTTTCGCGACAGCCGCCGATACGTACGCGCAATGCAGACCGGTCCGTTTCACAGCCGTGCCGGCACCGCCCCGAGACGCGCACCGCGCGCGACCTCGCTTCTCGTCGCGGCGACCCTGCTCGGCACGACCGCCGGCTGCTCCGCGCAGCGCCCGCAAATCCCGCCGCGGCCGGCGCTGCCCGCGGTGTCGTTCGTACCGCCGTGCGATCCACAGGCGTCGATCGGCATGACCGAGCAAGGCGTGGCACAGCTGCGTGCGCGCGACGAGGCGTGGCGCTCCTACGTCGAGGTGCTCGAGTCGATGATCCGCGGCGAGCGCTAGCAGGCAGGAAGGTCCCCGTGGAGCTCGATTTCAGCAAGGGCCTCGTGCCCGCCATCGCCCAGGACGCCACCACCGGCGAGATCCTGATGGTCGCCTACATCAACGAAGAGGCCTGGCGCGAGACGCTGCGCACCGGCCGCGCCACCTACTGGAGCCGCTCGCGCGGCCTGTGGCGCAAGGGCGAGGAGTCGGGCAATCACCAGGACGTCAAGGACATCCTGGTCGACTGCGATCGCGACACGGTGATCCTCAAGGTCGTGCAGCACGGCGGCGCGGCTTGCCACGAAGGATACCGGAGCTGCTTCTTCCGCCGCCTCGACGGCGAGGCCTGGCAGACCACGCAGGAGCGGGTGTTCGACCCCAAGGACGTCTACAAGAAGCCGCACGCCTGAGGCGCGCCGCGACCGAGAAGAAGCCGCACGCATGACCGCACGCCTCAAGACCCCGCTCAAGCTCGGCATCCCGAAGGGAAGCCTCGAGAACCAGACCATCGAGCTGTTCGCCAAGGCCGGCTGGCGCATCGCCACCAGCGGACGCAGCTACTTTCCGAGCATCGACGATCCCGACATCCGCTGCTCGTTCATGCGGCCGCAGGAGATGTCGGCCTACATCGAGGCGGGTGCACTCGACGCGGGCGTCACCGGGCAGGACTGGATCATCGAGAACGCGTCGAAGGTCCACGTGATCCGCGACCTGGTCTACTCGAAGGTCAGCCTGCAAGGCACGCGCTGGGTCCTGGTCGTGCGTGACGACTCGCCGGTGAAGACGCCCGAAGATCTCCGCGGCAAGCGCATCGCGACCGAGCTCGTCAACGTCACCAAGCGCTTCTTCGCGGGACGTCAGATCGACGTCGACGTCGAGTTCTCGTGGGGGGCGACCGAGGCGAAGGTCGCCGAAGGGCTGGTCGATGCGATCGTCGACGTGACCGAGACCGGCTCGACCTTGCGTGCGAACAAGCTGCGCATCGTCGCCGAGCTGCAGACGTCGAACCCGCAGCTGGTCGCGAGCCACGACGCCTGGGCCGATCCCGCGCGGCGCGAGAAGCTCGAGCAGATCGCTCTATTGCTGAGCGGCGCCCTCGACGCGCAGGGCAAGGTCGGCATCAAGCTCAACGTTCCCGAGGCCCGGCTCGACGCGGTGATCGGTCTGCTGCCGAGCCTCGCGGCGCCGACCGTGTCGAACCTGTTCCCGACCGCGCACCTGCGCGGCGAGAAGTGGTTCTCGGTCGAGAGCGTGATCGCCGAGGCGACGGTGCGCGACCTGATCCCGCAGCTCATCAAGGCCGGTGCGAGCGGGATCATCGAGTACCCGCTCAACAAGGTCTGTTGAGACGAGGGGGACTCTGTCCGCCTCGCGCCCCGCGGCGGAGCCGCGCGGAGCCTCACTCCCCCGGCTCGCTTCGCTCGGCCGCTCGCCTTCGGCTTCGCAGAGGGGCCGATGCCGCGCGCGCCGACGTCGAGTCGTGACGTGGGACCCGACCTTACTTCCCCCGGCTCGCTTCGCTCGGCCGCTCGCCTTCGGCTTCGCAGAGGGGCCGATGCCGCGCGCGCCGGTGCTACGCGGCGTCCGAGGATTCTTCGGCGGCGTCGTAGCCCAAGGCCTCGAGGAAGGCCTCCTTCTCGCCGCCGGGCATGATGTAGATGCCGTCCCAGCCGCAGACCTCCTCGCACAGCTTGCAGCCGACGCAGGTCTTCTCCTCGACGACCACCTTGCCGAGGAAGGTCGCGAGATTTCCCGATGCCGAGCTCAGGCTGTCGAAGGGGCAGACGTCGATGCACACGCCGCAACCGTTGCAGTTGTCGGGGTGGACGACGGCCAGCGGACGCTCGGCGCGCTTGAGGACGCTCGTCATGTTGCCCCAGGTGTCGAGGATGGCCTCGTCGGGGCAGATCACGCCGCAGGAGCCGCAGTCGATGCACAGCGTCGACTCGATGAAGTAGGCCTTCTTTGGATCGCCGCTGATGGCGCGCGTCGGGCAGCGCTTCTCGCACGCGCTGCAGCCGGTGCAATTCTCCGCGATGATGGTGAACGGCATGGCGCGTCCCTCTAGCGCTGCATGTCGTTGAGGATCTCGTCCTCGCGACCCTGGGCGATCAGCTCGTCGTTCCGTCGTGCCTCACGAAAGCCGAGCCACGTGAAGAACAGGACCAAGAACAACATGCCGACGATCGGCACGTTGTCCGGCCGGAACATCATCTCCAGGAACTCGCGGATCGCCGATGCGTGGACGTCGCCTTCCATGAGCCCGAGCTATCAACGCCACCTCGGGGAGTCAAACCCCTGCTGCGACGCGAGCTTGCGTCAGACGCCGGGATCGGGCTCCGAGCTTCCCAGGGCGACCTTCATCTCGCCCAGTGTCGCGAGACAGCGCGACAGCAAGCGCAGGCGGTCGAGCAGCGTCGCGATCTGCAGGAGTGCGGAGTCGATCTCCTGTCCCGCGATGGTCTCCACCGCGTCGCGGATCTGCTGATGCAGCGCCACGAGCTCGTCGACGCCGCGAATGCCGCGATTCGCGAGCCGGCGGACCATCTCGCCGTACAGCCGCACGAGCTGGTCGGCCTCGCGCCGGAACGCCTCTTGGTCCTGCATCGTGCCGGGCTCCATAGCGCGCACGCCCGACCCACGGAAGGGAAAAGTTCCAGCCCGTGAGATGCTTGACCCTTACGCTGCGCGACGCCGGCGTCGGCGCGCCGACCGCGATCAGAACAGCGTATAGACGAACGGCGAAGAGGCGCTGGAGCGACCGAAGTAGAGCAGCAGCCCCGTGATCAGCAGCACGCTGATCGCCGGCATCAGCCACCAGATCTTGTGCCGCCACAGAAAGCTGAGCAGCCCCGAGGAGGTATCGTCCTGAGCCATGGGATCCTCTGGATAGCCGGCCGATCAGTGCTGTGTCGAGTGCGGCGGCGCCGTGATCTGAAAGATCGGCTGGTCGGCCTTCGAGCCGCGCATGCGGAACTCCTCGCGCCGCAGACCGTACGACTTCATCTTGCGGTGCAACGTCGCCGCGTCGACCAACGCGTGCTTGGCGCTCGAGTTGATCCCGCCCCGGTACTTGCGCAGCACGTGCCCGAGATAGTCCTTCTCGGCGCGGCGCAGGAACTCCTTCAGCGGAACCTCGTAGTCGAAGCCGCGCCGCGACGAGGCCTCGGCGCCCTTCTTGGTGTCGTTGCCGGGCAGATCGACGTCCTTGATGACCGGTCCGCTGGTGCGCAGGATCGAGCGCTCGAGAACGTTGCCCAGCTCGCGCACGTTGCCGGCCCACGAGTAGCCCATGAGCTGCTGCAGCGCGCGGTTCGACACCCGGTTGATGCCCTTCTCCTGGGCGAGCGGCGAGTTGCGCAGGAACTCCGCGACCAGCAGCGGCACGTCCTCGATGCGGTCGCGCAGCGGCGGAATGCGGATCGGCACGACGTTGACGCGGTAGTAGAAGTCCTCGCGCATCGACCCGTTCGCGACCAGCGCCTCGAGGTCGACGTTGGTCGCCGCGATGACGCGCATGTTGACCTTGATGCGGCGGTTGCCGCCGAGACGCTCGATCTCGCGCTCCTCGAGCACGCGCAGCAGCTTGAGCTGCATGTTGAGCGAGATCGACTCGATTTCGTCGAGGAACAGCGTTCCACCCGACGACAGCTCGATCTTGCCGACGCGGTCGTGAACGGCACCGGTGAACGCACCGCGCTCGTACCCGAACAGCTCGCTCTCGAGCAGCGTGTCGGGAAACGCGGCGCAGTTGATGGGCACGAACTTCCCGGCCTTGCGCTTGCCCTGATAGTGGATCGCGCGCGCGCACAGCTCCTTGCCGGTGCCGGACTCGCCGGTGAGCAGCACGGTCGCGTCGTTCTGCGCGAGCGCGTCGAGCTGCGAGAAGATGTCGTGCATGCGCGGGTTGCGCGACACCATGTTGGCGAACGAGTAGCGGTCGGCGAGCTGTCCGCGGAGATACTGGATCTCGTCGAGCAGGCGGCGCTTCTCGAGAACCTTCTCGGTCGCGAGCAGGATCTCCTCGTTCTGGAAGGGCTTGGTGATGTAGTCCGACGCGCCCAGCTTGATCGCCTCGACCGCGCCCTTGATGCTCGCGTAGCCGGTGATCATGATGACGTCGATGTCCTGCCAACGGTCGCGGATCTCGCGCGTGAGGTTCAGCCCGTCGGTGCCGGGAATCTTGAGATCGACGAGCACCAGCGAGTAGTCGTGCTGGCCGAGCTTGGTGAGCGCCACTGGCGCCTCGGTCGCGCTGTCGACGAGGTAGCCCTGGGCCCGGTACAGCTCCTCGAGCTGCCGGCAGATGAAGGGGTCGTCGTCGATGATGAGGATCCGTGTCTCCATGCCGTGCAGTCCTACCTCGCGAGGGGAAGCGTCAGGACGCATCGCGCGGCTCCTGGTCGCTGTTCGTTGGATTCCAGTGATCCGCCGTGCCGCTCGAGCATCCGCGCCGCAACCGCCCACTCCACCACCCGTTGCGCACGGCGCGCAGCCGCCTCGGGCGACCCACCGCTCGACGAGAGCGTGAGTCGCAGGACATCGCCCGCGCCGCCCGCCGCCACGTCGGCTTCGAGCCGCAGCACGGTTCCCGGGCCGGCGCCGAGCAGACGCGCGATCGTGCGAAAACCCGTCGCGAGCCGGTTCGTGTCGACGGTCAGCGCGACGTTCTGCGCGTCCGGGACGACGTCGACTTCGACCGCCGCGCCGGCGTTCTCCCCGTGCAGCATCGCCTCGAGCGCCTTCACGACGTCGCCGCCCCGCATGGCGATCCGGTTCGGAGCGCCCGCGTCGAAGTAGTTCAGCGCCAGGCTCAAGAAACCCTGCATGCGGTGCAGGGCCTCGTCGAGCGCGTCTGCGGGCGGCACCTCGGTCTCGGCATCGTCACCGCCCGAGCGGATGCGATCGGTCCAGTAGTAGAGCTTGTGGAAGTAGTTTCCCAGCTCGTGCGAGAGGTCGTGCACCACCGCCTCGTCCACCCGCAACAGCCCCTCCTCCGCGGACTCCACCGTGGCAGACTGGGTCGTTTCGGGGCGGCGCCGGGAGACCGTTCCCCGTACCCGCCGAACTCGTGCGTTGGCTGCCCGCATCTCCTCTACTCTGCTCTCTCGCCGCCCACTCGAGGGGTCGCGCCTGCATCTGTTTCGGCGCTTCGCCGTGCGGCCTTAACGAGCCGAGCGTCCCCGAAACCGCATTTCTGCGAGATTCCCGCACGAGCGGGAGCCGAGGGAACGATCGAGGAGACGGGGGTGGAGAGGTGAATGGAGGAGGGGTGGGAGGCGGCTCACAGCGAACGTGGATGTGAATCCTCTGGCGTACTTTCTTGCTCTGCGACTGCTCCTTGAGGTGCGCCGATCCACCGGTCGTCCCTTGGGCAGGATCCGTCCGGTGCTTGCTGCAGGTCGTCCCGCTAGTCGAGCAGCCCCACGAGCCAGAACAGGATGTGGGTGCCGACGATGGCGGTGGCGATCCCGATCAGGACCATTGCCGATGGCCGATCCCCGTTTGGCGCCCGGCGCCTTCGCGGTGGCGGGTGAAACTCGATCCGCACGGCCATGGCGCATGGTTAGAGGCAAACGCTCCAAGCTGTCAACTTATTTTCGCCGCAAGCGGGCAAAATGGTCGCCGACTCCGGGCACTCGCGCACGACGCCGATCGGCCGCGCTTTACGGCGCGCCGTCGCGCCTTCTAGAGTGCGCCGATCGGACACGGAGGAGCACCGTCATGCGTCGTCTCGAAGGGAAGGTCGCGATCGTCACCGGCTCCGGCCAGGGCATCGGCCGGGGGATCGCTCTGGTCTATGCGAAGGAGGGTGCGCACGTCGTCGTCGCCGAGTTGAAGGAGCATCGCGCGCAGCGCACCGCCGCGGAGATCGCCGACGCGGGCGGCAGCGCCCTCCCCCTCGCCGTCGACGTCGCGCAGCGCGCCGAGGTCGAGCGCATGGTCGCAACCACGGTGGAGCGCTTCGGCAGGCTCGACGTGCTGGTCAACAACGCGCAGGGCATGCACGCGCACAAGCCGTTCGAGGAGATCACCGACGACGACTTCGACGTCTTCCTCATCTCCGGCTTGAAGGGCACGTTCTGGGCGATGCAGGCGGCTTTTCCGCATCTGCGAGGCCAGGGCGGCGGCCGGATCATCAATTTCGTGTCGCTCAACGCGCTCAACGGCGCGCCGGGTCTCGCGGACTACAACGCGACCAAAGGGGCGATCGCCGCCCTGTCTCGCACCGCTGCCCGCGAGTGGGGCAAGCACAACATCTTGGTGAACTGCATCGCGCCGGGCGCCACCTCGAAGCGCACCATCGAGTTCTTCGAGCGAAACCCGCAGATGGCGGAGTACATTCGCGAGCAGCGGCCGCTCGGCCGGCTCGCCGATCCGGAGCAGGACCTCGCACCGGTCGCGCTCTTCCTCGCGTCCGACGACGCGCACTTCGTCACCGGACAGACGTACTTCATCGATGGCGGTGCGCACTTGACGTAGAAGCGAGGGGCCACGCGCCCCTCGCCCCGTCAAGCAAATCTCGACGGGGCCCCACTTCCCGCGCTCCCTTCGGTCGGCCGCTCGGCGTCGCCTTCGCAGAGGGGCCGGTGCGGAGCGGACCCGTGGGGAGACGGCGCCTCTGCTCGATCAACGCCAACACCCCGCCCTCCAGTCGGCCGGCGGCTCGGCTTCGCCTTCGCCCCGGACCGGTGCCGGGCGGCGGCCGACCTGCCGCTCGCCCGGTCGAACGGCGCGACGAGACCGAGTCCCACAGGGCGGGTCGGTCCGGTTACAGCCGGAGCTTGCTCGGGGCGAAGGCGTCGAGAGCGCGGTCGTCGGCCATGGGGATGCCGTCGGGCCGGAGCGGGAGGAAGCAGACGTGGCTCGCACCGGCGTCGAGGTGCGCCTTGAAGCGAGCGACGATCTTCTCCTCGCTGCCCCAGGCGACGATGTCGTCGACCAGGCGGTCGCTGCAGCCGTTCGCGAAGTCCGCGTCGCCGTAGCCAAGGTCGCGCAGGTTGTTGGTGTAGTTCGGCAGCGCGGGCACGTACGTCTGCATGTATTGACGGGCGGCCGCGCGCGCCTTCGCGGGATCCTCCTCGAGGACCACGGCCTGCGCGACGCACAGCCACTTGTCGGGGCCGAGGAGCTTGCGCGCGCGCGCCGTGTGCTCGGGCGGAACGAAGTAGGTGTGGCTGCCCTGCGTCAGCTGCCCCGCGAGCTCGAGCATCTTGGGGCGGATCGCACCGATGACGATCGGCGGGGCCTCCGCCGGCCCGACCGCGAGGAAGGGCGCGCGCTGCATCGCTTCGAGATAGCTCCGCATGTACGCGAGCGGCTTCTTGTAGTCGTGACCGCGCACCCCCTGGACGAGCGGCTGGTGGCTGACGCCGACGCCGAGCAGGAAGCGCCCGCCCGACGCCTCGGCGAGCGTCTTCTGCCCGGCGGCCATGGTCATCGCGTCACGCGCCCAGATGTTCGCGATGCCGGTCGCGAGCACGATGCGCTCGGTGCGCGCGAGCAGCCAGCCGAGATTCGCGAACGGCTCGCGGCCGACCGCTTCCGGCAGCCACATCGCAGGGTAGCCGAGCTTCTCGAGGCGCTGCAGAAACGTCGCCGCGTCGTTCGACGAGAGAGGATCGAGGAAGAACCAGACTCCGAGCTTGCCGATGTCCATGCCGCTGCTCTTAGCGGCGAAGCAGTGCGCAGACCAGCGGCGTCGCGTTGCCCCGTCGGTGGCCCGAAGTTGACAGCCGGGCGATCCGGGCCATGGTGAAGCGTGCGTGCGGAGACGCCCCGCCCGAATCGCATGCGTATCGCCCTGCACTGGTTCCGCCGCGACCTGCGCGTCGAGGACAACACCGCGCTGTTCGCCGCGAGCCGCCGCGCGGACCTCGTGGTGCCGCTGTTCGTGCTCGACGATCACCTGCTGCGCGCCCCCGACCTCGGCGCGCCACGGGTCGCCTTCCTTCTCGACTCCCTGCACGCCCTGGCGCGGGACCTCGAGCAAGCGGGGTCGCGGCTCGTCTTGCGGCGCGGCGACCCGCTCGACGAGGTCCTGCACGTCGCCCGCGCGCTCGGCGCGGAAGCCATCTTCGTCAACGACGACTATGCGCCGTACGGACGCCGCCGCGACGCCGCCGTGCGCGCCGCAGCGGAAGCCGCCGGCATCGCGTTCCACGGGCACGCGGATCTGGTGCTCGTCCAGCCCGACGCCTGCGTCAAGGACGACGGCAAGCCGTACACCGTCTTCACGCCCTTTGCGCGCCGCTGGCGTGCGGTCGAGAAGCCCGCGCCGGTGCCGGCTCCGACCCTACGACCGCTGCCCGCCGGCCTGGCGCGCAAGGCCGCGAGCGCACCACTGCCCGCAACCTCGGCCGAGCTCGGCCTTCCGCTCGAGGCGCAGATCGAGCCAGGCGGCGCCCGTCAAGCACAGTACCGCCTGGCCGCGTTCCTGCACGAGCACGTTCTGTCGTACCGCAGCACGCGCGACGTGCCGGCGCTCGACGCGACCTCGCACCTCTCGCCGCACCTCAAGTTCGGGACGATCTCGCCGCGCACCGTGTACGCGCGCGTCGCCGAGGCGATCGGCAGCCCACAGCTCGCGCAGCTCGATCCCCAGAAGCCGGGTCGCGCTCTCGATGCGGCGAGCGCGCGGCGTCTCTCGGAGGCGGGCACGTTCCTCAACGAGCTCTGCTGGCGCGAGTTCTACCAGGCGATCCTGTTCCACTTTCCGCACGTCGCACGCGGCGCGTTCCAGGAAGGTTTTCGCGGCTTTCGCTGGCCCGAGAGCGACGAGCGGCTGATCGCCGCGTGGCGCGACGGACGGACCGGCTTTCCGATCGTCGACGCGGCGATGCGCCAGCTCGCGGCCACCGGCTGGATGCACAACCGGCTGCGGATGGTGGTCGCGATGTTTCTCACCAAGACGCTGCTGGTCGACTACCGCACCGGCGAGCGCATCTTCATGCAGCGTCTGGTCGACGGCGATCTCGCCGCGAACAACGGCGGCTGGCAGTGGTCCGCGTCGACCGGCACGGACGCCGCACCGTACTTCCGCATCTTCAATCCGCTGTCGCAGGCGAAGAAGTTCGACCCCGACGGCGAGTTCGTGCGGCGCTGGGTGCCGGAGCTGCGCGACGTCCCGGCGGCGCTGATCCACGAGCCCACGCGCGAGCCGCTGCTGCTCGCCGGCACGGGCTACCCACCGCCGTGCGTCGACTACGCCGAGCGACGCGCGCGCGCGCTCGCGATCCTGGCTCCGCTCGCGAAGCGTGCTTGACGCGGGCGCGGCGCGGGCACTCCCCCGTCAGCGGAGGGTCGCGAGAACCTCGTCGCGCAGCGCCTTCGTCGTACCGATGCCCGAGCCGCCGTCGATGCGCGTCTCGCCGCTCCAGTCGAAGAACGCGCCTCCGGCCTCTTCCAGCAGCGGCAGGATCGCCGCGATGTCCCACGGGTTGAGCTTGGGATCGACCATCACGTCCGCGGCACCGCGCGCGACCAGCGCGTAGCCGTAGCAGTCGCCCCAGCCGCGGTGACGCGCGCTGCGGCGCAGCAGGCGCTCGTAGCCGGGATAGAAGTCGCCGTAGTGCTCGGGCTTGGCATCGCTGGTGAGCACGGTCGCATCGGCGAGCCGCGTCACGCGCGACACCTCGATCCGGCTGCCGTTCAGATACGCACCCGCTCCCCGTGCGGCCCAGTAGGTCTCGCCGAGCGGCGGGAAGGCCACGGCACCGACCACGCAACGCCCCCGATCCTCGAGCCCGAGCAGGACGCCGTACAGCGGCACGCCGCGGATGAACGACTGCGTGCCGTCGATCGGATCGATGATCCAGCGCCGGCCGCTCGTGCCCGCGAGCGCACCGAGCTCCTCACCGAGCAGCCCGTCGTCCGGAAAAGCTCTGGCGAGGGTCGCGCGCAGCTGCTCCTCGGCGCGCCGGTCGGCGATCGTCACCGGGGAGGCATCGGCCTTGTGCTCGACGGCGAAGTCGCCGCGGAAGTACTCCAGGGTGAGGCGTCCCGCGTCCTGCACCGCCGCGATCGCGACCTCGAGCTCTCTTTCGTACGACATCCGGGTACTCGCCCACGCGTCATGGGCCTCGTCAAGCGCGCACGACGTCGGCGCGTCCGAGGAAGACGCGCAGAGCTCGTGGAGTACCGGCACCGCTTGCGGTCGGCGAAGCTCGACGTGGGGATCAGTCGTAGCAGCCGTCGACGAACCAGCTGGCGTCGGCGCTGGATGCGTCGAGATCGCGATAGAGCCGGTAGACGCCGCCGTCGGACAGCTGCACGTCGTAGTAGTCGCGCCGGCACGGACACGACGTCCACCACTCGGCATCGATGCGCCACGGCCCGCTGGTGACCACGGCGCGACCGCCGAGCCCCGGCGCGCGCACGTACGCGATGCGTCCCGACTCGACGAACACCTGCGCTGCGCGGGCCGGCCGGAGTGCACGCAGAGCGAGCGTCGCGCACGATCCGACCAGTGCCGGCTCGTCGTCGGGCGCTGCTGCGGACGTCGCGCGCCGCCGCCCGGCCGCGGCAGGATCGAAGGGCGCCATGCGAAACGCGTCGGGCCGGTAGCCGGCCGGCGGTACGGGCTTCCCGACTCGCCCCGAGCCGCACAACGCGGCGAGCCTCGCGAGGGTGGTCGCGAGCTGCTCGGGCGGCGGGCCTGCAGGACGGAACAGATCGAGCTGATCGGCGCGCGCGCGATCGGGCAACGCACGCACGTGCACCGCCTCGACCGCGGCGTGCGGCGGCGCCGACTCGAGCGCGGTTCGCGTCAAGAGAAGCAGCGTCTTGACGTCACGCGTCGGGGCGAGCACGCCGATCGTCCGGTCCGTACGGCTGCCGTCATCGAGCGTCAGAGAGAGCGTCAAGCCGCTGCAGGAAAGGCTCGACAGCGCGAGGCGTGCCACCACGCGATCGAGCATGCCGCGGATCAGGAACAGCAGCGCTTCGAGCGAGCCGATGCCGTACTCGAGCCGCGTCCCTTCGACGTAGGCGTGCGGCTCGGTCGACACGCGCAGCTCGCTCGCGTCGACTCCGCTCGCGATCGCGCGCATGCGCGCCGCGACGCGACCGAGGCGGCTCGCGACCTCGTCGGCAGACATCGCGGCGAGCTCGCCGCAGCGCGTGACTCCGAGCCGCGTCAAGCTCTCGACGACCGCATCCCAGCCCTGCCGCCCCGCTCGCTCGCCGGGATCGCAGGCACGGCCGAGGACCGCGAGCGATCGTGGCGCGAGCCAGGCGGCGTCGCCAGCGGGCTCGACGACGATCGCCTCTCCCCGCCGGGCGGCCACCCCGGCCGCGATGCGGGCCGTCGCGCGCGCATCGGCGATGCCGACCGACGCCGGAAAGCCGACGCGCTCCGCACGCCGCAGCAGAGCGGACGCGATTCCCGCCAGTGACCCGAACAGGCGCTCGAGCCCCGACACGTCGAGCAGCACCTCGCCGGCGCGTCGCACGTGCGTGAGCGCTGCGGGCGGCGTCCGCTCGCTGCGGCAGCGCGCGAAGCTCGCAGCACTCGCGATGCGGTGCTCGCCGCCGGCGACGCCTGCCTTCGACGATCTCGCCGGCGAGCCGCCGCCCTCGCCGCTCTCGCCGACGAGCTCGACCCGCGGCGAGATCGAGCGCGCGACCTCGACGAGCGCTGCGCGGGCCGCATCGATCGCATCGACGTCGAGCGGGCGCACGACGAGGTCGGCATGCCGGATCAACGCCTGTGCGATGGTGAGCCCCGGCTGCGCACCGACACGCTCCGCCTCGGCCGAGACGTCGACGACGTTTCCGCCGGCGGTGACGACGAGCGGCGTGCCGCGCAGCTCGGGCTCCGCACGCAGCAGCGCTGCGACGGCGAAGCGCGGCACGAGCAGACAGGCGACACGTGCGGACATGCGGCTCCCGTCAAGCGATCTCGAGGACGACCGGCCCGGGATTGCCGCGACCACCGCGATTGCGCGTCACGAGCACGCGCGCGACGAGGCCGTC
>JAIEPK010000142.1 GCA_019749875.1 Candidatus Binatia bacterium | reverse complement strand
ATCGGCCGCGGTGAGCGCGAGCACCGGCGAGCTGCCGCCCGCGCGGCCGTCGCGCACGCCGGCGAGCAACGTCAAGAATACCGTCAGCGCCGCGATCGCGGCGGCGCGCGGCGTGGCGGCCGCGTTGCGTCGTGCTGGGATCATCACGTGGTTCTTCTCGCCCTCGGGGATGCGGACATTGTGCCGGAACCGGAGCATTCTACGAGTCGTTTTCGATGCCGAACTTCTCGATGCGGTAGCGCATCGTATCGCGCGTCATGCCGAGCAGACGCGCCGCGCCGGCCGGGCTGCCGCCGGCCTTCCGGAGCGCCTGGACGATGAACGCGCGCTCGAGATCCTCGAACACCAGTCCGCCGTCGGGGATCTCGAACTCGAAGCGCGCGTCCGGCGCGACGTAGACCTTGGTCGGCGTCGGCGCGACCGGCAGCGCGAGCGCCACGGCATCGATCGCCGTGCCCTTGCCGAACAGCACCGCACGGTCGAGCGTGTTGCGCAGCTCGCGGACGTTGCCGGGCCAGGCGTACGCGTGCAGCCGCGCCCGCGCGTCGTCGGTGAGCTCGCGCGCCGGTGTGCGGTAGCGCACGGCGAGCTCTGCGAGCATCGTGTCGGCGAGCAGGTCGACGTCGTCGCCGCGCTCGCGCAGCGGCGGCACGTCGAGCGGTGCCACGCGCAGGCGGTAGAACAGGTCCTCGCGAAACGTCCCCGCGCGCGTCATCGCCTCGAGGTCGCTGTTGGTCGCGGCGACGATCTGCACGTCGATCGGGCGCTCGCTGCGCCCACCGACCGGCCGCACCGTTTTCTCCTCGATCGCCTTCAGGAGCTTGACCTGGATCGCGACCGGCAGGCAGCCGACCTCGTCGAGAAAGAGCGTGCCCCGATCGGCGGCCTGGAAGAGCCCGGTGCGCGCGGTCTTCGCGTCGGTGAAGGCGCCGCGCTCGTGGCCGAAGAGCTCGGACTCGACCAGCGCCTCGGGGATCGCGGCGCAGTTGACCTCGATGAACGGCCGCTCGGCGCGCGCGCCCGCGTAGTGCAGCGTGCGCGCCACGAGGCCCTTGCCCGTGCCGGTCTCGCCGGTGACCAGCACGGTCGGCGGCGTCGTTCCCTCCGGCAGCCCGCACAGCCGGTGCAGACGCTCGCGCAGCTCCTGGATCTGGGGGCAGCCGCCGAGGATGCTCTCGATGCCCGCCGCCGGCGTCTCGCGCTCGCGGTAGTACGACAGCACGGTGCGCAGCTGGCTGTCCTCGAGCACGCGCCCCACCGTCAGCCGCAGGTCGTCCATGTTGAGCGGCTTCTGCAGGTAGTCGCGCGCGCCGATCTTGATGGCGCGCACCGCGTCCTCGACCGTCGCGTAGGCCGTCATGATGACGACGTTCGGGCACACCGTCACGAGCTGCGGCAGCAGATCGAGGCCGCGCCCGTCGGGCAAGTGCAGGTCGAGCAGCGTGACGTCGGGGCGAAGATCCTGACAGCGCTGCAGGCCGTCGCGCGCCGTCGGCGCGACGGTGATCGCGTGACCGACCTTCTCGAGGGTCCGCTTGATGCCTTCGGCGAGGACCGCCTCGTCCTCGATCACCAGAATGGTCGCCATGGGGTGTCTTGCTGATGGGCCGTCGCGCATGTGCGCTCGGGCAAGGCGGGCCGGGGAGCAACGCTCGTGCCCTGTCTCCGCCGCCGCGCGCACCCGGCAACGGCCGTCAATATGGGTCCGGTGCGCGGATTCCTCAAGGTGCGCACCCATTCGAGGGACGACCGGACGAGGGTGCGATGCCCCCGAGGGGCAATTGCCCCCCGAACGGCGCGACGTCCGCGGGGGAATCATGGTGCGGTGGCCCGCTGCGGCGGTGGCATCGCGCTTGCGCTCGGCCCGCGCGCCGGCGGCGAGACCGTCCCGGCCAACGCAGCGCGAACGAAGTGCAGGGATCGGGGGGACGACATGAGACGAGGACGATCGGTCATCGCAGCGCTCGCGGCAGCCCTGCTGCTGCTCGCCGGCCGCACGAGCTTCGCGAGCAGCTTCGGCACACTGAGCAACTTCGACGTGGTGAACGACACCGGACACGAGTGCCACGGCTTCGAGATCGAGCTCGAGGACATGCACCCGGCCGACGTGCCGTACACCTTCGGCGGCAGCTACATCCGCTACGGCACGCCCGAGATCCTCGACACCACGGTGGATCCCGCACACCCGCGCGTGCTGGTGCGCTACCGCCACTGGAACGGCACGCAGTGGGAGGCGACGCCGGTCGCGCCGGCCGCGATCACGCCCGGCGGACACGACTGCTACTCCGGCGGTCCGATCGGCAACTACGCGACCAGCGGCTGCGAGCACTACGGCGTCAGCCTGAGCGCGAACCCGACCCGCACGACGTACCGCTGGCTGGTCGCGGCGAATCCCGGCAGCGCGAGCAGCACCTTCGGCGTCGTCCCCGAGACCGTCAATCTGCCGGTGCCGGTGTGGAGCGTCATCCCGCAGGCGGGCGGCGGCGTGGACGTGCGTGCCGAGGTCGAGCCCGTCGAGGAGGAGAACCACGCGCAGTACGGCGAGCCGCAGTGGCTGAAGGTCTTCAAGGTCGAGAGCGCTCGCGACCTGCAGCCGGCGGATCTGAACGCACTGCTGCTCGGGCTCGCCGGCGGCATCGTGCCGGACGACGAGACCGAGATCGAGACCGAGTGGAAGCTGATCCAGTCGAAGCCCGGCAACGCGGAAGGCGCGCAGGAGGACGCCGACGTCAAGGAGGATCCGCTCGTCGCCGGCAAGCGCTCGGTGATCCGGCGCTACGAGTTCTACACGTACAACGGCCCGCGCGACCCCGAGAACAACGAGGCGCAACCCTGCGTCAACGACGACAGCCCGGTGCCCGGTGACGCGCCGATCGACGGCTGCTCGGACATCGGCGGCTTCGTCGGCGCGCAGAACGTCGCGATCGACGTCGACCTCACCGCGGTCGACGATCCGTTGCCCGAGGCGAGCGTCGGCGTCGCGTACACCGCGACGCCGCTCGTGATCGGCGGCCTGCCGCCGTACACCGTGCAGAGCACGGGCGGCGCCGTGCCCGATGGCCTGCACGTCGACGCGGTGACCGGCGTGCTGTCCGGCACGCCGACCCAGGCCGGCGCGTTCTCGTTCAGCCTGCAGGCGAGCGACGCGGCGGGCGCCGTCGTGAGCGGCACGTACGACGTGAGCGTCATCGTCGACCTGTGCCCGGACGATCCCGCGAAGACCGATCCCGGCGCGTGCGGCTGCGGCGTGCCCGAGGACGATTGGGACGGCGACGGCACGCCGGACTGCGTCGACCTCTGTCCGTTCGACCCGCTGAAGACCGATCCCGGGCTGTGCGGCTGCGACGTGCCCGAGGGCGGCTGCGTCGACCTCTGCCCGGACGATCCCGCGAAGATCGATCCCGGCGTGTGCGGCTGCGGCGTGCCGGACGTCGACGGTGACGGCGACGGGGCGCTCGACTGCGTCGACGCGTGTCCGGTCGACGCCGCCAAGACCGATCCCGGTGCGTGCGGCTGCGGCAGCGTCGACGCCGACGTCAATACCAACGGCATCGTCGACTGCCTCGAGAGCAGCGCCGCCGATCTCGGCATCGCGATCGGCGGGCCGCGCATCCCGCCGGTCGCCGGCCGCAAGATGCGCATCGCGCTGCGCATGACGAACGCCGGACCGAGCCGCATCGCCGACGCGACCATCGCCGCGTCCATCACCGGCGGTCCGTTCGACGCGCTCAAGCTGCCGCGCGGCTGCAGCGGCAGCGCCGGCGCGATCCTGTGCTCGACCGGTCGCGTGAGCACCGGCAGGCGCCCGGGCACGAAGACGCGCACGATCAGCCTGATCCCGGCGGCCGGCGCGCAGATCACGATCGACGCGAGCGTGTCGAGCCCGGTGCTCGACCCCGAGCCGTCGAATCAGGCGGCGTCGCTGACGGTGACGGTGCCGTAGCGCTGCGGCGCGACCGCGAGGTCCGCGCCGTGTCGGCTCGTTCGAGCGGCGCGGCGCGGACCCTCGCCACGATCGGGACGTGCAACGCCGCGCCCGTTCGCCGGGCGCCGTCGCCGGACAGGCCGCTACTGCACCGCGCCTTGGAAGCACGCGTAGCTCGTGCCCTCGAACGCCGTGATCGATGCGCACGCCGACGCGGTGTGCACGCTGCGGTTCGGACCGGGACCGGCCTGACGACGCCCGGGCGCGCGGCCGGGCCCCTGCCCGCTTGACCGCGCCCGCTCGCATCCCGATGAAGGAGGATCGACGTCCAGCCGCCGTTCCGCGATCCCACCATGCAGCGCCCCGCCCACAGCGCATCCGCGTCCGATGCGAGCCTGCTCGCCTTCGGCGAGTTTCGTCTCGACCTCGCCGGGCAGTGCCTGCGCCGCGGCGACGAGATCGTCGCCTTGCGGCCGAAGACGTGGGCCGTGCTGCGCCTGCTCGCCGAGCGCGCGGGGCAGCTGGTCACCACGCGCGAGCTGCTCGACGCGGTGTGGGCCGAGACCGCCGTCACGCCGAACGTGCTCACCAACGTGATCGGCGAGCTGCGCGCGGCACTCGACGACCGCACGCAGCCCGCTCGCTTCGTCCGGACGGTGCACCGCCGCGGCTACCGCTTCGTCGCCGAAGTGCGCGTCGCGACCGTCACGGCACCGCCCGTGGCGGAGACGCCCGATCCGCCGACGCCCGAGCAGGGCCGACCGGGTCCGACGTCGATCCCCGACGCGCCGATCTTCGTCGGCCGCGACGCGGAGCTCGAGGTTCTGCACGAGGAGTGGCGGCGCGCCGCCGCCGGCGAGCGCCGGCTGGCGTTCGTCGCCGGTGCGCCCGGGATCGGCAAGAGCACGCTCGTCGACGCCTTCGTCGCGCGCGCGCTCGACGCCGTGTCCGGCGATCCGGCACCGGTGGTCGCGCGCGTGCAATGCGTCGAGCGCAGCGGCACGGCGGAACCGTACCTGCCGCTGCTCGACGCGCTCGAGCAGCTCGGAACGGGACCGCGGCGGAGCGCCCTGCGCGCGGCGCTGCGCCGCCACGCACCGGCCTGGCTCGCGCACCTGCCGTGGCTCGCGACCGGGGCGGAGCTGCAGGCGTTGCAACGATCCTTGGCGGGCAGCGGCGAAGCACGCATGGCGCGCGAGGGCAGCCGGCTCCTCGAGGCGCTCGCGGCGCGCCAGCCGCTGCTGCTCATCCTCGAGGACCTGCACTGGTCGGACGCGTCGACGCTGAGCGTCTTGACGGCGCTCGCCGGCCGGCCGTCACCGGCGCGTCTGCTCGTGCTCGGCACGTATCGACCGATCGACGCCGTGGTCGAAGGGCATCCGATCGTGCCGCTGGTGCGCGAGCTCCGGCAGCGTACGCAGGCGACCGAGCTCGCGCTCGCGCCGTTCGCGGTGCACGATCTCGTCGCCTACCTCGAGCGCCGCTTCGCGAGCCGCGATCTCGCCGCACGCCTCGCGCCGCTGCTCGAGGAGCAATCCGGCGGCAATCCGCTCTTCCTGAGCGCGCTGGTCGCGCACCTGGTCGCGCAAGGGGTGCTGCGGCGCCACGGCTCCGCCTGGGGGCTGCACGGCGATCTCGACGGCGAGGTGAGCCTGCCGGTCGACCTGCGCGAGGCGATCGCACGTCAGTGGGCGAAGCTCGAGCCGCGCACGCGAGACATGCTCGACGCGGCGAGCGTCGACGGCGTCGAGTTCGCGGTGGACGCGGTCGCAGCCGGGATCGGCGCCACGACGGACGAGGTGGAGGATCTCTGTCACGCGCTCGCCGGCGCCGGCCGCCTGCTGCCGGTCGGCGACACACGCACGCGGCGGCCGGGTGCACGCGCGGTGCGCTACCGCTTTCCGCACGCGCTCCATCGGCGCGTGCTCTACGACCGGCTGGCGCCGTCGCGGCGGCGCGAGATCCATCGCCGCATCGGCGAGCACCTCGAGCGCACGGCGACCGGCAGCGACGGCGCGGCACGCCTGCTGATGCATTTCGAGGCCGCCGGCGACGAGCAGCGCAGCGCACGCTACGTCGAGCAGGTCGCCTGGAACGCGATGGCACGCCACGCATATGGCGTCGCGGCACAGGGCTTCGGCTCGGCGATCGAGCACCTGCAGCGTCGCACGGGCGACGACGCGGCACGCGCGCACGAGGCGCTGCTGCAGCTGATCCTGGGCAACGCGCTGCTGATGAGCGACGGCTACACGTCGCCGCCCGTGCGCGACGCGTTCGCCGCGAGCGAGGGCCTGGCGCGGGAGGCCGGGCTGCACGAGCTGCGCTTCCGCGCGCTGATCGGCCTCGGCACGGTCGCGCTCGCGGCCGGCGACCCGCTGCGCGCGGAGCCGTTCGCCGAGCAGATGGCCGCGATCGTCGCCGGAGAGGCTCCCGAGCTCGCCGCACAGTCCTTGTGGCGGTCGGGCGTCGTGCAGCTCGAGAAGGGCGAGCTCGCATCGGCCCGCGCGCTGCTCGAGCGCGCGGCGCGAACCGAGGCGGCGCCCGGGATCCCGTTCGGGACCGACCTGCAGGTCGACATTCAAGGCCTGCTCGGCGCGACGCTCTGTCAGCTCGGCCTGCTCGACGAGGGACGCGCGGCGTTCGCGCGCGCGCTGCAGCGCGCCGACGAGGTCGAGCTGCCGTTCTCGTACGGCCAGGCACGCGCGCTCGCGGCGGAAGGCTGCATCCTGCGCCGCGAGCCCGACGAGCTGCTCGTCCTCATCGACGAGGCCGCCGTCTGGATGGAGCGCTACGCGTTCCCGTCGGCGCGCGCGATGGAGGGCTTCTACCGGCACTGGGCGCTGCACCGGCACGCGCCCGGCATCGAGCACGCACGCGGCATGCACGAGGCCCTGCGCGGCAAGAACGCGCTCGGCGAGCACTGGCACGACTCGATCCATCTCGCGGAGATCGCGGCCGCGTACCTGGACTGTGGTGATGCGAACGCCGCCCGCTCGTGCATCGACGCCGCGTTCGCGCATGCCGCGCGGACCGGCGAGCGCTGCCACGAGGCCGAGCTGCACCGCACCGACGCCGAGCTGCGACTCGTCGCAGCCGGCTCGCCGCGGCGCTGCGACGCGGCCGAGGCGGCGTTCGAGCGCGCCATCGCCGTCGCGCGCGCGCACGGTGCCGTGCTGTGGGAGCTGCGCGCGACGGTCGGCCTCGCGCGGCTGCTCGCACGACGCGATGCCGCATCGACCGCTGCGGGCCGGCTCGCCCGCGTCCTGGATACCTTCAGCGAAGGAGCCGACACGACCGATCTGCGCGTCGCGCGCGCCGCTCTCGCCGAGCTGCGCTGACGTCGGCGACAGCCGGTCGCCTGCCCCGGTATGGGGGCACGGCCGCGGCCCAGGCGGTCCGTGCCGCGCCCCCGCGAGATGTGTGCGTAATGTGTGCCGGGCCTGGGGACTCGCCGCACCGTGACGCGCTAGCTCGCGTCGCATGCAGCGCGAACGCGGGCACCGCCCGTCACCGGCCTCCGCCACCGCGGAGCCGCTCTTCCCGCCGCGACAGGCGTTCGTCGTCCACTTCCAGGCCGACAGCGACGCCTCCGATGCGCGCTGCGCGGGGCGCGTCGAGCACGTGCTGTCCGGACGCGGCGCGCGCTTCCACAACGCCGACGACCTGCTCGCCGCGATGCGACGCCTGCTGAGCGAGAACGGCGCCGCGGACGACGCAGCACCCGTCGCGCCGCCGACACCGATCGCCGCTCGCGAGCGACGACCGCTCCCCCGGGAGCGCAGCGAATCGAGGACGCCGAGATGAGACGCTTGATCCTGCCTGTCCTGCTGTCCCTGCTGATCTGCTCGGGGCTCGCGCTCGCGCCGGCGCCCGCATCCGGTCAGGACGACCCGTCGACCTGCACCGCGGACGACACGCAGTGCCGGAGCTGCTCGCCGGGGGCCACCTGCTGCAAGCTCAGCGGTGCGTGCATCGGCGGCGTCGACCAGTGCTCATCGACGACGTGCTCGCAGAACGGCAGCTGCCGGATCGCGGACCTGTGCGTCGTCGGCAGCACGACGCCGGTGCCGCAGCCGGCCCCGTGCACCGACGCGGACAGCAAGTGCGCGGGCTGCGGCGACGGCAAGTTCTGCTGCGAGGCGACCGGCGACTGCATCACGCCGAACACCAACGAGTGCCAGTTCACGCAGTGCTTCACCGCCGCCGGCTGCGACGGAACGAAGATCTGCGAGGTGGGCGGCGGCACGCCCACGGCGACGCCGGCGCCGACCGGCACACCTGCCCCGACGCCGAGCGGCGGTGCGACGCCGACACCCGTTCCCAGCGGTGCGACGCCGACTCCGGCGCCGAGCGGCGCCACGCCGACACCCGGCCCGAGCTCGAGCGCCGGTCCGTCGCCGAAGCCCGGCCAGTGCCGGACGCTCGAGCTCGTCAATCAAGCGAGCGAGGTGATCTGGATCGGCGGCAAGGGCGGCGCGGTCGTGCCGAGCTGCATCACGCCGCAGACGAGCTGTCTCAGCAGCGTCGAGCACGTGTCGGGAGATCTCACGCGGTGCAGCTGCGGCAGCGACGCCCTCGACGGTACGATCTCGTGCCCGACGGGCTCGAGCGCCGCGCGCAACGGCGCGGGCGCGCTCATCTGCAAGTGCAACGACGGCGGGGCGGACTGCGGCGCGGCCGGCGAGGAGGCGACGTGCGCGCAAACCGGCGACGGCGACGTCTGCTTCTGGACGCTGCCCGCGCCGAAGCGCGACGGCACGCCGGCCAACCCGTACCGGCTCGCCCAGGGCGAGAAGGCGACCTTCTGCCTGCCGCAGCCGGCGAACCTGAACGGCAAGATCGCACCGGTCTGGTGGAGCGGCGGCGTGTTCGCGCGCACCGGCTGCAAGGACGACGGCACGAGCTGCGCGACCGCGGACTGCTTCGCCTCACCGAACGGCGCATGCCCGCCGGAGAACGGCGGCAGCAAGCCGCTCACGCTCGCGGAGTTCACGCTGCAGAGCAACGACAAGGACTTCTACGACGTGACCATCATCGACGGCGTCAATCTCGCAGTCGAGATGAAGCCGATCCCGCCGACGCAGCCCACCGTGCCGCCCGGCGCGGACGCCGACTACTGGTGCCAGGGCGCGGGCAGCGCGACCGCGTCGGGCAAGCTCGACGCCTGCTCGTGGGACTTCAAGCCGATCGTCCCCGCCTCGCCGTCGTCGAGCGGCGGCGACTACACCTCGCTGCTGCTGTTCAACGGCCAGCAGTGCGGCAACGACTTCAACCCGACCGGGTGCGTCGGTCCGAGCGGCAGCGACCCGACGAATCCCAAGACCTCGTACTGCACCGCTCCGCAGCACGGCGCATGCCTCTACCCTTGCAAGACGGACTCGGACTGCACGGAGAACTGGGGCGGCGGGAAGTGCAAGCAGACCGCGTTCAACGACGGGCCGGAGCTCGGCTTCTGTCAGTGCGACGACGCGTCCGACTGCGCCGGCAGCAAGCTGGGCTCGTACTGCGGCACGCAGTTCTTCCCGGGCATCAAGACGGAGTACATGAAGGTCTGCGGGCCGAAGCTGCGTGGCTGGTGGGCGGCGAACGACTTCTGCGCCAACCCGGCGACGAAGTACGGACCGCTCGACTGCAGCGCGTCGCTCACGAACGGACAGTCGGGCGACACCACGCTGTCGCAGCTGTTCGGCTGCACCGGAGCCAACGCCGCGTCCTGCTACAACACCGGCAACGCGACCGGCGACAACTGCTGCGGCTGCGCGACCAGCGCGAAGGCCCCGCTGTCGAGCTTCTGGCCGACGGCGGCGAGCCTCGCGTGCGCCGGTGACCACAACAACTCTGCCTGGAACGACCACGCCCAGCCCTGGCTCGTGTTCCTGAAGCAGGGCTGCCCGACCGCCTACACCTACGCCTACGACGACTCGACGAGCACCTTCACCTGCCAGAGTGCGGGCAGCGTCAACGAGGTCGGCTACACGGTCACCTTCGGATCGATCGTGGCGCCGGCGCTCGGCGACTGCGCGACGGCATCGAACGCGCGCGCCGACGGCGTCGCGACCACCGCCGCGGGCGAGCCCGCGTGCACCGCGTTCCTGTCGCGTGCGGTCGGCTACCGCGCGGCGCCCGCGCCCGGCCCGCGCCTGGCGGCGTCGACGCTGGTCGCGTCGGACTGGATCGAGACCGTGACGCTGCGGCTCGGCCAGCCGCGCGCGCTGCTGTCGCGCGAGGTCAGCCCCGACGACGTGGTGTGGCTCTCGTATCCGGTCGCGCAGCGCTCGAAGGACGGCAACCCGCGCCGCCAGGGCATCGTCGCGAGCGACGAGATCGGCACGCACACGCTCGACACGCGCAGCGTGGAGCGCCTTCTCGTTCCGACGGGAGCCGCCAGCGCCGCCGGCGCCACGCCGGATCTGCCGCTCGCCGGTCTGTTCGACGCGTACACCTGCTACCGTGTCACGCCGTCCGGGCCGGCGCGGCCGCGCCTCGTCGACGCGACCTACACCGACGCGTCCGGCACGCACACCGTCGCGATCCGCGACGTGCCCGATTCGCTGTGCATCGAGGCGGACATCGGTGACGGGCTCGGCCGGTCGCAGACCAGCGTCGCGTGCTACGGCATCCGCGCCAGCGGTCCCGTGCAGTCGATCCCGCGCGGCGGCGTCAAGCTGCCGGGCCGCTCCGGAGCGACGTCCGGCGAACCGCTCGACCTCACCGTCAACAACCGCTTCGGCGTGACGTCGTTGCTGCGCGGCGGCGCCGAGGAGCTGTGCGTACCGCTCGACGTGGTCGATCGCGGACACCGGGCTCCGTGAGGGGTGTGCGGGCGGCGTGGCGGCGTCGCCACGTCGTCCGGGCGCGGTGCGGTGCGGTGCACACCGCACCGCGCTGCGGCGCGGCCGCACGCGCTGCATTCGGGGAGACCGCACGCGGGTCGCTGGTCACGGGACGGTGAGGTTCTCGAGGTAGAGCGGCAGGCCGCGCAGCGATGGGCCGCCGTCCACCAGGAGCAGGTGACCGGTCACCCACGCCGAGAGCGGTGACGCGAGACCGAGCACCGCCTGCGCGATGTCGTCGCCGCGTCCGAAGCGGCCCATCGGCGTGTGGCGCAGGAAGCCCTGCTCCATCGCCGGACGCGTGAACGCGAGCGACGTCATGCCGGTGAGCGTCGAGCCAGGCGCGATCGCGTTCACGCGGATGCCGCGCGCGCCCAGCTCGAGCGTCGATCGCGGCACGGTGAGGTCACGTCGAGCTCGATGCCGAGCGCGTCGCGGCCGATCTCCCGTGCTCTGGGACGTCAAGCACGGCGATCCACCGAGCGTTCACCGCCGCGCAACCGGCAGGTCATGCCGCTTCGCTAGCCACGCTCGCGAGACACCCGGTCGCACGACCGATTGGAGCGCGACGCCGGCGAGGTCGAATCCTCGACGTCGACGATCAGGGCGACTGCCGACGACACGCGCAGGAGATTTCATGAGGATGCAACGACGGCTGACGCACCTGGGAGCGACGACGATCGCCCTGGGCTTCCTGGGATTGACGACCACCGCGCACGGCGCGGCGAACGGCGACCGCAGCGCCGACGTGCGACGCGCGATCGTCGCGAAGAAGCACGCGAAGAACGTGATCCTGTTCATCGGCGACGGCATGGGCGATTCCGAGATCACCATCGCGCGCAACTACGAGAAGGGCGCTGCGGGCAGGCTCGCAATGGACGGGCTGCCGCTCACCGGCGCGTACACGACGTACGCGGTGAAGAAGGGCACCAGCGACGTCCCCGACTACGTCACCGATTCCGCCGCGTCCGGCACCGGCTGGGCGACCGGCCACAAGACGTACAACAACGCGGTGTCGGTCGATCCGGTGACGCTCGCTCCGCTGACGACCATCCTCGAGAAGGCGCAGCAGGCGGGCTTCAAGACCGGCAACGTCACCACGGCGGAGCTCACCGATGCCACCCCGGCGGTGCTCGACGCACACGTCAGCCTGCGCGGCTGCCAGGGCCCGGCCGACATGGCGACGTGCCCGAACGAGACCAAGCAGGCGGGCGGGCTGGGCTCGATCGCGGAGCAGACCGTCGAGCACGGCATCGACGTGCTCCTGGGCGGCGGCCGGCAGCGCTTCGCGCAGACGGTGACGGGTGGGCCGTACGCGGGCAAGACGGTGATCGAGCAGGCACAAGCGCTCGGCTACGACGTCGTGACCGACCAGGCCGGCCTCGACGCGGCGTCGCCGGGTACCAAGCTGCTCGGCCTCTTCTCCACGGGCAACATGAGCCTCGAGTGGACGGGCCCGGGCGCGGCACCGTACCCCGGCCCCGACGCGACCACCTGCACGCGGTCGAATCCCGCACGGGCCGCGACCGAGCCGCACCTGGCCGACATGACGGCGCGGGCGATCGAGCTGCTGTCGGCGAAGGTGAAGGGTGACAAGGCCGCGAACCGCGGCTTCTTCCTCCAGGTCGAGGGCGCGTCGATCGACAAGCAGGACCACGCCGAGAACCCCTGCGGACAGATCGGCGAGACCGTCGAGCTCGACCGCGCGATCCAGGTCGCGCTCGACTGGGCGGCGAAGAACCCCGACACCCTCATCGTCGTCAGCGCGGACCACGGTCACACGAGCCAGATCGTCGAGGCGCAGTCGGCGTCGGATCACAGCCCGGGTGCGATCGCGACGCTCGTCACCGCCGACGGGCAGCCGATGGTCGTGAGCTACGCGAGCAACCTGCACGGCCGCTCGCAGAGCCACACCGGGACGCAGGTGCGCATCGCGGCGCAAGGCCCGCGCGCGGCGAACGTGGTCGGTGTGACCGACCAGACCGGGCTCTTCCACACCCTGTCGCTGGCGCTTGGGCTCGAGTAGCGCGCGACGAACGACCGACGGACGGCGGGCGCCGCAGATCGATGCAGCGCCCGCCGTCGCGTTGCCGGCGTCGAGCGCAGCAGCCTCCGCACCGTGCGACCCGGCGCAGACGGCGGCGATCGCGGCTTCGTTCGCCGACCCCGCCGTTCCCGACGACGTCGGGGCGGTCGCGCTCGTGAAGGACGCGTCGTGCGGCACGCGCTACTTCACCCGTGGCGCGTCGCGCGACGTACCGGCGAGCGCACTCCACCTCGTCGGCAGTGCCACCAAGACGTACGTCGCGTCGCTCGTCCTGCTGCTCGTCGACGACGGCCTGCTCACCCTGTCCGACCCGGTGACGCGATGGATCCCCGACGTTCCCGGAGGCGATGCGGTGCAGGTGCAGCACCTTCTCCACCACACGAGCGAGATCTCCGACTACACCGGCGACCCCGGCTTCCTCGCCGACTCCTTGCGCCACCGGAAGTACACGCCGCGGGAGCTGCTCGACATCGCGTCGCACGCCCTCCTTCGTTCGTCGCGGGCGAAGCGGGCAAGTGGGCATCCTCGAACACGAACTACGTCATCCTCGGGACGATCATCGAGAGCGTCACGGGGCAGCCGGTCGCGCAGGTGCAGCACTGGTGATCCTCGACGACACGCGCCTGAACGGCAACCGCCCCGCGATCGGCCACGGCGGCGACACCGTCGGCGATCACACGCTGGCGTACTCCTTCCCGGAGAAGAAGGTCACCATCGCGGTGATCGTCGACAGCGACGCGGGTCCGACCTCGGGGGTTCCGTCCGCTCCGACGCATCTCGGCGACTCGTACATGACGATCGTCAATCCATATTTCGGCACACGGCGGTGAGTGCGGCAGACCTGCGCCGGCTTGCTTGACGAGTCTCCGGCCACGACGTAGCGTCCTGGCCGAGCGCACGCCGAGAGAGACCGTCCTTCCTCCCGCTGCTCATCCACGACGTACGAGGGTCGCCACCTGCCGGCGAGATCAGGGCAGGGAAATGGAGAGCAGATGAAGCGGATCGGTTCGATCGGTGTCCTCGTCGGTGCGGCGCTGGCCGGGCTCGCGGCGACCGCCGCTGCGCAGCCCACTCCCCCGGCGCACCTCGCGGGATCGATCCGCGTCGGCGACGAGTACGTCGTGACCTTCGCGGGCTCGTCCGCGGAGGCGGCGGCCGCGATCCGCGACGCCGGCGGCACCGTGCTCGACGTCAACGAGGCGCTCGGCGTGGCGCTGGTGTCGTCGGTGTACAGCGCGTTCCTCGACGACGTTCGCGCCGCCGCACCGGTCACCGGCGTGGCGCGCAACCACGCGGTCGGAACGGTGCGGCCCGGCATGCCGCACCGCTTCGCCGAGGAGCGCCCGGAGGTGACCGGACCGCCGATCGCGCATCCGCTCGGTGTCGCGGCGCTGGCCACGGTCAAGGCGGTGAAGCCGAAGAAGGAAGAGCCGCTCAACGCGCTGCAGTGGGACATGCAGATGATCGGCGCCAACGCGAACGGCGCGCACCGCAAGGCGACCGGCCGCGGGATCCTGGTCGGCGTGATCGACACCGGCGTCGACGCGAGCCATCCCGACATCGCGCCGAACTTCGACAAGAAGCGGTCGCGCAACTTCACCACCGACATTCCGGCGATCGACGGCCCGTGCGAGGATCCGAGCTGCGTCGACCCGCCGAACGTCGACGACGGCGGCCACGGCACGCACGTGGCCGGAACGATCGGCGCGAGAAAGAACGGCATCGGCATCGCCGGCGTCGCGCCCGGCGTCAAGATCGTGAACGTCCGCGCGGGTCAGGACTCGGGCTACTTCTTCCTCTACGAGACCGTCGCGGCGCTGACCTATGCCGCCGACGCCGGGCTCGACGTCGTCAACATGAGCTTCTACGTCGACCCGTGGCTCTACAACTGCGATTCGGCCGACGATTACCTGGGCGGCGCCGTGACGCCCGAGCAGCTCGCGGAGCAGACGCTCGTCAAGCAACTCGTCACCGACGCGCTCGAGTACGCGCACGCGCACGGCGTGACGCTGGTCGCGGCGGCGGGCAACGAGCACGTCAACCTCGCGCTGGCGCAGCGCACGGACTTCTCGAGCCCCGACTATCCCGCCGGCAGCGCCGCTGGACGTCTGGTCACGAGCGACTGCCTCGACCTGCCGTCGGAGGGGCCGCACGTGATCCAGGTGTCGTCGGTCGGCCCCTCGACCGCGAAGGCCGACTACTCGAGCTATGGCTACCCCGACATCGAGATCTCGGCTCCGGGCGGCTGGTTCCGTGACTTCTTCGGCACCCCGCAGTACGCGACCAGCGCGAACCTGATCCTCTCGACCTATCCCTTGCACGTCGCGATCGCGGACGGCCTGACCGACGGCGACGGCAACCCGCTGAGCGATGCCGCGGTCAAGGCCTGCAACAAGTCGGGCAAGAAGTGCGGCGTCTACGCCTACCTGCAGGGCACCTCGATGGCGGCGCCGCACGTCACCGGCGTGGTCGCGCTGATCATCCAGAAGCACGGCAAGGCCGTGAAGGGCCACAAGCGGCTCGCACCCGACGCCGTGCGCGACATCCTGCTCGCGACGGCGACCGATCACGACTGCCCGGCAGGCGGCGTCCAGGACTACGGCGACGAGGGCCGCCCGTCCGACTACAACGCGGTCTGCGACGGCACCAGCGCCCACAACGGGCTCTACGGCGAGGGCATCGTCGATGCCGTCGCCGCCGTGCAGTGACGCGTTCCGACAAGTCAAAAATCGGTCGCGTTGCATGCCGGCACCGGTGCGCTAGAACGGCGCCGCCATGGCTCAACTGCAGAACGGGATCCTCGGCGGCCCAGGCCGTAGCGCACTCTTTCTCACCCTGTCCGTCGGGCCCGGCGCCGACGCTGCGGCGCGGGTCCGCGACGTCTGCAGCGCGGTCCCGGCGCTGGTGCGCAGCGTCGGGCATCGCGACGAGAGCGCGGCACTCTCCTGCGTCGTCGCGATCGGCGCCGACGCCTGGGAGCGCCTCGTCCCCGGCGGCACGCGTCCCGCACAGCTGCACCCGTTCCGCGAGCTCGCCGACGGTCCGCGCACGGCGCCGTCGACGCCGGGCGATCTGCTGCTCCACATCCGCGCCGAGCGCGCCGACTTCTGCCACGAGCTCGCGCGCGTGATCCGCGTCAAGCTCGGCGACGCGGTGGGCGTGATCGACGAGACGCGCGCGTTCGCCTATCTCGACAGCCGCGACCTGATCGGCTTCGTCGACGGCACCGAGAACCCCGGCACCGAGGAGCGCCTGCAGTTCGTGATCGTCGCCGACGAGGATCCCGAGCACGCGGGCGGCAGCTACGTCACGACGCAGCGCTACGTCACCGACTTCGCGCGCTGGGACGCGTGCAAGACCGAAGAGCAGGAGGCGGCGATCGGACGCACCAAGGCCGACGACATCGAGCTCGACGACGCCGCGTGTCCCCCGAGTGCCCACAAGGCGCGGACCACGATCACGCGCGACGGCGCCGAGCAGAAGATCCTGCGCCAGAACCGCGCCTTCGGGACGAGCTCCGAGTCCGGCACCTACTTCATCGCCTACGCGCGCGATCTCTCGGTGACCGAGGAGATGCTCGTGCGGATGTACGTCGCCGACGCGGACGGCGTCTACGATCGCCTGCTCGACTTCACGACGCCGGTGAGCGGCACGAACTTCTTCGCGCCCTCGCTCGACGTCCTGGAGGGCTTGGCCGACGCGCCGGCGGACGCTCCTGCCGTCGCCACCGCCACGGATTCGACGACGCCTGCCGCCGAGGTCCCGTCCACGCTCGGCATCGGCGATCTGCGCGGCGGGCGCGGGCTGATCTGAAGCAGCCCGCGCCCCGCCACGACGGTGCGAACACGCGCAGCCGCAGCGGCGCGCATCCGGTACGGACGAGCTACGAGATGCGCTCCGCGACGAACGCGTGGTCGTCGCCGATCTCGAAGGTGTCGCAATCGTCCGAGAACGGCACGCGCGCCGTGAACGACTGCTTGCCCTCGAGGCGATCGAGCCCGTCGAAGTGGAAGACGTACTTCCGGCAATCGACGTTCTCCTGCTCGAACATCTCGATGTCGTTGCCGGAAGCGCGCGCCGTGATGTCGTCGCCGCTGCCGACCTCTTCGCCGACGGCACGCCGATCGTCGTTCTCGAGGCGATCGAAGCGGTAGGTGAACGTGTCCGTTCCTCCGCCCACCGCGTCGACCGTGAAGCGCCAGGTGCCGAGCAGGTCCGCGACCGTCCCGGTGCCGCCAGGACCATCACCCGGCGGGAAGAAGAACGCGATCGGCAGCGAGATCCCGCTGCGGATCAGCGTGTACTGCGACTCCGGGCAGGGTGCGGCTTCGCACGCGTCCGCGCCGTAGCAGTCGAAGGTGGCGTCCGTGTCGGTGACCGAGGTGCGGTCGCAGTCGATGAACGACGCCGGGCCGCCGTCGGTGCGGAACACGTTGCCGGTGACGTGGCCGTCGTCGAGCCGATAGGTGATCGCCCAGCGCTCGGAACCGACGTCCTTGGACACCAGGGTGGCTGCGCGGTCGCGAGTCCACTGGACTCCGCTCTGGGCGCCCGCGACGGCGGGGGCGACGACGAGGGCAAGAACGGCAAACAGAGCACGCATCGACACGGTCCTCCTCCTCGGCGACGCGACCATCACCACCGCGCGGACATCGGCGCAGGTCGTGGCTCGGTCGCGACGGCGACTCTCGATCGGTTGGATCGCGTCACCCCGTGCAGGACGCGTGCCGCTGGCTGACGGGAGCCGATGGCCCGGCTTCCGGCGAAACCCCGCCCCATCACGATGGCCTACGCACTCCAGGACGGGCCCGCTTGGTAAAGCGTTCCACTTCGCGCTGCGCGTCCTTGCACGGCTCGGCTGTCGCGCGTCCGGCTGCCGCCGCGGATGCGGGACCTGTCCTCCCGCCGCGACAGCGGCGCCGGCGGGCGATGAGCACCAGCCAGCTCGCGATCGGCAGCGAACGTCGCTCGGGATACCGCGCACCACCAGGTGTGCGGGACAGGATCACGCCATGGACGTGCGGATCGGGCTCTGCGGCTTCACCACGGCCGCGTCGCGGGCATCCGGTGTACTGGGGGCTGCACGGCAGCGGCGGCGTGCGGCACGCGTACACCGACGACGAGCTGCGCGCGCGGCACCCGATGCTGCTCGACGCCGAGCCGAGCACGCCGGCCTACGTCCTGTTCAACGACATGCCGCGCGTCGGCGATGCGAAGCGGTTCGCGCGCCTCGTCGCCGCGCGTTCGAGCTGACGCGAGGCGCGCGCGCGTCGCGGCACGGCGGTCTGCGTGCGGTGCGGTTGGCGCGCTTGCGGTGCGAACCGGCGTCGAGTTGGTTGCGTTCCCGCCGGCCTCGCACTACGGGAGCTTGCCGTGGCGCTGCAGCGTTTTCCCCTCTGTCGCCGCGACGAGCTGGAGCGCTCGCGCGTCGTCACGCGCTGGCTCGACGACTTGCGCGACGAGGTCACCGCCGTGCTGCTCGACGGACGGATCATCGCGCGCTCGTCGGTGTGCCCGCACTTCGCGGGCGAGTTCGCGGTCGACCTCGCCGCGCGGCGCTTTCGCTGCAAGTGGCACGCGTGGGAGTTCGACATCGAGAGCGGGCGCTGCGTGTCGAACGGCTTCAAGGGCTGCTTGCGCCGCTACGAGACGGAGGAGCAGGACGGCGTGATCGCCGTGCTGTACGAGGGATGAAGATCGTCGAGCGCCGGTTCGTCCGTCAAGTTCCGGTTTCCGAAGCCGTGGGCTGGTGGAACCAGTGGGACCACGAGCACACCATGGTGGTGCACGGCGAGAGCTGGCTCGAGGGCCGCCTGCTCTACGAGGACGAGCGCACCTGCATCGCGTTCGTGACCATTCGCGTGCCGATCTTCTCGTTCCTCACGTCCACCGCGATGAACGTCAATCTCAAGTACGACGCTCACACGATGTACACCATCAACCTCGGGCTGTTCGGCATCCCGTCGATCACCAAGATCACCATCGAGGAAGATCCGCCCGACCACATCACCCACCGGACGACGTACACGTTCTTCCTGCGCGGCTGGCGTCGGCTGCTGGCACCGCTGCTGCCGTCGATGATGGCGCGCTGGAACGAGCGCGTGTGGCAGGAGGATCTCCCGCTGAAGCTGCGTCGCCAGAAGATGCTGCGGCACGGCTTCCGCGACTTCGTGGGCATGCCCGAGAAGATCGCCGACCGACGGTACGACGGACCGCTCGAGTGCCGGCTGCCGATCAAGCGGCTGCCGGACTCGCCGATCGAGAAGGACCGGCTGCTCGGGTGAGGGTCGGCGCACGGGGCTGCGGCGAGTCCCCTCGGGGGGGCCCCCGTCCGCTCGCGTGACGCCCTCGTTCAGCGTGCGCATCGAGCTGCGGGATTTCGCCGGGATCACTTCACGATCGACGAGCGATGCGCCTCCACCATCGATCCGGGCTGAACGGTCGACGGTCCGAGCCGTCGATCTCCGCGCGCCCAAGCATGCCGTGTGTCCCACACCGACGCATCACGACCGAAGGCTTCGACCGAAGATTCACGGCTTCGGATCGTCCCGTGTCGAGACGACCCGTCCATCGCGGACGGCATCACACACTCCCGGCGTGGTGTACGGCCAGCTCGGGTCGCCCGGATAGACCGTCTGCTGCCCTCTCATCGTGCAGGGCGAGAGGTACTTGCCCTGGGGTCCGTAGACCGTGCAGACGGACAGCGCCGCACAGCTGCGCTCAGCGACACGGATCGAGTACTGCTCCAACGAGCTGCATCCGCCAGCCAGCGCACCCGAGGCAGCAGCAACCGTCGCCGCACCGATCAACAGGTCGCGAAGCTCCATCGTGTGGGTTCCCCTCTCGCGCGTGAAGCCCACCTTGGCAACCTCGCGAGCCTCCGTGAAGGGTCAGCGATCGCCGCGCATCTCAGGAGCGGCGTCGCGATTCGACGAAACCCCAACCGGAGCGACAAGGTGCGTTCGGGCTCAGGCGCGAATACGGCACGAGTGATCGGCGGCGGTCGGCAGGTCGATCAGATCGAGGGCGGCGCCGGGCATGGGGACCGGCGCCGGCCAGGCCGGCACCTATGCGGTCAATCAACATGCGTGTCGACTTCGCGCGTCCTGATCGCACAGATGCGATCACCTCGCTGGAGTGATCCCCACCGTACAGACGGTCGGCACGTCGTTACCGTACGCGTTCGAGCTCTCGCCTCTGCACGCGAAGTCGTCGGGGGCAGGCGCACGCGCCGCGCCACCGACGCAGTCGAAGGTGATTCGAACGAACGCCCCTGACGGAACGGTCCGCGACTCGGGCGCGATGAGTCCGACGCCGAGCTGCTCGTCGACATTGTCCCCGTCGACGTCCGAGTCTGCGGCAAGGAGGAGGCCGCCTTGACCCGATACGTTCTCGACGCGGGGCTGCACTTCGAATGCGTGCCCTGGCAGCGACACGAGCGAAGGATCGTACTGGAGGAACGCCGTCACTCCCTGCGGCTCCTCGACCTCGAAGCTCAGTGCGAGCGTGACGACCGCAGTCGCGCAAGCTCCACCGGTCTCGGGCTCGGGTGCCGCATTTCGACACGCGCCGTCGACGACCCGACAGTGCGAGGATTCGCTCGCTCGGGCTCGTCGTTCCTCCAGTCCAGGCGTCGGCAGCGGGCGCGCTCACGATCATTGGCCACCGATGCGCGAGCACAGAACTGTGCAAGCGAACAACCCGCATCGTCGACCACGAGCCCTCGTCCGGTGCCCGCACACGTGTCGTCGATGTCCGGCTCACCGTCCCGATCGGTGTCGGCGGCGAGGCGGGAGTACGCATCGCGCAGCGCGGAGAGCTCGGTGATCTCGCCCGAGATCGTGCCTACCAGATCGATGCACGCACGCCTCGAACGTGCTCAGCTGACTTTCGCAGCTCGGCTCTTCCGCGGACGCGTGAAGGACGCTCGCGACGATGGCTGTCGCGAGCGTCAGGACGATCAATCCGGGCCTGATCCTCGCGCGGACGTCGTCGATGCCGATCATGCCGGCAATAGAGACGGGCGATGTTGCGGGTCCGTGAACGACCTCGGGCATTCTCGCGACACGTCGCGGATGAGGCGGGCCGCCATGAGCGCGCCGAGCGTTCGTGCGGACTCGCGAACGGCGGACCGGACCGTGCAGCGCGCTGCTCCATCGCGCGCTGCACACGATCCGCATGAGGCGAGTCACTCTAGGGGAGACCGGTCACGCGGCCGACAGCGACCAGATGGGCAAGCCCGGGAGGCGCGACCACTCTCGTCGATGAAGTTTGTCTGAACGGCTGCGCGAGAGCGGGGAAATCACGTGCCTGTCGCGTCGATTGCTCGTACGGGAGGACACGATGCGTAGCTGGGCCGCGGCGATGGCTTTCCTTCTGATCTGGCAGGGCGGTGCGTTGGCGCAGACTTGCGGCGGCGAGCCCGATGACTGCCGGCTGCGGCTTCATCAGCTCGAGGAGCAGCTCGCGCTCTGCGCGACGGAGCGCACCGACCTCGCCGCGCAGGTCGTACAGCTGCAAGGCTTCCACGACGCGTACCTCGCCGAGACCTGGGATTCGGACCTCGACGGGCTCCCGGATCGGCGCGACGTCTGCCTCGGCACACGTGAGGATCGATCGATCGACGTCAACGGCTGTAGCCTCGATCAGTTCTGTGGTCGCGTACCCGTGGCCTCGACCCGAGACAGGCGAACTTGCCGTACCGTCGACTGGAACAACGACGAGCCCCGCAAGCGACACCCGCACGACTGCCGGGTCGATGAGGAGCGGTGCGTCGCTGCCGTGGCGGAACCGCGTACCACTGGTTGTACGAGCGTCGTTCTGACGGTGGCGACCGGTTTCGCCGGTCAGGCGGCCGGGGTGACCACTTGGCTCTCGTACCCAGCGGACAGATTCGCGATCCCCGGCTTCGGCGTCGCGGCGCTCGCGCGCATCTCGAACCTCACGGGAATCGCCGGCCTCTTCAACGGAGCCGACGTCGACTTGACCGGCGACGGCTCCGAGGACGCCGTCTCGGCGTCACTGATCAGCCTCGCTCAGCCGATCGTCGCGGGGCCGTTCGTGTCGATCGTGTTCGACTGCGTTGCCCCCGGTGAGGAGCCGATGACCAGCGACTTCGGCTGCACGAGCGATGTCGCCGACATCGCCGGCAGGACGCTGCCGTCGACTTGCACCGTCGAGATCTCGGCCTCGTAGTGGCGACCTCGGTGCTCATGTTCGTGGCATCGCGAGCCGCACGGTGCGCGTTGGCTGCCCTCGCGTCGCTCTTCGCAACGACGGTCGTCCATGCCGCGCCGCCGCCCGCGAGCCTGTTCACCGCGGACGTTGCGATGTGGGCCGTGTCGCTCTCTCCCGACGGGAACCGCATCGCGTACGGGGCCACGAGGAGCGGCCACGATGCTTTGGTCGTTCGTTCGTGGCGACCCGGCCCGAAGGAGCCGATTGCCATCGACTTCCCGGGCGACGTGCGGGTTCGGTGGGTCGACTGGGTGAAGCCAGAGCGGATCCTGATCGGGCTCGAGATGGGGCAGTGGGAGGCGCGCCGCACGTTCGCGCGCGTGCTGTCCGTGTCGCCCGACGGGAGCGATCAACAGCTTCTCTTCGATGGCTCTCGCTACGGCGCAAGCGGGCTGGTGATCAAGGTCGACCTCGACGACGTGCTCGCACCGCTGCCGGACGATCCCGACCACGTGATCATGGAAGCCTGGGGCGACAATCTCAAGATGAACGTCTACCGCGTCGGCGTTCGTGGCGAACGTCCCGTGGCGATCGAGACCGGCACGCCGAAGACGTTCCACTGGGTGGTCGACCGTGACGGCACGCCGCGCTACCGCTTCGACTGGGACGAGAAGAGTGCCAGCACGATCCTCTTCGTCCGCCCGCCAGGCAGTGGCGAGTGGCGCGAGGCCGAACGCTGGGCGATGGGCGAGTATCCGACGATGCTGCCTCTCGGCCAGATGTCGGAACGTCCGGGCATCGCGTACGTGCTGCTCACGCCACCGGGCTCGGACCGTGCGGGAATCGCGCGCTACGACCTGGCGCAGCAGAAGATCCTCGGCGCGATCCGCGCGAACCCAGAGGTCGACCTCGACGACGTGGTCACGGACCGCTGGACCGGTCGTCTGCTCGGGGTCGAATTCACGGACGATACCCCGCGCGCGGTCTACGACGATGCGGAGGTCGCCGACGTCCAGCAGGTCGTGCGTCGGGCGTACCCGGATGAATCGTCCCACCTCGTTCGCTCGTCGTCACGAGACGGTCGCGTCCATCTGGCGCTCGTGAAGGGGCCGAAGAACCCGGGCACCTTCGTCGTTCACGATGCCGACACGAACGTCGTGACCGAGGTTGGTCGCGTGCAGCCCGGTCTGGCGGCGGCCGATCTCGGCGAGCGCATGGTGTTCCGCTACATCGCACGCGACGGGACGACGGTCCCTGCCTACTTGACGCTGCCGCCCGGTGCGGAGCGACACGGCCTGCCCCTCGTCGTGCTGCCGCACGGCGGACCGGAGGGGCGCGACTCGCTGGTGTTCCACCCCATCGCGCAGTTTCTCGCCACCCGCGGCTACGCGGTGCTGCAGCCCAACTTTCGCGGCTCGACCGGCTATGGCACGGGATGGCGTCGGGCCGGTCGCCGGCAGTGGGGCCTCGGCACGATGCAACACGACCTCAGCGACGCTGTGAGCGCCGCGGTCGCGCAGGGAATTGCGGACCAAAGTCGAGTTTGCATCGTCGGCCGGTCGTACGGCGGCTACGCTGCGCTCGCCGGCGCCGCGTTCACGCCCGAGCTGTACCGCTGTGCGGCATCGATGGCCGGCGTGTCCGACCTGCCGCGGTTCGCCAACGAGATCCGCATGGAGACCGGTGCGAGCTCGCGCGTCGTCGCTTACTGGCGGACGCTGCTGGGTGATGCCGCACAGGATCCAGCCGGGCTGTCCGCCGCATCTCCGGCATTACACGCGGACCGGATCGTGGCTCCCGTCCTCCTTCTGCACGGGCAGGACGACTGGATCGTGTCGGTCAAGCAGAGTGAGGAGATGGCGGACCGCCTGCGCGAGGCAGGCAAGCCGGTCACGCTCGTCACATATCCACGCGCCGGCCACGGTCTACGCGGGCCGGACGTCGGCGACCGCAACCTCGTCGAGCTCGAACGCTTTCTCGCGACACAGCTCGGCCCGACGCCTTGACCCGCTCATCGGCTGCGCCCGTGCGGTGTGCACGCGCCCGGCTGCGTCGGGTCGCCCTCAGATCGACGAGCGGTCGTCCTTGGAGCCCGGCTTGCGAAGCAGCCGATGAGTCGCGATCGCGAGGACGGCGCCGAGGAGCATGACGAAGAAGTCCGTGTGTGTGAGCGGCATCCCTCGTCGATAGCGGGCGACGATGACGGCCTCGCGGTGCGACGATGAAGACGCCGTTGCCGGCCGAGGTGACGGCGCGTAGGGGCGCGGCTGCGCTCTCCCCCGGACCTCGGACGTCGCAGGACCGCTGGTCAAGGAGCACTCCACGGCAAGGATCGACGGCTGCGGGAAAGGGAGAGCCGTCGTCGGGATTCACGTTCACTTCATCGAGGGCGAGCCTCCGTGTCACCACCATCCGGTTTCGTGTGCGACGGCCGAGCGCAAACGTACCGCAGGCGACCGACGGCCCGCGGTCGCCTGCGGCCCTTTCGAGCACGCGGACGGAACGATCGACTCCTGCAGGCGGTCCATCGAATGACCGACCGGCAACGCGCGACGACGACACGCGGCAGACACGGACACGAGACCATGGCTCCACCACTCGACAGACGCCACTTCCTGAAGTCCCTGGGCATCGGCATCGCCGCGGTGTCCTTGAACGCGTGCGGCGACGCCGCGTCCGAGGATACGCTCACGGCACCGGCCGACTTTCCGCTCGGGCTGCCGCTGCCGTTCGCGCACGGCGTCGCCTCCGGTGATCCGCTGGCCGACCGTGTGATCCTCTGGACGAGAGTCACGCACGTCGATCCGAGCGAAAGCCCCGTGCGGGTCACCTGGGAGGTCGCCCGCGATCCCGATCTGCAGCAGATCGTCGCGCGCGGCGCGCAGGACGCCATCGCCGCACGCGACTGGACCGTCAAGGTCGACGTCGTCGGTCTGGAGCCGGCGACGACCTACCACTATCGCTTCTCGGCACTGGGGCAGACGAGCATCATCGGTCGCACGCGAACGGCGCCCGCGTCGGCGGTCGACAACCTGCGCTTCGCGGTGCTCTCGTGCTCGAGCTACTGGAGCAGCTACTGGAGCGGGCTCGGAAACCTCGCGCAGCGGAACGACCTCGACCTGGTGATCCACTGCGGCGACTACATCTACGACTACCCCGACGAGGACGAGCTGGTACGCGCCCGGAACGGAGACGACGACACCGCTCTCCCCGACTACCGCGACTGGCTCGACCTCGCCGAGCTGCGTCGTCGTTACGCTCTGTGGCGCTCAGATCCGAACCTGCTCTCGGCGCATCAGCAGCATCCGTGGTTCATCGTGTGGGACAACCACGACATCGACGAGGACTACGGCAACGAGCTGGCGACGCCCTACGACGGACAGAAGAGCATGACCACGCTCGAGCAGACGACGCAGGCCTTCTGGGAATGGACGCCGTCGCGCCCGGTCCGCGCGGACGGATCCGGCAAGTTCCTTCTCGTCGACGACGGCAGCTATCCGGTGCCGGAGGACACGCGGCTCGTCTACCGGCACCTGCCGTACGGGCCGTTGGCGGACGTGTTCGGCGTCGATACGCAGATCGGTCTTCCGGGGCACGGGCTCACGCTCGACGCGGGCCATCTCCCGACCGGCACGCCGACGCTCTATGGACGGCCGCAGTTCGAGTGGATCACGCGCAGCCTGCGCACGAGCCACCAGGCGGAGGTCACCTGGCGCGTGGTGAACAACCAAGCGTGGTTTTCACCGGCAGACGTGCCCGCCTCGTCCGGCCTGCCGAAGCTCGGCATCTCGCGCTGGGCAGACTACCCGGGCGAGCGAGCTGCGCTGTGCGAGTTCCTGCGTGGTGACGGACCGGACGGTGTCGCGGTCGACGGGACGATCTTTGTCTCCGGGGACGCCCACGGAAACCTCGGCTCCGACGTCATCGAGAGCCTGGACGTGGTGCCCGACTACGAGCCCGGGGCTCTGCTGCGAAATCCGCGGAACGGCTCGACACCCGAGAACGAACGGGCCGGCTGGATTCACGCGACGACCGGCAACACGTCGGACTGGAACTCGCGCGCCGGCTCCGTGGCGGTGGAGTTCGCGCCGTCGTCCATGGGGCGCGGCGGCGCGGACGAGCTCGTCAAGCACTCGAATCAAGCCTGGTCGTTCGCCGCGCAGGTCGCCGGTGCACGCACGCTCGAATCGCTGCTCGCGGGGCTCAATCCGAACATGCAGTTCATCGAATGGGTCGACCACGGCTACGGCATCGTCGACCTGACGGCGGAGCGGGCGCTCTTCGAGTTCTGGTGGCAAGACAAGCTGACGCCAGACTCGCCGGACGTGCTGGGCATGCAGATGGTCACGTGGGCACGCGACGACCGGATGGCGCTCCCCACACCTCGGTACCGGAACCAGATCGATCCCGTCTCGCTGCATGGCATGGCGACCGAGGAGACGTCCGGGACGCGGACGAGCAGCCCTGCGCCCGCGTTCGTCGCGACCCCCCGTTGAGCGCGCCAGCCCCGCGCCGGTCCCGCCGAGCGGGCAGACGCGTACCGTACAACGTGCACTTCATGGGCCGTTCGCGCGCGTGCCACTCCATCATGCCAACGTGCTCACGTGCGACCCGGGGAACGCGCCACTCCCGACAGACACGCAAACCACGAACACCCTCCATGGTTGCCTTCGAAACGCCCCGGGTCGCACGCTCGCGCCGCACAGGACGTCAAGCGTCGGCGCGCGGCGGTGCGCTTCACGAAGCCTGCGCGAAGCATCTCGCGACGCGCGCGATGACGGTGGAGCCCGCCGTCGCCCGGCATCGCCGGTACGCGCGCCTCAGGCGAGCCGCTTCAAGCGCCGATCCGGTACGGCCTGCGATCCGACTCCGGACCACAGCCGGCCGGTTCCGTCGCAACGACCGCAACGGCTTCCATCGGGTTTTCGCCCCTTGAAGCACTCGCGGCAACGAACGGGCCGCAAGCCGAGGCGAGCGACGACTCCGCGAATCCGCTCGTCCACCATCGCCGGGAGTTGAACCACCACAGGGCCACCCGCGCAATCCGGATTCGCCGTCCACGCCGCACGATCAGCTCGCAGGCTTCGGCTTGACGAGACGGAGATGCCGCACGGGCTGACGCGATTCGCGCAGAAGAGAAAGAAGCTCGAGCGCAGCGGCGATCACGACACGCACCGCGACGGCGGCCGCGAACAGGCCGACGAGCACGAGCCAGAACGTCGCGGCTCCGATGACGACGACACCCGCCGGCAACGCCGCCGGTGGGAGAGAGTCGAGTGCGAACATCTGCGGCCTCCTTCGCTCATCGACGCTACGCGGCGCGCCAAGCATCGTCAAGCATACCGCTCGGCTCTTCACGGCGACGTCACGAACGGCTCCGGCGCCATCCGCCGGCCGCGATGCTTCGGGGCCAGTTTCACATGTGTCGGTCTCGAACCCGGCGACGGCGGGCGTGATTGGGTCCGGCATGCGTCCGCCCTCGCGCAGCAGCCTTGCCGGAAGCGAAACGGCCACGAGCCGATCCACCCGCTCGGCGCGTAGACGTCGGGATTCAGATGGCCGACCTCCGCAAGCGTCAGATGACATCCTCGTGACGCCGCGCGCCGCTTGGTCAAGGTCTGCCACACCGAGCGTCCATTTCGCGCGAGAGCGGAGATCGACAGTCGATGTCCGCAGGGGTGGGAAACGCATGGATCTGCGACGACCGGTCTTGCTTCTGACGTGCCTTCTCTGTGGCTGCGGCGGCGGCGCGACCTCCGCGCCCCGGACGACGCCGACGGCGGGGCTGACGCCTCCGGCACCCACGAGCAGTTTGCTTCCGTCGAGGACGCCTTCGATCGCGTCCCCAACTCCCGCGCCCGCTCCAGTTGGATGGGCCGTCGGAACGGTTGATGGACGCGGTGCAATTCTAGCCTCGGCGGACGGCGGCCGCTCGTGGAACGTCAAGCGTCTGATGAGTGCCGACGACCAGCGCCGGCTTCTCGGTGTCGCGCTGATCGACGCGCAGACGATCGTGGCTGTGGGGGACGGCGCACTGATGCGATCGGACGATGCGGGCGTGTCCTGGACGGATTACGAGCTCGCTGAACTTCAACCGCGGACGCTCGACGCCGTGGCGTTCGCCGATGCATCCCATGGAATCGCCGTCGGCTGGACGTACTTTGTGAGCGGCCAGCAAACGCCGAGCCCACACCCGGTATCGATGATCACGAGCGATGGTGGAGTGACGTGGACTGGACCTACGTTCCCCTGGGAGGATTACAGCTTCTCGCTGCGGACCATCTGCATGACCGCTCTCGGCACCGCGCTCACCGGCGGATTCGCCTACTCGGGGGGGCTCGTGGCCCTCTCACATGACTTCGGGGCTACTTGGCAGCCGGTCGCGGCCGACCCCGAGCACTTCGTGGCTCCGATTGGAGCGACGTGCCTCGAGAGCGGTGACCTCTGGGGCGTCGGCGGCCCAGCACTCATACACTCGCCCGACAACGGGCAGACGTGGGCGTTCCCGTCGCTCCCCGACGACTCACTGCTGCTCGTCGACATTTCCTTCGTCGACGCGACTCGAGGCTTCGTGACTGGCGGCGACGCGATTCTCTCGACGGTCGACGGTGGAGACTCCTGGACGCGCGAGTCCCACCCGTACGCTGGGGAGGTGAGCACGAATCTCGACGCGATCACCGCTGCCGGTGCAACGGTGCTCGTCGGCGGATGGCGTGCGACGGCAGCCGGACGCGTCGGAGTCATCCTCGTACGCGTGCTCACCCACGAAGGCCGTGATCACGACTGGATCGAAGCCGACTTGCCGCCCGGCACGGAGACGATCAGTGACGTCGCGCTCACCCCGCCCTCCTGACGGCGACGCCCGAACGCAACAGCTGCCTCGTCTTCATACCAATGTCCGGCGCTCGTGGATCTCTACGGTCGCCCGCTCCAGCGACGGCGCCTCTACAGACACGGGTCAGCTCGGAGCTGCGGCCCAACAGGCTTGCGTCCGCGCCGCATGGTCAGCTCGCGTGCGCCGGCTTGACGAGCCGGAGAACTGCTCCGGGCACGTCTCGTCGACGCGATCAAAGAGTGCGAATGCCGGGTTTCGGCTTCGTGAACGTTCTGCTGCCGCCCGGATTTCGCGACGCCGACGACGAACATCCCACGACCCGATGTCGTCCATCGACGGTGAGGCTGACGCTCTCGCAGATCCACGAGCAACGAAGTGCGGAGAAACACGATGGAGTCCACTCCTGGAACGACGCGGCACACGGACCGGCAGGCCGACGGATGGTCGGCGAGGACGACTCTCGACGCTGCGAGCGCGCGGACGCACAACGCTACGGGCGCGAGCGCGGAGCCAGCGGCCCTCGGCGTCGCCCGGCCGGCGCGCTTTCATCTCGAGGTCGACGGTGAGGTACCCGCCGAGCTTCTGGAGCTGGCGAAGGAAGCCGTCGCGGAGCTGAACCGTCTCGGCGCGCAGACGGAAGGGCGCGCTGCTGCGCGACAGCTCTTCGATGCCGTCGCAACCGTCCGACGCCGCGGCCACCGCGCGTGGCTGGTCTAGGCCTAGTACACCGCCGTCGCACCAGCGACGGACCTCGCCCACAACACGCGTCAACGTCGCGCTTCGAGATCGACCACCAGCGGCACCGCGGGTGCGAGCTGGATCCCGCGCACGGTCTGATGCTGGCCGTCGCCGACCTCGAGTCGCCCCGCCGATGTGGCGAGCACCATCAACCTCTCGACGGTGAGCGAGACGCCGACGTCGTGCCGGCGCTCGCGCGTGGCATCGCCGAACTCGAGGCGCATCGGTGACGCGCTCGCGAACTCTCCCTCGAGCACGACCTCGATTCCCAGCGCGTCTGGCTCACCGCGGCCGTCACTGCCGCCGGCGAGCTGTCGTGCCGTCACGCGCAGCGCGACCTGCGTCCCGTCGACGCGCAGCCAGAGATTTCGCTGCGCCTGCGCGGCGAGGAAGCCCTCGATCGCTCGCTGTTCAGGCTCGGCCAATCGACCGTCGCCGTCGAGGTCGAACCGGTCTCGCACGAGCCGCGACTCCTCGTCGGTCAGATCGAGGCCGACGGCCACGCTGACGCGTCCCGGCGCGAGCGTGATCGCGTCGCGCTTCGGGAAGTGCAGGCCGTGCGCCGCAGCCTTCGGCATGTGCGTGGCAAACGCCAGCATCACGACGATCGAGAGCAGCGACACGGCGCGGCGCGTTTGCGGCGCGCCGCCCCTCGCCTGTCGCAGATCGCGGCCCGGCTTCACGGCTCGCGATCGTTGAACTGCGGCGCCTTGTCCTTCTTGAAGGGCGGCACGAACGTCGCCTCCCAGCATTCGGGACCGCTGCCCGGGTTCTTCACCAGCTGGACCGTCACGCTCGACGACGGCGCGAGCGGAATCGACGGGACGTCCAGATTCACGCCCTGGCCGTTGACGACGATGCTCGCCTTGTCGGTGCCCGGGTTGAGCACGACGAGCTTGATGCCGTCGACGTTGGTCGCCTTGTTGTTGTAGCGCAGCTTCTTCGGCAGACCGCTCCACGATCCGTCACCGGTGACGACCGGCTGCATGATCAGCTGGTCGTCCTTGTACACGCAGAGCGCGTAGCTGGTGCCGCCGACGATCGGATCGCCGTACTGACCGATCGTGGCCGTCCCCTTCGTCCACTTGAAGGCGAAGCGGCTCTTCTTCGGCGTGCCGGAGTTGCTGATCAGGATCGAGCGCTTCGCCGGCTGTACGCAGCCGAGGACGGGCGCGGGCGCGCAGAACGCGGTGCTCGCGGAAGCAGTCGGCGCCGGCGTCGGCGTCGCGATCGGAGTGGCGGTCGGTACGGGCGTCGGCGTCGCCGACGGAAGCGTGCTCAGCTGATACGCCCGGCTGCCGTTGCATCCGTTCGCGTCCGTCACACCGACCACGACGGAGAAGCTCCCGGCCACCGTCGGCACACCATCGAGCAGCCCTTCGGAATGCAGCGTCAAGCCATCGGGCAGCGCCCCTCCGATCAGCGAGAACGCGTGCGGCGCCGTGCCGCCCTGCGCCGTCAGCTGCTGCGCGTACGGCACGTTCGGCGTGCCGGCGAGCAGCGACGGCGGGATGATCGCGATGCCCGGGCAGCCCGTCACCTGCGGCGTCCGGAACGTCGCGTCCCCGCTCGAGCCCGTGCCGCCGCCGCACGCGCTGGCCGCGTCACCGACCCGGTAGTGGTACGTCGCGCCGGGACGGAGCCCGGTCAGCGTGACGAGGTGGACCGTCTGCGCCGTCGCCCCGCTCTGCACCGCGCCGTACGAGCCGTCGAGGCCGTACTCGATCGAGCCGATCGTCGGCACCGTGGTCTGCCAGCGGACCTGTGCGGTGGTCGCGTCGATCACGCTGACCTCCGGCCCGAACGTGATCGACGGCGTCGGCGAGCTCGCGGTGTTGAACACCACGTCCGGCGACGAGACGCCGCCCGACGTCACCTTGTAGTGGATCGTCGTGCCCGACGGCAGACCCGCGAGCGTAACGAGGTGCGAGCTGACCTGCGTCGGATCCGTGAGAACGGAGCCGTACGTCGTCGTCGTGCCGTAGTCGATGCGGGTGTCGCTCGGCTTGGTCGTGTACCAGGAGACGGTCGCACTGCAGGACGTCACGCTCGACGTGCCGGGCCCGTTGACGATCGCGACCGGGCTCGCCGCCTCGATGATGTCGGCGCGGCTGCGCGGCATCAGCTGGTAGAATCCATCGTACGGCGCCGAGAAGTCGAACTGGCCCACCACGGCGATGAGGTCGAACGGCTGCGACGGCGCCGGCGTCCCGTCGATGTCGGTGTCGGAGTCGACGCGCAGCGTGCTGGTCGAGCTGGTCGAGGAGTCCTTGACGGTGATGCTCGCGTCGCTGCCGAAGGCCGGCCAGGTTCCACCGGTGATCGTGAGGCCGTTCACGCGCACCAGCATCCCTTCCCACTGCTCGGAGTTCGCGACGTTGCGCAGCTGCGCGATCGTGAGCGGAATCGGGTCGGGTACGCGACCACCCCTGTGCAGCACGGTGGTCGACGGGCTCGCGAGCTCGGTGAGCCCGTTGAACATCGACATCGTTCCGGTCACCTCGATCTCGTCACCGGCGTCGAGGATCGGCGAGATCAGGCTGCTCTGGAAGAGCGCGATGCCTCCCGAGCGCTTGTTGGCGGTGTCGATGCTGTCGTCCTGCAAGTAGACCAGGTTGTTGCGGTGATCGAGCGCGTACGACGGCACGGTCACCGTGCCGCGCACCGTGACCACCTGGTCGAGCAGCGTGCTCACCTTGTTCGCGTCGACCGTCCGGATCGCCGAGATCGGCTGCACGTTGACGCCGGCGTTGCCGGGCGCGTCGAACTGCCCGTTGCCGTCGTAGTCGACGAAGACCGGGTTGGTGTGCGCGTACGGACAGACCGGGTCGGTGCCGTACTGCGGCGGGATGATCGGATCCATGCGGCCCGGGCAGTTGCCGGTCAAGCACTTGTTCGATGAGTCGACGCGGCAGTCGCCGCCCTTCACTTGCACGGCGATCCAGCTGTCGGCCGTGATCTGCAGCGGGTAGGTCGCGTCGAGGCGCAGCGCGTTGCCGGTGGTCGGGACGCTCACGGTCTGCACGACGTTGCCGTTGACGACGATGTCGAGCGTGTCGACCGTGATCCACGTCGGCGCTTGAATGCGCACCGCCGCGTTCACCGTGCCGCTGCCGTTGGAGATCTGCGCACCGATCGGGGCCCCGTCGACCTTCAGCTCGACGAAGGGGCCGTTGGTGAACAGCGACTGCTGGCCCTTGAGCGCGCTCTTGAACGTCGCCTCGGAGAGCGTCGCCGGATCGTCGGTGCCGACCGCGACGAAGTTCCGCGGGTAGCCGAGCTCCTGCGAGAACACGATGTGCGTGTCCGTGTTGCCCACACCGGTGACCCGCTTGGCGCGGTTCAGCAGCCGGTACCAGTCGTTCAGCACCGTCGGCAGCTGCGAGAGACGCTTGCCGTTGAAGACCTCGATCGCATCGAACGCGAGCGAGAAGTCGGGGTTCGCCGACGTCCCCGAGACGGGGTTGAACGCCGTCAGGTCGAAGTAGCCGATGCCGCCGGCACGCGGGTGATTGACCTGCACGACCGGCCCGCGCGGATCGGTGCGCAGCGTCGCGAAGAGCTGCCCCGGCGTGAGGCCCCTCGGCAGCAGCGCGCCGCCGTGCGTGAGGTCGGCCGGGTTCACCGTGAGCGGGTAGCCGTTGAAGTGGCCCCACTCGTTGGTCGTGACCTCGTCGCCGGGCAGCGTCGCGACCCACGCGCCGAGGCCGGTCGAGGTGATCGCCGACTGCATGTCCGAGTTGAAGTTGTGATCGGTCGGCACCACGATCTCGAGCCCTTCGGCCGCGGCCTCGCGGGCGCGCGTCTCGAACGTGATGCCGGAGTCGGCCGAGTTCTGCGCGTGCACGTGCATGTCGGCGGACAGGTAGCCGGTGGTGTCGACGACGCGCGTGAGCATCGCGTTGACGTTCACCGTGCCGCCCGCCGGCACGACGACCGACTGCACCGACGTGTCGTACTCGATGCCGCGCGAGATCCACACCTGGTACGCACCCGGCGGCAGCGCCGCCGAGCCCGTGCCCGACGCCGACAGAACGGAGTAGCCACCGACGAGCGTGTGCCAGTCGCCGAGCTCGGGCCCCTGACGATCCGCGGTCAGCGGATCGTAGAGCACCGAGACCTTGGCCGGCAGCGGCTGGCCGTTCGTGTCCGTCACGTTCCAGGCGAGGACGCCCTGCTGGCCGACGGTCGGGCTGAGCGTCGTCGCGCCGTTCGCTGCGACGCTCACCGTCTGGCATGACGAGCCGCTGCGACCCACCGCCTGCACCAGCACCCGATACGACCCCGGCTCGAGATCGGCGGTGTAGCTGCCGTCGGCGCGCGTCGTCGCGAGCGTGTACGACTCCGCGCCGCTCGTGCCGAGGCACTGCGTGCGCGTGATCGCGACCGTCGCACCCGCGACGGGCAGGTTGGTGCCGGTCTCGCGAACGACGCCCGACAGCGTGCCGACCGTCGCGCCACGCAGCTCGAGCGCGGCATCCGACACCGAGGCGACGTCGCCGCTGCCGACGATGAAGAAGCGCGTGTAGGAACCCTTGCCGCCGCCCGCCGGGATGTCGAGGTAGGCGACGTTGGCATCCGTCCACGACGAGCCGTTCGAGACGTCGAGCAGCCCGCTCGGCGCGGCATAGCCGTACGACGCGTTCTCGCCGTCGCTCGCGAGCCAGGCGGCGTCGAGTCCCGTTCCGCCGATGTCGTGGCCGTCGCCGGGGATGTTGCGATTGTTGTTCTTCCAGCCCGGAGCGAAGTGGGTCGTGAGCCCCCACTGGATCGCGTCGCCGACCTGCAGCTGGGTCACCGGCGCATCGCCGTTGTTGGTCAGCTCCGTGATCACCGTGACGGCGAGATCGGTCGGTCCGAGCAGGTAGTCGGTGACGACCGCGACCTCGGAGTCGATGGAGCTCGCCCCCAATACACGGATGTGCGCGACGTTCGCGCCGCCGCCCGCGTTCACGACCTCGATGGTGTCGTACAGCGCCTGCTGGCCAAAGCTGTTGTCGAAGTAGGTGAACATCGACGCGAAGCGATCCTCACCGGTCGCGGTCGCGGCGTCGATGATGTTGCCGCCGGTCGCGGCGAAGCCGTGCGCGTTCGGGATGTCGTCGATGACGACGCGGATGAAGTCGTTCTGCAGCAGGTAGTCGCCGACGCGTCCCTGGACGCTGGTGCCGGTCGGCAGATCGCCGGGCAGCAGGGCACGGCGCGCCGCGGCCTGGCGCAGCGGGGTCGCGCTCGGCGTCGGCGTCGGGACCGGGCTCGCCGTGGGGGTCGGCGTGGGACCGGGGGTTTCGGTCGGCAGCGGGGTCGGCGTCGGTGTTCCAGCGGGGCTGGGCGTCGGCGTCGGACCGGCGCCCTCCGGCGCGAGTGCGACGCCGCGGAAGGCGGTGTTCGTCGCGGCCGTCGCGAGCACGCTCGGCGTGCCGGCGAACGCACCGCCGTAGCCGCTGGCATCGGTCAACGTGACCAGCTCGCCGCCACCCGTCGCGCCGCTGCCGGCCTTGCGCGTCGCGTAGAGCGTCACGGTCGTTCCGGACACCGTGGCAGCGAGGCCGCGGTAGTCGTCGGTGTCGACGCCGACGGTGCCGTTCGCGACCCACGTGCCGCCGACGAGCGAGAACTTCGTCAGAGCGCCGGCGCCGTCGTCGGCGACGTACAGCGTGTCGAAGCCGGCGACACCCGCGTCGAGGTCCGCGAGGAAGAAGCCGTAGGTGCTCGGGTTGCTCGCGTCCGTCAAGCCGGCCAGTCGCGTCACCGTCTGCGCACCGGACGTCGGCAGCCCGGTCCCGACGACGTCGACGCCACGGAACGTGTTCGTCCCGCTCCCGCTCGAGAGATAAAGCTGGCCGCCGAAGATCTGCAGGTGGCGGACGTTGGCGAGCGTGCCGCTCGTCAGGTCGGACGACGTCGTGTCGCTCGTCGACCCGCTGTAGCGCACGCCGCCCGCACCGCCCGCGACCCACACACCGCCGCCGTCGACGCTCGCGAGGCTGCGCGGTGTGTTGCTCGTCGCGAAGTCGGTCAGCGCGCGCGACGTGTCGACGTTGCCGAGCGCATCGACCACGCCGACGGTGCGCGGCACCGTCGCCCCCGACGTCGTCGACAGCGACGTCGCACCGCCGGGATTGGTCGCGTAGCCGGAGAGCAGGAGCTTGGTGCCGTCGCTCGATCGTGTGAGCAAGCCTTCCGAGGTCGCGGTGCCGCTCGCGATGAGCTGCTTGTTCGCGCCGCTCGCCGCCGTCGGTAACGGGATCGACTGCACCAGCGCGCCCGCGGTCGTGTACTCGTCGAGGAACACGGGGCTGCCGGTGTTCACGAGGCTGCCGATCCCGCTGCCGACGCGGTAGACGACGACGTTGCCGCTCGCGAACGGTGCCGCGTTCGCGGGCGAGGCCACCGCGACGCTGCACAGCAGCGTCATCGCGGCGAGCATCGCGATGCGTGGACGGGTAGCGGTCTGCGCCGGTCGGCTCATGGGAGTGCTCCTCTCGAGTTCGTCGCGGCGAGATCGTCGCCGTCGGAGACGTCGGGCGGGCGGTGCCGCAGAGCGCGACACCGCCCGCCACGGTCACGGCAGGACGTCGCTGAACGTCGGCGCCTTGTTCTTCTTGAACGGCGCCGTGAAGCGCGCTTCCCAGCACTCCGGACCGCTCGCCGGGTTCTTGACCACCTGGACCCGGACGTCGGTCGCCGCCGCGAGCGGCACGGTCGGCGCGACGAGCTTGGTGCCGCGGGCGACCAGCGCGATCTTGGCCTTGCCCGTGCCCTGCAGGAGGTCGACCGAGGCGATGCCCGCGGCGTTGGTCGACTTGTTGCGGTACTTGAGGCCCGGCTTGACGGCCTTCCAGAGGCCGTCGCCGGTCACCAGCGGCTTCATCAGCAGCTGATCATCGCCGTAGACGCAGAACGCGTAGCTGGCGTCACCACCGATCGGATCACCGTACTGCGCGAGCGTCGCGGTGCCCTTGATCCACTGGAACACCAGCTTGCTCTTCTTCGGATCACCGTTGCTGGTGAGCTTGATCGTGCCCTTCGCGGAGGCCGCGCAGCCGCCGATCGGCTGCGGCGCGCAGAAGGCGACCGCGGAGGTCGGCGTGGCCGTCGGCACCACGGTCGACGTCGGCGTCGAGGTGGGCGTCGACGTCGGTGTCGGCGTCCCCGTCGGCAGCGTCGTCGGGGTCGGGCTGGCCGTCGGCTCGGGCGTCGGCACCTCGGTCGGTGTCGGCGACGCGGTGGGCTCAGGCGTCGGAGTCGCCGTCGGCTCCGGGCTGGGCGTCGGCACCGGCGTGGCCGTCGGGGTCGGCGCGGGATCGACCTGGATCGTCACCGTCGCCGTCGACGTCTGCGCGGGCAGATGATCGACGAGGACGACGAGGAACTCGCCGCCGTCCTGCGCACCGGTCGACGGCACGATCTTCGCCGCGAGCTGGAACGGCGGGGTCGCGTTCGTCAGCCCGACGATGCCGAAGTCGCTGTCGTTGGTGATGAGCACGCGCGCGCCGCCATCGAGCGGCGCCACGCCCTCGATCTTGTCGTGCGCGAAGAAGCGGCCCAGCGGGTCGAGCGCGAGCAGCACGGTATCCGCGTCGATGTACGTCGACTTCGCCACCGGCGTGATGCCGAGCGACGCGAGCGTCGTCAGCGACGCGGCCGTGTTCTTGCTCTTGACTTTGAGCTCGAGCGTCTGGCCGCCGATGAGCAGACCACCGGCGCCCGCGCTGTACGTCGCACCGGGCACCGTGCTCGACGGACCGACGTCGGTCGCGTTCGTGATGTCGATCGCGAAGACCTTCTTGTACGCGCCCGGCAGGAAGTTGCCGTCGCGCTCGATCACGAGGAAGGTCGTGTTGGACAGCGCCGCGATCTCGCTCGCGGCAGTCTTCAGCGTCGCGGGCTCGTCGAGGAGGTAGACGTACTCGTGCGTCTCGCCCGTCGCGAGCTTGTACGTCACGATGCGCACGACCGTGAGCTTCTTCGCGTCGAAGCCGGCGAGATCGGTCTGCTGCAGTGCGGACTGCATCATGCCGACCAGGGTCGAGCCGTCCGGCGTGATCGTCAGCCCCTCCATGCCGCGGTTCGGCACGCGCTTCGCGAGCTCGCCCGGCAGGGACAGATCGAACGGCGACAGGCGTCCGATCTGCCGGCCCGTCGCGTCGAAGTGGGTGATGAACGGACCGTACTCATCGGAGATCCAGAACGTTCCGTCCGGCAGCGCCACGAGGCCTTCCGGGTCGTAGCCGTTGGGGTCCACCGGCAGGACGTTGCCGTCGAGATCGGTGATCGTCTCGCCGGTGGTCGCGAGCGAGTTGACGCGGCCGGAGTACGGGTTGCCGCTGCCGTCGGTGAGCGGGATCTCCTCGAGCAGGACCGCCTGGTGACCGACCAGCTTGTAGCGCGCGATCACCGGGTCGTAGCTCGGGATCGGCTCGACCTTGCTGCCGCTCGGGCCGTCGACGTTCGGACCGCGATCGGCGAGGCCGTAGAACTCGTCCGTCGTGCCCGGCACTGGGTAGACCGACGAGCCGTGGCCGTCCCCGCGGATGGTCACGCCGCCGAACGTCGCGAGTGGCGCGACGTTCGTCTCGTAGAGGTCGACCGCGTCGCTGATCGTGTAAGTGAACGTGTCGGTGCCGACGAAGCCGGTGTTCGGCTGGTAGTGGAACGAGCCGTCCGGGTTCAGCGTCACGCTGCCGTTGGCCGGCTGCGTGCCGCGCACGATCGTCAGCGGTGAGCCGCTGTCGTTCGCGAGGACGCCTTGCGGTGCCGCGACGTCGAGCGCCGTCTCGGAGTACGTCGAATAGGTGTCATCGGACGCGGACGCAGCGATCCTGGTCGGCGTCGGCGTGGGCGTCGGAGTCGGCGACTGCGTCGGTTGCGGCGTCTCGGTCGGCACCGGGGTCGGCGTCGGGACCGGGGTCTGGGTGGGCTCCGCCGTCGGCGTCGGGGTGGGCTCGGGGGTTTGCGTCGGCTCGATGGTCGGCGTCGGCTGCGGTGTCTCGGTCGGCACCGGAGTCGGTGTCGGCGTCGGCACGCTCGGCGCGAGCGCGACGCCGCGGAAGGCGGTGTTCGCTGCCGCGGTCGCGAGCACCGTCGGCGTGCCGGCGAAGGCCCCGTTGTAGCCGCTCGCGTCGACCAGCGTCACCAGCTCGCCACCGCCGGTGGCACCGGTGCCGCCCTTGCGCGTCGCGTAGAGCGTCACCGTCGTGCCGGACACCGTCGCGGCGAGACCACGATAATCGTCAGCGTCGACACCGACGATGCCGTTCGACACCCAGGTGCCGCCCACGAGCGAGAACTTCCGCAACGCGGCCGCGGCGTCGTCCGCCACGTAGAGCGTGTCGACGCCGGCAACCCCGGCGTCGAGATCCGCGAGGAAGAACCCATAGGTACTGCTGGTCAGCGTGTCGCTCAGGCCCGGGAGACGCGTGACCGTCTGCGCGCCCGAGGTCGGCAGACCGCTTCCGACGGTCTCGACACCGCGGAACGTGTTCGTGCCGCTGCCGCTCGACGCGTAGAGCTGGCCACCGAGGACCAGCACCTGCCGGACGTTTGAGAACCCGGCGGCGGTCGTGAGATCGACCGACGTCGTGTCGCTCGGCGAGCCGCTGTAGCGGACACCGCCCGCTCCGCCGGCCACCCACACGCTGACTCCGTCGGTGCTCGCGACGCTGCGCGGATTGTTGCCCGACGCGAAGTCGGTGAGCCCGCGCGTCGTGTCGACGTTGCCGTTCGCATCGATGACGCCGACCGTCCGAGGCACGGTCGCCCCCGTCGTGCTCGCGAGCCCCGTGGTGGGGATGTTCGCCGCATATCCGGAGAGAACGATCGAGGAGCCGTCGGCCGAGCGCGTCAAGAAGCCCTCGGAGCTCGCGGTGCCGCTCGCGACGAGCTGCTTGCTCGCACCGCTCGCGGTCGTCGGCAGCGCGATCGACTGCACGAGCGTCCCGCTCGGCGTGTACTCGTCGACGAACACCGGGTTGCCCGTGTTGACGAGGCTCCCGCTGCCGCTGCCGACGCGGTAGATCACCACGTTGCCGCTGGCGAACGGCGCCGCACCGGCGCGCGGCGCGAGCGCGACGCTGCAAAGCGCCGCCATCACCACCATCCATCTCGTCCGTGAGCTGCCGCGGGTTCTCGCGTCCATGCACCTGCTCCTCTCGAAGGTTCTGCAGGTGCACGTCCTATCTGCCGGACGTTACGGGTTGGTTTCCGACCAGCGAACGTTGCAGAGCGCCCCGCGCGGCGGACGCACGCGGACGCGAGGCTGCTGCTTGACGTGGTATCCCGGCGCGGTGCGGTTCATCGCTCCGTCATCCGGCGATCGGCGTACGCGGACGGACCGAGAAGGGTCGCTGCAATCCGACGTTCGTGCTTCGCGTCAATCCATGCTCATCGACGAACACCCATGCTGGTCACTGCAAGGTCGCGTTCGTCGAGCACGCGCGCGCTGCTGCGATTCCCAGAGGCACGCCCAGCTTCTCCCCGCGAGCGTCGCTCCTCGCGGGCAGGCGGATCGACGCCGGGCGCCCGGCGCCGCCCTGCAGCTTCAACGACTGGACGCCGCTCGAGGAAAGCTGGCGGTCATTCCGGCCGCCGAGGTCCGTCCGGACGTAACCGCCACCGACGCCGTTCTCCTCGCCGAAGCACGAGTCGATCCGACCGACCGGCAGCAGGCGGTCGATCGAGAGGAGCGCGAACGTCGTCGGGCCTGCACGAGCGCACAGCAGATCGAGCGGCGTCGCCGTGGGGAGGACACGCGCACCGGACGGCGCTGTCCTCCCACGGACGACGGCTTGTCGCGCTAGCGCCCCTGGAAGGCGGCCGGATCGAAGAACAGCGGGCCGCCGACCGGCAGCTCCTCGCAGTACGACGGGTCGCCCTGTCCAGCCTGCGTGACGAACTCGAAGGGCGTCTTCTCGATCGGGCAGGTGCACTCGGCGAGCTGGACGCCGGGCGGATTCAACCGGTCGTCGCAACACCTCAAGACGGAGGTGTTGTATGGGAAGGCAACCGGGGTGGATGGTGA
>JAIEPK010000152.1 GCA_019749875.1 Candidatus Binatia bacterium | reverse complement strand
GACCGCGCGCGAGCTCGGCCTCGGTGAGCTCCGGCGCACGCTCGACGACGCCGAGCACGGCACGACCACGGCGAGGACCGAGCTCGAGTCCGTGCCGAAGGCGTCGATGCCGACGGCGGTCGGGACGGCGACGCTGCGCCGCGAAGGCGACGTCTGGTCGATCGCGCACGGTGACGAGTCGGTCCGGCTGCGCGACATGAAGGGCCTGCACTATCTCGTCACGCTGCTGCGCGAGCCGGGGCGCGAGCTGCACGCGCTCGACGTGGTCGGTGCAGACGCAACGGCGGAGGTCGCAGGTGCGCGCGCTCTCGACGCCGACGCGCGGGGTGTCGATCGCGAGCGGCTCGCCGAGCTGCGCGACGAGCTCGCCGAGGCGGAGGAGCACAACGACGTCGGGCGCGCCGAGATGCTGCGCAACGAGATCGAGGAGATCGCCGACGAGCTCGCGCGTGTGATCGGAGCGGGCCCGCCGCGGGCTGCGCAGCGGCGTGCCGGATCGCTCGCCGAGCGCGCGCGGCTCAACGCGACCCGTGCGCTGCGCAAGGTCATCGACCGGATCCAGGGCGACTGCCCGCGCCTCGGGCACCACCTGTCGAACAGCATCGTCACCGGCCGGATCTGCACCTACCGCGAGGACCCGACCTACCCGGTCACCTGGCGGATCGACGAGGGCGCGCCAAGCGAAAAGTGACCCCCCTCTTTGCCTCCGGAACGACCTCGGTACCATCGATCCATGAAGAATCGAGCCGGAGAGATCCGTTGGCGGCCATGCGGCATCGCGCGCGTGGCCATGATCGCGGCGGTGCTGCCGCTGCTCGCGTCGTGCTCGGCCGAGCGGCGCGAGGTCCAGAGCAGCACGCGCCAGGTGCGCGAGACGGTGGTGACGCCGTTGCCGCCGATGACCGACATCTCGATCGTGAACCTGCACGACGAGGAGTCCGGTGATCCCGCGACCGAGAAGGTCGTCGGCACGATCGTCAATCACGGCGACAAGGCGGTGAGCCAGCTCTCGATCCGTGTCGACGCCATGGACGCGACGGGGCGCGTGGTCTCGACCGTCACGACGCCGCCGCTCGCGGAGACCATCCCCGCGAACGGCGGGCAGGCGGACTTCTCGGCGCTGATGGCGCGCAACGACGCCGTCACGACGTACAAGGCCGTCGCGATCGCGCGCTGAGGCGGTGCTCGGCGAGCCTGCCGAAGACGCGAAAGGGGCGTGGCGTCCGCGCCCTCCGCGCGGGACGCCACGCCCCCCGTGTCACGCCGCAGGTGGGCGCGTCACTGCTTGACGAAGTTCGCCTGGGCCGTGCCGCTCGCGTTGACGGTCGTGGTGCAGGTCGGCGTGTTGCCGGTGCAGGCGCCGGTCCAGCTTGAGAACACGAAGCCGGCCTCCGGGGTCGCGGTGACGGTCACGCTGGTGCCCTTGGCGACGCTCGCCGAGCACTTGCTGCCGCAGTTGATCCCGCCCGTGCCGGTGATCAGGCCCTTGCCGCCCGAGGTCTTCACCGAGAGCGTGACGTTCGAGGTCGTGGTGCCGCCACCACCGCCACCTCCGCCGCCGCCACCGCCACCGCCACCACCGGCGGGGATCAGCGTGAACAGGGCGCCGACGTCGACGTGACCGTTGGCGAGCACGGTGCACGAGGTCTGCAGGCCGGCCGCCGCGCAGGCGCCGCTCCAGCCGGCGAACTGGCTGCCGCTGCCGGCCTTGGCCGTCAGGACGACCGGGGTGCCGGCGTCGTATGGGGCGACGCACTTGTTGCCGCAGGCGATGCGCTTGTCGGCCGAGTCGACGTTGCCGTTGCCGGTCTTGGTGACCGTCACCGAGTCCGACTGAACGTTGGCCGCGGTCATCTGCACCGAGATCAGCTCGCCGAGCTCGTCCACGCCCGGCGTCGTGCAGGTGAGGTCCGCGCATAGCGCCTCGTTGGTGATCGGATCGTACGCGCCCGTGTAGGCATACATCTCGATGCGGCGTACGACCGAGCGCGTGGTCGGCAGCAGGTTGCCGGTGTTCCGCTTGCGCTTGCGCTTGCCGTTGCCGCCCGCGGCGGGCTCGTCCTGGATGACGTCCCAGTTGCTCTCGAGCTGCGCCGGGTCCATCGGCACGACGGCCGGGTTGTCGGCGACCAGCTGGTCGAGGTTCACCTCGTTCGGCAGCTGCTGCACGAAGATCCGGATCCACTGCGCCTCGCCGTACAGGCTCGGGGCCTCGGCAGGCTCGGGCGCCTGAACCTCCACCACGAGCTGCGGCGGGTTGCCGGCCTGCACCGGCGGCTGCACGTAGTACGTGGGCAGCGGGACCGCGGTGGGCAGGTCGGTCGGGACGAGCACGCCCGGTTGCGCCGGGTCTTCACACAGCCAGTGCGAGAGGGCACCGGTCGGGTTCGCGATCGTTCCCACGCCGAAGTGCTCGCAACCGGAGTCCTGGTACGTGCCGGGGTTCCACGAGTAGCACTGGCCGGGGAACCAGGGGACGGTGTGCGGCAGCGTGCGCTCCCCCCACGTTCCGTTCGACGCGTCGTACGTGCTGGCCCAGCGTACCAGCGAGCCGGTCGCGGTCGCGGTGACCGTCGGCGTGCCGTAGCGCTGCGCGGTGAAGAAGTACGGCACCTGATCGGGCGGCAGACCCTCGACCTCGATCTGGAAGCCGTGGCAGGTCCTCCCCGTGTCGTTCGAGATGTCGAAGTTGCCGAGCGAGCCGTAGATGATCGCCGACTGTGCGCGCGCCAGCGTCGGTGCCGCCAGCACGCCGAGCGCGAGTGCCGCGAGCGTCGCGTACCGCCTCCGCCGCCTCTGGTGAGAGCCCTTGCCGTGTTTCCAGATCATTCGAGAATCGCCTCCTTCCCCCGGGCACGTCGGCCCGTTCGGTTGGATCGGCGGCGATCGCAACGCGCGTACCGCGGTCGCGTCCTCGATTTCGCAGGCGTTCTTCCGCGGTGCCGTCCGGGCGTGGGGCAAGCGCCCAACGTGCTCGGGGCGGATGCCCCGAACGTCGGCCCGAGCCACGGGGCTGGGCTGGGCGGCGAGCACGATCCAGGTCGGGCATCGTGTCCGGCGTCGGGTGAGCGGCGGCGCTTAACCTCGCCACCAGAGCGACCGATGCGCCCCCTGAACCCGGTGGCGCGGCCACCCGAGGCTCGGAGGAATCATGCGTCGTCGCCGCTTTCTCGCCACCGCAGCATCCGCGGTCGCATTCGCACCACTCGCGAACCTCGTCGGTTGTGGCGACTCGTCGAGCGGCGAGCCGCAGCCCGTACCGCCGTCCGACGTCGTGCTGTCGCTGCCGAAGGACATGTACGCGCACCCCGGTGCGCCGACCGAGTGGTGGTGGCACATCGGCACGCTGCGCGCCGGCGAGCGCGTGTTCGGGTTCGAGATCAACGCGGCGTCGTTTGCGGGGCAAGGCTTCGCCTTCACGCAGGTGATGCTGTCCGACGTCGCGCGCGACACGCACTACCAGCGCACGACGCCGTACGTGCCGCTGACCTTCGATCCGAGCCGCTGGGCCGAGAGCGATCCCGGCAAGGACTGGTACGCGCGCCTCGGCGATCCGGAGAGCCGGCTGTCGGCGTTCCACGTGGTGTCGCCGGGCAGCGGCTACACGTCGGCGCCGCAGGTGGAGATCGTCGGTGGCGGCGGCAGCGGAGCCGCCGCGCTCGCGACGCTCGACGCGAGCGGTGGCGTCGCGAACGTCGTGCTGGTGAGCCCCGGTCGGGGCTACGCGTCCGAGCCCGAGGTGCGGCTCGTCGGCGGTGGCGGCAGCGGTGCGGTGGTGCGTGCGCTCTACACCTACGTGTCGATGCGCGCGCCGCAGGCCGATCCCACCCAGGACATCCACGTCCAGGCGCTGCTGGTCGACGATCCCAGCTTGACGGAGGTGCATTTCGATCTCCGCTTCTCGCAGCAGGGCCGCCCGTTCTTCGTCTGGGGCACCGGCATCAATCCCGGCGGCAGCGGAACCGATCTCAAGACCAACAACTTCTACTTCTCGCTCACGCGCCTCGCCGCGAGCGGCACGATCGAGCTCGGCGGCGAAGTGTTCTCCGTCGAGGGCACGACGTGGATGGACCACGAGTACGGCGCGTTCGGCACCGCGGCGAACCCCGTCAAGTGGTACCTGCAGGACATGCAGCTCGATGACGGCACGTGTCTCTCGAATTACGCGACGCTGCAGGACGGGCTGCCCGCGCTCGGCGAGCGTCGTCCGAGCACGGCGACGATCCAGGACGCGAGCGGTGCGATCTGGTTCGTACCGACCTTCGTCACGCCGATCGAGCGCACCTGGACGAGCCCGGTCTCGGGCGCGACCTACTTCATGAAGCTGCGCGTGGAGATCCCGTCGTTCGACGCGGACCTCACGATCGAGTCGCTGATGGACGCGCAGGAGTTTCCGGTGGTGGGATCACCCGTGTACGAGGGGGCGGCGGTCGCGGAGGGGACGTTCCGCGGGCGGCGCGTGCGCGGGACGGCGTGGAACGAGCAGGATCTGTGACCGCGTTCAGCGCGATCGGGGTGCGACGAGCCCTCGTGTGAGCTTGCGGCACCAGGCCGGTAGCGGCGGACGACGATCCGTGAGCCGGCCGTCGCGAGCCGTCGCCAGCAGCCGGTAGGGCATCGACGCATCTGCGTTGTCGAAGATCCATCCGGCGTCGGCCAGGCGGAGGGCGTGCGCTGCGTTCGCGAGCGTGCGCGGAAAGCGGGCCACGATCTTCTCGTCTGGCACGTCGTGCCCGCCGAGAGCCACCCGCTGTGCCACGCGGGCGCTGCTCAGCTCGGGACTCTCGATACCGATGAACAGCAGGGCGACGTGGTAGCCTGCGTCCTTCGCGTCGCGGAGAAGGCCCAGCTTGGCTCCATGCGGATCGGAAAGTACGGTCTCCATGACGAAGGTGTCGCCGCGCGCAATCAGCGCGCGGCGCTCGATGTCCGCGAGCTCGGCGGCGCGATACGCGAGCGCTGCAGGATCGTCGCCGGCGATCCCTGCGGCGATCAGGTCCGCATTGACGAAGCGGAAGCCGCGCGGTCGGAGGTAGAGATCGAAGAACGTGGACTTGCCGGCGCCGTTCGGTCCGGCGATCACGATCAGCCAGCGGCCGGCGGGCAGGTCTGGTCTAGTCTTCGGCGGCAACGAACTGTCGATTGACGAAGCGGCCGCGCGTTCGGGAGCCGTCCGGATCGATGCGGATCAGGAAGCCGGGGTGATCCGGGTCGACGCCGAAGCGCGGGCTGCCCAGCTTCGAGATGTGCCTGAGCGCCTTGCGCTGGCCGGCTTCACTCGCCGCCTCGCGCATCGCGTCGGTGAACTCGGGCAGCGCGGCGCGCCGCTTCAGCGCGACGACCTGGCCGTGACCCAGCACGAGCTCGACGGCCCTCCCGATCCGCGCCCAGTGCTCGACCTGCGAGGCGATCGAGCGCTCGCAGACGTCTGCCTCCTCGCGCGCGGCGAGCGCCAGGTCTTCGCTGATCTTGATCGGCTGTCCCATCGCGAACCCTTGGGTAGTAAAATGCTACCCGCGACGCCGTGGCTGGTCAACCGACTGCTACAGCCGCCCGAAGAAGTCGTTCCCCTTGTCGTCGACCACGATGAACGCCGGGAAGTCCTCGACCTCGATCTTCCACACCGCTTCCATCCCCAGCTCCGGATACTCGAGGACTTCCACCTTGCGGATGTTGTCCTGCGCGAGGATCGCCGCCGGGCCGCCGATCGAGCCCAGGTAGAAGCCGCCGTGCTTCTTGCAGGCCTGGGCGACGGCGGGCGAGCGGTTGCCCTTGGCGAGCGTGATCAGGCTGCCGCCGTGCTGCATGAAGAGGTCGACGTACGAGTCCATGCGACCGGCGGTCGTCGGGCCGAACGATCCGGAAGGCATGCCGGCGGGCGTCTTCGCCGGACCGGCGTAGTAGATCGGATGGTCCTTCACGTACTGCGGCAGCCCCTCGCCGCGGTCGATGCGCTCCTTGAGCTTGGCGTGCGCGATGTCGCGCGCGACCACGAGCGTGCCGGTCAATGCCAGGCGGGTCTTGATCGGGTACTGCGACAGCTGCGCGCGGATCTCGTTCATCGGCTTCTTGAGGTCGACGCGCACGACGTCGTCGGACAGCTTGGACTGGTCGATCTCGGGCAGGTAGTGCGCGGGGTTCGACTCGAGCTGCTCGAGGAACACGCCGTCCCTGGTGATCTTGCCCTTGGCTTGACGGTCGGCGGAGCACGACACGCCGATGCCGACCGGACACGACGCCCCGTGCCGCGGCAGGCGGATCACGCGCACGTCGTGGCAGAAGTACTTGCCGCCGAACTGCGCGCCGATGCCCATGCGCTGCGTGAGCTTCCAGACCTCGTTCTCGAACTCCGGATCGCGGATCGCATGGCCCAGATTGCCGCCCTTGGTCGGCAGGTCGTCGAGGTAGCGGCAGCTCGCGAGCTTGACGGTCTTGAGCGTGGTCTCGGCCGACGTGCCGCCGATGACGATCGCGAGGTGGTACGGCGGGCACGCGGCGGTGCCGAGCGTGCGCACCTTCTGGTCGAGGAACTCGAGCAGCGACTTGGGGTTCAGGAGCGCCTTGGTCTCCTGGTACAGAAACGTCTTGTTCGCCGATCCGCCGCCCTTGGTGACGAACAGGAAGTGGTACTCGTCGCCGGAGGTCGCGTAGAGCTCGATCTGCGCCGGCAGGTTGGTGCCGGTGTTGACCTCGTCGTAGAGATCGACCGGCGACATCTGCGAGTAGCGCAGGTTGGTCTGCGTGTAGGTCTCGTAGACGCCGCGCGCGATCGCCTCCTCGTCGTTGCCCGAGGTCCACACGCGGTGGCCCTTCTTGCCGATGGCGATGGCCGTTCCGGTGTCCTGGCACGAGGGCAGGATCATGCCCGCCGACACGCACGCGTTGCGCAGCATGTTGAGCGCGACGAAGCGGTCGTTCGACGACGCCTCGGGATCGTCGAGGATCTTCCGAAGCTGGGCGAGGTGGCCGGGCCGGAACAGGTGCGAGACGTCGCGGATCGCGTCGGCGGCGAGGCGCGTCAGCGCCGCGGAATCCACCGTGAGCACGGACTCGCCGCGGAACGTCTCGACGCCGACCCAGTCGCCGTCGATGCGGCGGTACGGCGTCATGTCGTGGCCGTGCGGGAACATCTCCTGGAACTGGAACTCGGGCATCGCTCGCTCCTCGGTCGGGTTGGCGCGGGGTCCGCGCTACAGCGGCGGGGCACCATACGGAGCGCGTCCTCGCAAGCCGGCGAGGCGTGCGCGCCGCCCCGGGTCGCAGGCGCGATCCCCGGGGCCGGTGCGCTGGTCACGACCGGTGGCATCGCGGTCGAGGTCATTGCCACAGTCGCGCCGGTCATGTGGTGTGCGCGCTCGATGAGCGGACGACGGACGTCCGCCGGAGGGAGCCGAGCATGTCGATCCACGCGACGATCACGCAGTACGCACGGATGCTGAGCAATCTCGACGCCTGGCTGCAGGCAGCCATCGCGCACGCCGAAGCGAAGAAGTTCGCCCCGGAGATCTTCACGCAGGCGCGGCTCGCGCCCGACCAGTATGCGCTGGTGCAGCAGGTGCAGTCGGCGTGCGACGCGGCGAAGTATGCGGCGGCCTATCTCGCCGGCCAGACCGCGCCCTCGCACCCCGACACCGAGAAGACCATCGCCGAGCTGCGCGCGCGCATCGCGAAGGCGCGGGCGTACGTCGAGGGCTTCAAGGAGAGCGACTTCGCGGGCGGTGGGGAGCGACGCGTCGCGCCGGCATGGATGCAGGGTCGCTCGGTCGGCGGCGACGCCTACCTGACACGCATCGCCACGCCGAACTTCTACTTCCACGTGAGCATGGCGTACGCGATCCTGCGCCACAACGGGGTGGCGCTCGGGAAAGCCGACTTCATCGGCGTCAAGGGCTGGGACGAGATCGGCGACTGGTAGCCGCACGGCGCGCACGTCGGCGCGTCGGCGAGAATGGTTGCGTTCCGGCGGCCGGCGGGGAATGGTCGGCCCCGTCGTCCGCGGAGCGGGGCGATCCGAAATGCCGACGGCGTCTCTCGCGTGGCCGAGCCGCGGCAAGCCTCCATCGGTGACGGCCACGAACGGAGCGTCACGTGCAACCCCACATGATTCGCTGGATCGCGGCGAGAGCGCGTTGGCGCGGCGTTCGTGGCGCGATCTTCGCGCTGACCTTGCTGGCGGTGATGCCGGCGCACGCGGACGACGGTGTCCCGTGCGCCAGCGCCGCGACGCCGATGACGCCGCTGCCCCTGCAGGTCACGCGATCGCAGCTGCAGGCGGCGTGGGCCAAGGGGAGCGCGCGCGCCGCGCTCGCGGGCTTCGACATCGTGCTGGTGCCCGGCGCCGGCCTCGCAGCGAATCCCGCGGCGCTCGCCGCGTTCGAGCGCGCTGCGGCGCAGTGGGAAGCGGTGATCGCCGATCCGATCGTGGTGACCATCGCCGCCGACTTCGCCGACATCGGCAACCCGGGAATCATCGGCCAGTCGTCGTCGGTGCTGCTGCAGGGACCGTACGACGCGATCCGCGACGCGATGGTGGCGGACGCCGTAGCCGACGGCGACGACCGCATCCTCGCCGCACTGCCGCCGGCGGCGCAATTCGCCGTGTCGCTGCCGGCCGGCTTTGACTTGACGGGCAACGTCCTCGGTACCAAGGCCAATCTGAAGGCGCTCGGGTTCGCCGATCTCGACGCGCTCTTCGGCGCGACCGACGCGACCATCACCTTCAACAGCACGTTCAGCTTCGACCTCGACAACGCCGACGGAGTGAGCCCCGGCACGATCGACTTCGAGACCACGGCGGTGCACGAGCTCGGGCACGCGCTCGGGTTCCTGTCGAGCGTCGATTTCGTCGACGGATCGGGCGGCGGGCTGGTGTGGCCGAACACGCTCGACCTCGAGCGCTTCGCCAACGGCACGTCGCGCGATCCGTCGAGTCCGGCGCAGTTCGCGAGCTTCGCGCGCAGCATGATCCCGGGGGCGGACGCGATCGTCGACGACGTCGACGGCGAGTGGCGCCTGTCGACCGGGCTGCAGAACGGCGACGGCCGGCAGGCGAGCCACTGGAAGGACGACGTGCTCACCGGGTCGTTCGTCGGCGTCATGGACCCGACGCTCGCGTCGGCGACGGTCGAGCCGATCACGCTCGCCGACCTGCGCGCGCTCGATCTGATCGGCTACGACGTCGCGCTCGCGGGCGAGTCGCTGTGCGGGGTCGCACCGGAGCCGGCCGCGAGCTGCTTCCTGCAGAGCCAGCCGCTCGGGGCGAGCGTGTCGATCCTCGACCGCGCCGACGACGCGAAGGACCAGCTGCAGTGGGTCTGGGGCCGCGGGGCCGCGACCGCGATTGCGGACTTCGGCGATCCGCCGAGTGTCACGACGCGCTTCGAGCTGTGCGTCTACGACGCGTCCGGCAACGCACAGCCGCTGCACGTCTCGCACGTCGCGGGCGGCTCGACGTGCGGCGCGCGGCCGTGCTGGAAGTCGCTCGGCACCAAGGGCTACGCGTACGCGAGCAAGGGCAACGGCGACGGCATCACGCAGCTGCAGCTGAAGGCCGGCGCCGACGGGCGCGCGCAGGTGCGGATCCAGGGCAAGGGCTTGACGCTCGGACCACCCGCCCCGGCGCTCACGCCGCCGGTGACGGTCCAGCTGATCGGCAGCGATGGCGTGGGCACGAGGTGCTGGCAGACGACGTTCTCGTCGCTGGTCACGCACAACGACGCCGAGCAGTTCAAGGCCAAGGGCCCCTGAGCTGCGGCGGCCGGCGCCGCCATCCAGAGCCGCCGCCTCGCTCGACGCTGCGGCCGCTTCGACGAAGCGCCGCAGCGGTGAGCGCGACGGATCGGGATGACGGGGCGGAGCTCTACGGCAGATCCGTCACCAGCAGGTTGTCGTAGGTGTACGACGATCCGTACGCCGTGATGCCGATCTGTCCGGCCGCCGTGATGGGCGGGACGCACGACGCTCCGGGGCACGTCGGTGCAGAGCTCGACGTGTCGATCTGTCCGCAATCGGTGACGGTCAGCGTGGTCGAGCTGCCGACCTTCAAGGTGAGCGTCACCTTGGGCTGGCCATTGGAGCAGGTGGTGGCCTCCGTCTTGACGGTCGCCGTCACCGCCTGCGGTACGCCGACCGGCGGCGCGAAGGTCGTCTGCTTGATGCTGCAGCTCCCCGCGCAAGCGCCCGAGCCTCCCGGAGATTTCTTCTTGATCATGATCTTGCCGTCACGCCGACTCAGGCTGAACATGTACTGCGTCGTGCCGGTCGCGGAGCGACGCGCGAGGACGTTCGCACCGTCGAACGCCGAGCCCGTCGACGGATTGAACGAGCTGTGCGTGAACGACAGCGTGATGCGAGCTGGCGCGGTCGTCACCGTCGAATGCGCCTCGAACGCCGCTGCGGTGCTCGTGGAGCTGATCGAGCAGATGTTGATCACCGTCGGCGCGCTGCCGTCGGTCTGCGTCCAGATCGCCTGCCAGCTCGCGAGGTCCGTGCAGGGATCATTCAGAACCGTCGCCGCCCCTGCCGAGCACACCGACGAGACGACCAGCGCCGCTGCAGCCAAGGCGCACTGCCAAGCCATCGACCGTTTCATGACGATTCCCCCCCATTTCGTTTGCAGCTCGTTTCCGTCGCGCCGGCTCGCGGACATGCGAGGCCGACGCTCGGCTGTGACGGCCGTTCGCGGATCCCCCGACGATCACGGCCGCGCGAGATAAGCGCTGGTGGTGGACAGAATGCAATGCCCTACTTTTCGGACACTGTCCGGTCAGCCAGACGCGCGCCCGAACAGGATCGAAATCCTGTCGATCTCGTCGCTCAGCGTGTCGCGGAATCGACCGTCGTCGCGCCGTCGCGCACCCGCGACACGACCGTGCGGAACTTGCCGCTCGCGTCGGGCGCGAGGCGATCGGCGATCGCCACGTCGATTCGCACGTCGCGCCCGCCGAGTGCATCGCGGAGCGCGCTCGTCAGGCGCTCGCGCAGCGTCGCTTCGTCGAGCTCTGCCGTGTGTGCGACGCGGATCGTGAATCTGTCGAGCGTCTCCTGCACGAGCTGCAGCCGAACGACCCCGGGCACCGCGTAGAGACGCGACAGCAGCACGGAGTCGTGTGCGACCTCGCCGTCCGGCAAGCGCACCAGGTCGTCGGCGCGGCCCTCGAGGCGCTCGAGGCGGGGCAGCGTGCGCCCGCAGGCGCACGGCTCGCTCGCCATGCTCGCGACGTCGCCGATCGCGTAGTTCAGCAGCACGGTCGCGCGATTCGTCAAGCAGGACAGCACCACCTGGCCGCGCTGCCCGGGTGCGACCGTTCGTCCCGCATCGTCGGCGATGCGGACCACGACCTGATCCGCGTAGACGTGCAGCCCACCGCCCGGAGGGCACTCGACGGCGATGCGCAGCGCCTCGCACGCTTGATAGGACGAGCGCACCGCGATCCCGAAGCGCTGCGCGAGCAGCTCGGCATCGACGTCCGGCAGCTGCTCGCCGCCGTGCCAGACGAGCTTCGGGACATGGATCGCGCGTCCGCTCCGCTGCGCCCAGCGATAGAGCGCGCCGACGTACGACCCGAACCCCATCAGCACGTCGGGACGCAGGTGATTGACGATGCTCCGGTTGTGCTCGAAAGCGTCCTCGGGGGAGATGGCGGCGATCCCCGAAGCACTCGGATCGGCGAGCAGGGAGTGCGCGTCATGGAACGCGCGCACGTCGTCGCCGGTGCCGCCGCGGCGCACGACCAGCAGCACGCGCGAGCCGCGCGATCTGCCGAGGATCTCGCTGATGATGCGCCGCTGGTGGACGCCGGCGGCGCGCGCGCGAAAGACCGCCGCGCGGTCCCACCAGATGCGCTTGGCGTGCCCGGTGGTGCCCGACGTCGTCAGCTCGAGCAGCGGCTCGTGCGCGACCGCGGTGGAGCGGAAGCGCCACGGATCGGCGGCGAGAGCGGCGCCCGTCACGAGCGGCAGCAGCGACAGGTCGGCAGCGCTGCGGATATCGCCCGGGACGAGCCCGCGCTCGTTCATTGCGTCGCGGTAGAAGGGGACGGTCGCGTACGCGTGGGCGACGATCGCGCGCACGCGTCGTGCCTGCAGCGCATCGATCCGCGCGGCGGGTGCGTAGGGCAGGCGCCAGCCGCGCACGACCTCCTGCAGGGTGAAGGCCGTCCAGGAGAGCCGTGACGGCAGGGTGGCGCGTGCCGGAGCTGCGAGCGACGCCGTCATCGCGTCGAAGCCGGCGTCAACGTGGGGGGTGCGCGCGCTGCGGCTGCGGCGGGCGCTGGGCGCTCATGGCACGCGCAAGCTCGTCGCGCGCGGCCCACAGCGCGGGAAACGCGCGCTGCGCGCCGAGCTCGCGCAGCAGCGCGATCGGCGTGCCCTGCGTCCCGACGGCCGCGCCGCCGATCAGGCGCTCGACGACGTTCAGATGGCGCGCACGCCACAGTCCGAGCTGCTGGTCCCAGTCGGTGAGCAGCTCGGCGACGCGGTACGCTTCGGGCGCGCGCTCGGGCTCCGCATAGAGCGCCGCCAGTGGCAGCGCGTGCAACTGCAGGTGCGCGAGGAACGCGGCGCCGACGTCGCGCGCGACCTCCTGCAGCGCGCGGAACCCGGGCGAGTCGAAGCCGCTGCCCTGGCCGAGCGCCGAGCGCAGAAGGTGGTAGTCGCGCGGTGCGATGTGCTCGAGCATCTCGAGCTGCTCGGTGATGAGGCGCAGTCCCAGGAGCGCGCGTTGCAGCAGCGGCGCGGCACCCGCGAGATCGCCGTCTCGAAGCCGGACCGCCGCCGCCGCGGTCTCGAACGCCGCGAGCTTGAGCCACAGCTCGGACGACTGGTGCACCACCTGGAAGAGCAGCTCGTCGCGGTGCACGCGCTCGGCCGCGGGCTTCTGCAGCGCGAGCAGCTCGGCGGTGTGCAGATAGCGCTCGTAATCGCTCGCCTCGGGCATCGCTGGTCCTCGTTCGGCTGCGCGTCGCGGCCCGGTCGGGTCAGGCCGCGACGCGCGCGCGTCCGGTGAGCCGTACCGGCAGCGACGACAGGCCGCGCAGCACGATCGACCGCTTCCACGGCCCGGCCGCGCCGTTCGCCGCGAGCTCGGGGTAGCGCTCGAAGAGGGCCACCAGCGCGTGCCGGCCTTCCAGTCGCGCGAGCTGCGCACCGAGGCAGAAGTGCACGCCGTGTCCGAACGCGAGATGCGGATTGTCCGCACGCGTCAAGTCGAGCTCGTCGGGCCGTGCGAAGACCGCGGGATCGCGATTGGCGGCGCCCAGCAGCAGAGCGACGATCTCACCCTTCTTCACCGGGCGGCCCTCGATCTCGAGGTCTTCCGACGCCACCCGGTCGGTCGCCTGGATCGGGCCGTCGTAGCGCAGCAGCTCCTCGACTGCGCGTCGTGCCGCTTCCGGTCCGTCCAGGAGAATGCGGCGCTGCGCGGGGTGCTGCAGCAACGCCAGCGTGCCGTTGCCGATGAGATTGGTGGTGGTCTCGTTGCCGGCGACGAGCAGCAGCACGCACAGCGAGTCGAGCTCGGCTTCCGACAGCACGTCGCCCTGCTCCCCCGCCTGGACCAGCCCCGACACCAGATCCTCGCGCGGCTCGCGGCGCCGCGCCGCGAACACGCGGTGCATGACGGCGCGCAGCTCGTCGAACGCACGCTCCATGCCCGCGGGGTCGGCCTCCGACTGGATCGGATCGAGCAGCCCGACGAAGTCGTTCGACCACGCCTTCAGGTGCGCGCGGTCTTCCTCGGGGATGCCGAGCAGGTCGGCGATCACCGCGAGCGGCAGCGGATCGGCCAGGTCGCGGATCACGTCGGGATCGGGCTTGCGCTCCATCGCGTCGAGCAACGCCGACACGCGCGCCGCGATGCCGTCCGACAGGCGCTCGACCACGCGCGGCGTGAAGGCGCGGCTGACGAGCCGTCGGAGGCGGGTGTGGTCCGGTGCGTCGAGCATCAGCAGGCTCCGTACCACCGCCTGCGCGAAGTCGGGGCGCATCGAGTCGAACACCGCGAAGTCCTGCGCGACCTTGGATTGACGGCGGTCGCAGATCATGCGCGGGTCGGCGAGGACGCGCGCGACGTGCTCGTGACGGCTCAGGACGAAGCCGCGCAGCGCCCGGCTGTAGTACACCGGCGCATCGGTCTGGAGCCGGCGGTAGACGCGGTAGGGGTCCTTCCGGAAGCTCGGGTGGAAAGGGTTGTAGCGGCCGATCGCCGGCGACAAGAGCCGCACCGGCCACTCGGCACGCACCATCCAGCGCAGCGTGCGAAGAACGTCCATCTCGATCCGACGCTACCGCGCTGGGTGCGTCAGTTCCACCGTCACTCCGCCGCCGGCATCGCCGTCGGTGGCAGTGGCATCGTCGATCCTGCGGGGCAGTACTCGACCAGGTAGCCACGCTGCGCGCTCGACGTGCACGCGCACTGCTTGTCGTCGATCGGATACTGGTACGCGTCGCTGCAGTCGGCGGTGAAGCACTGTAGCCCGGTCACCTGCGTGCCTCCGCTGGTGAACGAGCACGGCAGGTTCGTCGTCCACTGGATCGGCACGTTGAAGAAGATGTTCGCCGCGGCGCTCACGCAGTTGTTCGGTGCGCCGACCGGGCAGAGGTTGGGCGGGGAATCGGGGCCCGTTCCGTAGTTGGTGCTGAGGTTCGGGTAGTCGTTGCCCCCACCGCCCGCTGGCGTGAACTCCCAGTGCGTGCCGAAGGTTCCATCCTGAACCATGTTGGGCCCGCAGCAGTTCATCTGCTGCGCGCAGATGCCACGACCGCTGAGGTTGGGATTGCAGTACGCGGCGTAGGTCGAATTCGTTCCGTCCCACATGTAGCCTTCGCGCTGGACGGTGCCGGGTGTGCCACCGAGGTCCGTCCACCCGTCGCAGTACGACGCCGGACACTCCCCCGTGGTCGTGTCGGGGTAGGGGATGATGAGGTTCTGGCCGCCCTGATTGAACGAGGACACGGGGATGGTGACGGTGCCGCCGTTCGCGGCGAGCGTGCCGATCGACGGGCCGGTCGAGTAGATCGTGAGGTCCATCAAGCAGTAGTTCACAAAGATGACGTTGCCGGCGGTGATCGCCGGGGTCGGAGCGGGGGTTGGCTCGGCGGGCTCAGGATCCCCGATGGTTTGACCCCCGGAGCCGCTGCCGCTGCTCCCGCCACCACATGCGGCGCAGAACGCCACTGCCAGCAGAGCCCCGAGAATGCGGATCGCAACCCGTCGCTCGATCACGGCAAGGATCTTCATCGTTGGCCTCCCGGACACCTCGCGGCGTCACGCGAAGGATATCGGCTCGACGGCCGAGGTGCGTGAGGCGACCTCGCTGCGGAAGGTTCCCCGAGGTCGCCCTCCGCGACGTCGCGGCGCTGGCACAGGCCCTTGGCCTGCGGCTTCGTCGCCGGCACGGGCTCGGCCGCGCGCTGCAGCCTGCGATCGGTGGTGGCGTCACGGACCGCATCCGCCAGGGCGTTCCCCAACGGCAGCAGCGAGTGCTGCCTCGTGTGGTTCGCTGCCGTGTCGCGTCGCGCCGGCGATCGCCGCCATGATCGAGCGGGGGCTCCGCGAGATGATGGGCCCCGGTCGAGCACGCGGAGCGCGCGCACGCTGCTCGACGCGGCGTCTCAGCCGCGCGGGCGCGTCGGGTCGAGCAGCGGGACGCAGTCCGAGCCACACGCCGAGCCCGGAACGGGTGCGGCTGCAGGGCGGTGCAGGACGGCCTTCGTCGGGCGGACGACCACGCGCGGCGTAGGGGCGTTCGCGTCGGCGTGCGCGGCCGTCGCGATGCCGTCGACGATGAGGCTGTAGTCGTCGGGGGTGCGCACCGGGAAGACGAGCGCCACGGCTGCTGGACGCGCCGCCGCGTTCGCTGCCGTGCGACGCCCGACCGCGGCGGCGAGGCGATCGCCGTCCCACGCGACCGCGACGTGGACGGCGTGCGGGCGCCCGTCGTCGGACACCGTGAGCAGGTAGGCCGCGGACGGACGCTCGGCGAGGGCGGCGCGCAGCTCGTCGAGTGCGACCGGGATGCTCACGGCGTACCGTCCACGCGCTCGACCGACGGCGGCGTCCAGCGACCGGCCAGCACGTCGTCGGTCGGCAGGTAGAGCCGCAGCATCAGCGAGAACTCACCGGCCGGTGCGGGCAGCCAGTTGGCTTCGCGTCCGGGCGGCGGCGTGTTGCCGATCCAAAGGTCGAGCGAGCCGTCCGCGCCGTACGCGAGCGCGGGCGAGCGGTCGCCGAGCGCGTAGCGATGCAGATCGTTCTCGACGAAGAAGCGATCCGGTCCGTACAGCGTCAAGGACCAGAAGGCGCGCGCCGGAGGCAGCGCGTCGGCTGCGAAGTGGATCCGATAGAGGTTCGTGCCGTCGAGCGTGGCGCCGTCGGCGGCGGCGACGGCGTTCGGGTAGACGGCCTCCTCCGGTACGTTCGCGCCCCAGCCGCTGCGCGCGATGGCGGCGCGCGTGTCGAGGTCGTCGCCGTACGTCCCGATGTCCGTGCGGATGCGCCATCCGTTGACCGTGCCGGTCGCGGCGATGATCTCGTCGATGCGCGCGTCGCCGAGCGCGATGCCGGCCTCGAGCGCGGCGCGGATCGCGGGATCGGTGACCTCCGTCGACGGATGACGACCGGGCCCCACGCCGAGCGCCTCGAGTCGCGCCAGCAGAGCGCGCTGCAGTTCGGTCGTCGGTGGATTGATCGCGAGCGCGTCGCCGAGCTCGTCCCAGAACGCGAGCCCGTTGCGGCCTGTCTCGGCGGGTGGGCCCGGGTTCGTGCCGAGCGGCGGTGTCGCGGGCGCGCCCGGATCGAGTGGCGTGATCGTCACCTGCGAGGTCAGCGCGACGACGTTCGCGACGTCGGCGTCGTCCTGCACCAGCACGCGTCCGAGCAGGAAGGCCTGCGGCGTCGGGACGTCGATGCGCGTCGTGCCGGCCGGGACGTCGCCGCTCCAGCCGGGCGGGACGAGGAGCCAGGTTCCGGCGGCACCGCCCGTCGTGCGCGTGCCGAGGTAGGCGAACGACTCGGTCCAGGCGTCGAGCAGCTGGAAGGTGTGGTAGCGATCGGGGATCGCGGGCAGCGTCAGCAGCAGCGGACCCGCGCGCAGATCGAGCACCGCGATCGCGTACAGCGTGTCGGTGTTGGGCGCGACCACGATGCGGCTCGACGGATTGCTGCGCGCCTTCTGCGTGAACGGCTCGTTGATGCCGACCACCGGCGCGAAGGCCTGCATCGTCCGCTCGGTGACGACGAGCGGATAGCCGAACACGAAGCCGTCGGCGGCGAGCTGCTCGGGGGGCGCGTCGCTCGTCGACGAGCTGTTGCCGCAGGCTGCCGCGGTGAGCAGCAGCGCGGCGGCGAGCGCCGCGCGAAGGAAACCAGTGAAGCGGAGAATCGGAGCACCTCCCGTGTGACGGAGGGTCATCTCTCGCGCTCGGCGAGCGTCCGGTCAACCGACCTTCTGCCGCCGCACCCGCAAGCGGCGGTGCGGCTCAGCCGGCCGCGGGGACCGGCGGCTCCGCGTACGACGCCGACTCCGTGATCACGTGGTCCGGTGTCGCCAGGATGTCGCGATAGACCTTCTCGGGATAGTCGAGGTGCGGCTTCGTGGGATCGTACGGCGGCTGCGCGACGTTGCCCGGACCGGCGTACGGCGCGGGCGCCGTGAAGCGCGCGGCCTCCTCGGGTGAGATGCCGGCCTTCGCGAGCACCGCCGGATCGATCCAGCGCTCGGCGGCGACCGGGGCCGCGGACGTCGCGACCTCGAGCGTCATGCGGTCGGGGCCCGCGAAGTAGATCGACTTGCACATGCCGTGATCGATCGGCCCGATGACGTTCACGCCGTGGCTGCGGATGCGGTCGCGCATCGCGAGCAGCTCCGCCTCGTCGGTCGCGCGGAACGCGAGGTGCTGCAGCGTCCCCGCGGCGCACGGCGCGGCACCAGATCCCGAGTGGGTGACGCCGATCTCGATCGGGATGCGGTCGACGTCGGGCAGCTGGACCAGCGAGAAGTAGCCGAAGTCGTTCATGCGCAGGAACGCGTGCAGGCCGCCCGGCACGCCGTGCATGTCGAACAGCGCCACCAGCGGAAAGCCCACGACCTCGGAGAAGAAGGCAATGTGCTTCTTGATGTCGCCGCACATGATCGCGATGTGGTGGATTCCCGTCGGCTGCTGGCTCATCGCCGTGTCCTCCTGGTGCCGAGCTTTTTCTTGACGCCGGTGCCGTCCGTGAGCAGACCCGCGAACAGGCCGTCGAGGACGAGCTCCTCGTGTGCCGTACGTCCGCGCGGCGTGTCCGGATCCACGCCGAAGTTCACCTGCAGGAGCGGCCGCAGGTTGATGATCCCGACCGCCCCCGCCTGCAGCGTGACGACCACCTGCTCGGGCGGAAAGGGCTTCAGCTCGCGGTCGGCGATCGCGCGCCGCACCAGCGCCGCGAGGCGCCGGTTGCGGCCGCCGAGCAGGTGCTCGTTCAGCCACGCGAGGCGCTCGCCGCCGGCCATGCCCTCGAGCGCGACGATCCGGCCGAGCGCCGGATGCTTCCAGCTGATCTGCAGGAAGAGGCGCATCGCCATGCGGAGCTGCGTGATCGCCGGTGCGTCCTGCGCCGCGGCGAGCAGGCGCTCCTCTTCCGCGATGACGTTCGCGAGCCCGAGCATCGCGGCGCGCCACAGCTGATCCTTGTCGCCGAAGTGATGGTGCAGCGTCGCCTGCGAGACGCCGGCCGCGTCCGCGATGCCGGCCATGGTGACGCGCTCGAAGCCGAGGCGCGAGAACTGGTCGAGCGCGATCTCACGGATTCGGGCGGCGGTTCGCTCGCCCTTGCCGAGCGGCACGACCGTCGCGGTGCTCGACAGCGCCATCGCGTTTCGGATACACGCTTCTGACCGAGCACTCAAGAATTTCTGATTCTGTGATCAGCTTTTCATCGGAGGTCGAGCCATGGCGGTGGTGCGAGAGGCGTACGGCTTCGTGCACGAGGACAAGAGCCCGCTGAAGGACGTCTACGGCGGCCCGTCGGGCATGGTCTTCGTCGAGTGCATGCGCATCCGTCCGGAGAGCGGCGACGCGAAGACCGTGATCCTGTTCTCGCACCCGATCGGGGGCGGATCGTTCCTGCCGCTGGTGACCGCGCTCGCGTACGGCGGCCACCACGTCGTCTACTGCAACCCGCGCTATCGGGGGAACGACACCGCGCTGATCCTCGAGAAGTGCGTCCTCGACCTCGGCGCCTGCGTCAAGGATCTGAAGAAGCGCTTCGGCTACGAGAAGGTCCTGCTCGGCGGCTGGTCGGGCGGCGGCTCGCTGTCGCTGTTCTACCAGGATCAAGCCGAGCACCCGACGATCTCGGCGACTCCCGCCGGCGACGCGTGCGATCTCGTCGGCGCCGGGCTCGAGCCCGCGGACGGCATCCTGCTGCTCGCGGCGCACATCAGCCGGTCCGTGACGCTGACCGAGTGGATGGACCCGTCGATCCACGACGAGGAGCGGCCCTTCGAGCGCGATCCCGAGCTGAACATCTACGATCCGCGGTGTCCCGCGAAGCCGCCGTACGAAGCCTCGTTCGTCGAGCGCTTCCGCGCCGCACAGATCGCGCGCAACCGGCGCATCACCGCACGCGTCAAGCAGACGCTCGCCGAGCTGAAGGCCGCGGGCGACGAGAACATGGAGCGCCCGTTCGTGGTCTACGGCACGATGTGCGACGTGCGCTGGACCGATCCGACGCAGGATCCGTCCGATCGCAAGCCGTACACCTGCTATCTCGGCGAGCCGCGCATCGCGAACGACGGTCCGGTCGGTCTCGCGCGCTTCACCACGCTGCGCTCGTGGCTGTCGCAGTGGAGCTACGACGATAGTCGTGCCGACGGGCTCGGCAACGCGTCGCGCATCTCGTGCCCCGTGCTCGTCATCAACAACCGCGCCGACCTCGCGTGCACGCCGAGCCACGCGCAGCGGCTCTTCGACGCCGTGGCGAGCACGGACAAGGAGATCGTGCAGGTCGACGGCGCGGATCACTACTACATCGAGCGTCCCGACCTGCTGCCGACCGCCGTCGCGACCGTCGGCGGCTGGATCGCGCGGCACGGCTTCTGAGCGGCGACGGGAGCTGCGACGCGACCATGCGACCGACGAGCACGGACGAGATCCTCGCACGCATCGACGCGCTGGTGCCGCGTCTCGCGGAGCGCGCGGCCGAGGCCGAGGCGCTGCGCCGCCTGCCCGAGGCGACGCTGCGCGACGCGGACGAGGCCGGCTTCCTCGCGATGCTCACCCCGAAGCACTGGGGCGGCGCCGGCGCCGAGGTCGCCGAGTTCCTCGAGGCGACGCGGCGTCTCGCGCACGGCTGCGCGTCGAGCGCATGGACGCTGTCGTTCCTGAGCCTGCACTCCTGGCTCCTGTGCCGCTTCGAGCCGCGCTTCCAGGAGGAGCTGTTCGCGAACGGCGCGATCCCGCTGGCTCCCGCACCGCTCGCGCCGACCGGCAAGGCCGAGCCCTGCGACGGCGGCTTCCGCGTGCGCGGCCGCTGGGAGTGGGCGACCGGTGTGATGCACGCCGACTGGGTGATGGTCACCGGCATGGACCGCGAATCCGGGCCGCGCTTCTGCGTCTTGCCGCGCGCCGAGGTCGAGGTCGAGGACGTGTGGCACGTGTCGGGGATGGCGGCGACCGGATCGAACGCGGTCGTCGTGCGCGACGCGTTCGTGCCCGCGCACCGCACGCTCGAGATGTGGCGCATCAAGATGGGTCAAGCACCTGGCGAGGCGCTGCATGCCGGTACCAGCGTCGCCTGGCCGCTCGTGCAGACCCTCGTGCTGGTCGCAGCGACGCCGGCGCTCGGCGCGGCCGAAGCCGCGCTCGATGCGTTCCGCGCCCGCATGGCGGCGAAGATGCAGTCGTACGGCGTGCAGAAGCAGCTCGAGGTGCCGGCGACGCACCTGCGCTGCGGCGAGGCGCTCGCCACGGTGCGTGCGGCGCGCCTCGTGTGGCAAGACGCGATCCGAACGCTGGAGCGCATCGGTCCGCTCGGCACCGCCGCACCGGTCGAGGACCTCGCCGCGATCCGCCTCGCCGCGGCCGACGTGGTGCGGCTCGCCAACCAGGCGGTCAACGGCCTCGCCGCCGCGGCGGGAGCCAGTGCGTCGTTCCTGTCGTCGCCGCTGCAGCGACAGCTGCGCGACCTGCAGGTGATGCGCGGTCACGTCATGTTCGACTTCGACCGCGCGGCGCAGGCGGCGGGGAAGGTCGCGCTCGGCGTCGAGACCATCCCGACCGACCTGCTCTGACGACGGCGACGTCGTCGCGGCGAGCCGATCGGCGTCAGGCGGCGACGCTCTTCAGCTCGCCGTCGACCGCGTCGCGGATCGCGCGGATGGCCTGCTCGTTCACGCGTGCCTTGGTGGCGACGAAGCTCGGCATGTCGAGTGCCAGCAGGCGCTCCACCTCGGCGCGCACGGCGTCCTCCGCCGCGCCGGGCGCCACGATGCGGTCGACGTAGCCGAAGTGGCGCGCCTCGTCCGGCGGGAAGAGCGCGCCGGTGGTGAGGCGCGCGAACCCGGGCGGCGTCAAGCGGTGGCGCGCGAGCTCGATCGCGAAGTACGGCAGGGTGAGCCCGATCGCGACCTCGTTCATGCCGATGCGCCAGGGGCCGTCGACGCAGAGGCGAACGTCGGACGACATGATCAGGAACGCTCCGGCCGGGTAGGCGTGGCCGGTGCACAGGCTCAGGACCGGGCGCGGGAAGCCGAGCAGGCGCACGATGACGTCGGCGCCGGCGCGCAGCATCTCGACGGTCTCCGCGGGGCCCTTCTTGAAGGTCTTCAGATCGAAGCCGGCCGAGAACATGCCGTCGCGCCCGCGCAGCACCACGACCGCGCCCGCCGACTGGGCCGCGTCGAGCGCGGCTGCGATCTCGGCCAGCATCTCGGTCGACAGCGCGTTCACCTTGCCGTCGTCGAGCGTGAGCCACGCCACGCCGCCTGCGATCTCGAGCTTCGTCCGGTCTCCCATGCTTTCCTCCTGGCAGGATGTCTGCCACATGTAGACCGATCGTCATAATCGAGACAAGGGGGCGAGCGTGGGCGACGTCGCGACGCACAAGGAGAACCTGGTCCGCACGGCGATGCGGCTGTTCCGGCGGCAGGGCTACGCGTCGACCGGCCTGCAGCAGATCGTCGCCGAGAGCGGCGCGCCCAAGGGGTCGCTCTACCACTACTTTCCGAGCGGCAAGGAGGCGCTCGGCGAGGCGGCGGTGACGCTCGCGGGCGGCCTCGTGCGCGAGATGCTCGAAGCGCACGCGGTCAAGCACGCCGACCCGTCGGCTTTCCTGCGCGCCTACGCGCGCACGATGGCGGGCTGGATGGCAGACTCGGACTTTCGCTCCGGATGTCCGGTCGCGACCACGCTGCTCGAGACGGCGCCTGCGTCGCCGACGATCACGGCCGCGGGAGCGCAGGCGATCGACGGCTGGATCGAGGTGATCGGCGGCGTCTTCGAGCGCGCCGGTGTCGAGCCGCGCGAGGCGCGGACGAAGGCGCAGCTCGTGGTCGCGGCGATGGAGGGAGCGCTGCTGCTGGCGCGCGTGCGGCGCTCGACGCGGCCGATCCTCGACGTCGCGAAGCTTGCTTGACGATCTGTCGTGGTCAGCGGACGATCGGGAGACCTCCGCCGCCATGGATCGGGTCGATGCGTCCCGCGTCCGTGCCGCGACGTCCGGCCGCACGGAGGATGCGCGCGGGAACCTCGGCGGCGCTCGAAACCAGGTGATTGTCGCGCTCGGTCACGTCGACGACCGGCGGCACGTCCACGATGCAGATGTCGAAGAACCCGAACGCTCCGAAGTAGTTGTCGACGTAGCGGATGTCGCCGTAGGGTACGCAGCCGCCCGCATCGAGGCCGTAGGGGAGCTCGAGGAAGCAGAGATCGTCCCACGACGACGGCAGCCCGCACGGACCGAAGTCCATGTGACCCTGGATGTTCTCGAGCGACACGTTCTCGTGGAGCGTCACCCAGCGACTGCCGCCGTCGGTGTAGAAGGTGTTGCTGCCCGCTGCCGGACGCTTGTCGGTTGCGACGTTGCCCGCGATCAGCTCGCCGTCGTCGAACGACGTGCCCTGCGCGCCGTTCGAGTAGATCGCGCCGCCGTCCCAGAGCTTCGACATGTTGCCGCGGAAGAAGTTCGCGACGATGCGGTTCTCGCGGCTCGTGCTGGGCGTCTTCCAGTCGCCCCACATGCCCTGCGTGGCATGCGGGAGTCCGGGAAAGCCGCCTTCGTCGAACAGGCCCCACCCCCAGCCGATGGCGATGCCGCTCCACGGCGTGTCGAGGACGTCGTTGTTGCGCACGGTCGAGCGCGTGGTGAAGCCGACGAAGATGCCGGCCGCGTCCCAGTAGTCCTGGCCCGTCGACTCGATCAGGTTGTTTGCGATCTCGTTGTCGCGCGTCACCTGCGCCGCGAAATCGGGATGGTGGTCCCGCTTCGCGACGCCGCCGAGCTGGATCGCCGCCGACGAGACGTCGCCGAAGACGTTGTTGACGATGGCGTCGTTCTGGCTGCCGGTGTCGAAGTCGAGCGCGACGCCGCCGAGGTGCATGAACGTGTTGCCGGTGAAGGCCGTGTGGCGCGCGTGGACCAGGCGCACGTTGCCGGGAGTTCGCGTCACGTACTCGACGTGGCCGATCAGGTTCGGCTCGTGGTCTTCGCCCGTGACGGTGAAGCCGCTCTGGTCGGCAACGTAGCCTTCCGGTCCGCTCGGCCGCAGCCACGTGGCGTACGCGAACGTCAGACCCTCGAAGCGAAGGTGCGAGACCGGCCGGTCGAGCTCGCCGCGGACGTGGAGCAGTGTCTCGAGCACCGGCAGCTCGACCTCGGCGGTCGTCATGTCCTCGCCGGGACGCGGGCGGTAGTAGAGCCAGCCCGAGTGTCCGTCGAGGTACCATTCGCCCGGCTCGTCGATGAACTCGTACGCGTTCTCGAGCCAGCTCACGACGCGGAAGTTCCACGGCGCGGGGAAGACGTTCGCGTTCTTCCAGCAGGGCTGGGCCATGACGATCTCGGCGCCGACGACGGCGCCGACCGGGCAGCTCATGATCTTCCACTGCGCGATGGTGAAGATCTCGACGTCGGTCGGCTGGCTCCACGGCGGCGTCGCGACGCCCGGCTGTTCGAGCCGGTAGCCGTCGTCCGTCGGCACGAGGTACGGATTGTACGCTTCCGTGCGTGCGCGCTGCGCGCGCACGCCGTTCACCCAGAGCTGTCGCGTCGCCGCCGACGTTCCGACGAAGGCGCGCACGATGCCGCGTCCGGCATCCCACGGCTCCCAGTCCTCCACCGGGACGCTGCCGAGCAGCCGAGGCTGCTCGCCGGGCGCGGCCCGGTAGACGACCTCGCGTTCGTCGCCGCCACCGTCGCGTGGGTCGAGAACGAAGGTCTGCGCGAGCCGGTAGTCGCCGCCGCGCAGCACGACCTCGACTCCACACGCGTCTCGGTCCGGTGCTCCGCGTGCGGCGTCGCGGGCGCGCTCGAGCGTGCGGAACGGATGCGCGCGATCGCCGGACGCGGCGTCGCTGCCGTCGGGTGCGACCCAGTAGCGGAGCAGGCACGCCGAGGGCGCGGTGTCGGCGCGACCCGGTGTGACGACCACGCCGCCGGCCACGAGCAGTACGCCGAGCACGACCACCGCCGTGCCGCGAGCCTCCGACGTCGGCATGCGCATCCTCGTCTCCTTCGCTGCGCCGGACACCCTCCGGCTGTACGGAGACATCGGACGCGCTCGCGGCGCACTGAAGCGCGCAGAGCGAACGCCATCGCGCCAGCCTCGTCTTCCCGGGACCAGGTACGCTCGCCGCTGCTCGGCGTGCCGTGTCTCGCAGAACGAGGCTCGTGGCCGGATCCGGGACGACGACCTGTGCGCGGGGGCGAGGTGGAGCACGCTGCCGCGACCGTATCGATCGGCGTCGGCACCGCGTGCGTCGCGTCGCCGCCGCTCGACCGCGGAGGTGCGTCAGAAGCCGCTCCCCTCCGCGAGCCAGGCGTCCTCGTCGGTCGTGCTCGTGCGGCCCAGCGCCGCGTTGCGGTGCGGGAAGCGTCCGAAGCGCACGATGACGTCGCGGTGGCGGCGCGCGTATCCGGCGAAGCTCGCGAACGCGTCCGTGAGCGTCGCCGGAGCGCGGCCCTGAAGCGCCTCGAAGAGCGCCACCGACCGCTCCTGCAGCGCGACGCTCTCGGCATGCTCGAACGGCAGATAGAGGAAGGACGCCTCGATCGGCGCGAGCGCGCGGTCGAAGCCGCGCTCGACCGCCGCGCTCGCCGTTTCGATGGCAGCGTCGTCGTACGCGAACGCGTGCGCGGTCCCTCGAAAGAGATTGCGCGGCAGCTGGTCGAGCGCGAGGACGAGCGCGAGCGCGCCGCTCGGGGTCGCAGCCCACGCGGCGAAGTCGCCGCGTCGTGCACGATCCGGCCAGTCCGAGAACCGGCTCGCGCACGCGGAGTCGAACGCGTCGCTCGCTTCGAACCAGGTCGCCACGCGTCGTGCGGCGGCTGCGTCGTCGATGGCCGCATCGCCGAACCAGAAGCGCCGCAGCCGCTCGGGATCGGCGCCGTCTCTCGACGGGCCCGGCGTCACGTCGTGGTCTTGCACGATCCTCACTCTGCGCATGCGGGGGCGGATTGCCAACCGCTCGCGCCCCGCCGAGACGCGTTGACTCGAGCGCGCCGCCATCGCGTAGTCGCCGACGCGGAGGGAGCGCGGGCGCTGCCTGCAGGAGGATTCATGGCTGGACATCTCGAGGGCAAGGTCGCGCTGGTCACCGGTGGGTCGCGCGGCATCGGCGCGGCGATCGCGGAGCGCCTCGCAGCGGACGGCGCATCGGTCGCGCTCACGTATGCCGGGTCGAAGGATGCCGCGCACGACGTCGTGCGGCGGATCGAGGCGGCGGGTGGACGAGCGCTCGCGGTGCATGCGGACGCGGGCGACGCGGATCAGGTGCGCGCGTCGGTCGCCGCGACCGTGGCGCGCTTCGGACGCGTCGACGTGCTGGTGAACAACGCCGGCATGCTGCTCGTGAAGCCCTTCGCGGAGCTGACCCTCGACGAGTTCGACCGCATGGTCGCGGTGAACGTCCGAGGAGTCTTCGTCGCGGCGCAGGAGGCGCTGCGGCACATGGGCGAGGGCGGTCGGATCGTCAACATCGGCAGCATCAACAGCGAGCGCGTGCCGTTTCCGGGAGCGGTGCTCTACGTCCTCACCAAGGCCGCGCTGGCGGGGCTGACGGCGAGCCTCGCACGCGACGTCGGACCGCGCGGCATCACCGTCAACGCGCTGCTGCCCGGACCGGTCGACACCGACATGAACCCGTCCGTCGGTGCGTTCGCCGACGAGCTGCGTCGCGCCAGCGCGCTCGGACGCTATGGCAGCGCGGCGGAGATCGCGGGCTTCGTCTCGTACTTGACGAGGCCCGAGGCGGGCTACGTCACCGGCGCATGCCTCGCCATCGACGGGGGCTTCGGCGTGTGATCGTCACCTGGTCGCGCCGCCGCGCGTTTCCGGCCGGAACGTGACGCGCATCTCCTTGACGCCGTTCACGAACGTCGAGCGCAGGCGGCGCGGTGGCGCCGCCAGCTCGACGTCGTGCAGGCGCGCGACGATGCCTTTGAAGATCTCGCGCAGCTCGAGGCGAGCGAGGTTCGCGCCCAGGCAGAAGTGCTCGCCGATGCCGAAGCTCAGGTGGTCGTTCGGCGTGCGCCCGACGTCGAAGCGCTGTGCGTCCTCGAACACCTCCTCGTCGCGGTTCACCGACGGGTACCACATCAGGATCTTCGCATCGGCGGGGATCTCGACGCCGCGGATCTCGGTCGCGCGCGTGGTTTGACGGCGGAACGCGTGCACCGGCGGATTGAAGCGCAGGATCTCCTCGACGGCGCTCGGCACCAGTGACGGGTCGTCACGCAGGCGCGCCATCTGGTCGGGGTGGGCGATCAGGTCGAGCATGCCGTTGGATGTCACGGTGCGCGTGGTCTCGTTGCCCGCGACCAGCAGCAGCTGGAACCACCACTGGAAATCCTCGGCGCTGAGCTTCTCGCCGTCGAGCTCGGCGTGCAGGAGTGCGGTCGCGAGGTTGTCCTTCGGATCGGCGAGCGCCTGCTCGCGCAGCTTGTGCGCGTAGACGAACATCTCGCCGAACGCTTCCGCGGCATCGGCGTTCTGCACGTCGACCGCCTGACCGTCGGGCTGCAGCTCCGGGTCCTCGAAGCCGACCAGCTTGTTGCCGATGAGATAGACCTGCCGCCGGTCTTCCCGCGGCACGCCCATCATCTCGCAGATCACCTCCATCGGCAGGATCGCCGCGACGTCCTCGACGAAGTCGCACTCGCCGCGCTCGATGACGTCGTCGATGATGCGCGTGACGGTGTCGGCCACCATGCCGTGCAGGCTCTGCACCATGCGCGGCGTGAACGCCTTGTTGATGAGCGCGCGATACCGCCGATGCTTCGGCGGATCCATGTTGAGCATCATGTTGCGGATCATCTCGAGCACGATCTCCGGCGGATCCACGCGCAGGGTCGCCTTGCGCTCCGACGAGAAGATCTCGGGGTTGGTCGAGACCTGGCGCAGGTCGGCGTACTTGGTGATCGCGAAGAAGCCGGGTCCGTCCTTCTCCTCGTGCCAGTAGACGGGCGCTTCGCGACGGAGCGTCGTGAAGGCGTCGTGCGGCACGCCGCGCTCGAAGACGTCGGCGTCGGTGAGATCGATGTCGCGCAGGTTCATCCGTCCTCCGGGCCACACCGGATTGCTTTGCGCCCGGGGCAGCCGATGCGATTCTGCGTTGGGCTCAGGGATGCAGCGGAACGGCGGCGCGGCGCGCCGCGGCCCGCAGCCCGACGTCCTTGGTGACGAGCGGTAGTTTCTCGCGCAGCGACAGCTCGAGGTACGTCGCGTCGTACACGCTCAGACCGTGCTCGACCGCGAGATCCGAGACGCGTCCGAAGGCACTCCGCGCGCCGTCCTCGTCGACCGCCGGCCCGAGCGCGAGGAGCGTCTCGAGCGCCTCCGCTCGCTCGTCGCTCCTGAGCTTGCGTCGCCGCTCGAGAACGAGCAGCGCGTTCACCACCTCGAGCATCCACAGGGCAGGTACGGCAAAGCGAGCGTCTCGAGCAACCTCGTCGAGGAGCCGATCGGTGTCACGAGTGGCCTGGGCAGGGTGCACCCACGCGACGGCGATCGAGGCGTCGATGACGAAGCGAGCGGTCACCGGCGACCCTGCTCGATCGCCGCGCGCACCTCGTCGTCGGTCAGCGTGGCGCGTCCGCGCGTGCGCGCCCGGATGCGGCCGCGCAGCTCGACCAGCCGTGCGGCCGCGCGCTCGACCTGCGAAGAGCGCGGCCGGCCCTCCGGGACGATCCGCGCGACGGCCTTGTCGTGCCGCGTGATGACGATCTCCTCGCCCCGCGCGACGCGTTCGAGAATCTCGCCGAACCGGGTCTTGGCCTCGAAGGCGGTCACGGTGGACATCGCCATCATTTTGACCAGACATTGACCAGTTCATCCATTGAGCTTCACGTGCCGGCGTTCTTCCCGCCCGTCGCCCACGCCGCGAGCCGCGCAGCCCCCCACGTGTTCGCGACGCGCTCGCGGTCGAGCCAGGCCTTCTCCGCGTTGCGTGCCGCGTAGTCCACGCGCTGCAGCTCCTCGGCACGGTGCGCGTCGCTGGTCAGGACGATCGGGAACTTCCGCGCACGCGCTCGGCGCAGCGTCTCGACGGACAGGTCGAGGCGCGGCAGCCCGCCGTTGATCTCGAGCGCGGTGCCGGTCTGCTCCGCCGCGTCGAACACGGCGTCGAGGTCGAGCTCGATCGGCGGTCGGGCGCCGATCATGCGCGCCGACAGGTGGCCGATCATGCGCACCGACGGGTCCTGCATCGCGCGCACCACGCGCCGCGTTTGCGTCGCGCGATCGAGGTCGAAGTGGTCGTGGATCGACGCGAGGCACCAGTCGAACGTGGCGCGGAACTCGGGATCCCAGTCGAGCCCGCCGTCACGATCGATGTTGAGCTCGACGCCGTGCAGCAGGACGAGCCGGTCGCCGAGCTTCTTCCGCATCGCATGAATCGCGTCGCGCTGGGCGAGGAGCACGTCCCGTCCGACCCCGGAGACGGTCCGCTCCGCGTGCTCGGTGATCGCGAGCACGCGCACGCCGCGCGCGATGGCGGCGGCCACCACCTCGTCGAGCGACGAACGTCCGTCGCCGGACACGGACGTGTGGCAGTGGAAGTCGCCGATCACATCGCCGAGCGGTGCCGGTAGCAGCCCCTTGTCGGCGGCCTCGATCTCGCCCTGATCCTCGCGCAGCACGGGCGGGATCCACGACAGCCCGAGCGCCTCGTAGATCTGCGCCTCGGTCTCGCTCGCGACGACGTCGCCGCCGTCGATCTTCGACAGAGCGTACTCGTTGAGCGTCAAGCCACGCGCGAGCGCGCGCTGGCGAAGCTTGATGTTGTGGCCCTTCGAGCCCGTGAAGTAGAGCAGCGCCGCGCCGAGCTGGTGCGGCGAGACCACGCGCAGGTCGACCTGCGTGCCGCGCCTGGTCACGATGCTGGTCTTCGCGGCACCGCGTCCGAGCACGCGGTCGACGAGCGTCGTCATGCCGGTGAGCGCGTCCATCACCGGCTCGGGATCGGTCGCGGCGACGACGACGTCGACGTCGCCGATGGTCTCCGCGAAGCGGCGCAGCGAGCCGCAGAACTCGGCGTGCAGGACGCCCTGCACGTCGCGCAGGTGTGCCACGATGCGGTTCGCGAGCGGCAGCGCGACCGAGATCGGCGTGCGGCCGACCTCGCCCTGCTCGTCGAGGCGGGCGAGCGCCTGCGCGAGCTTGTCCTCGGACTTCGCACCGAAGCCCGGCAGCTCGCGCAGCTTGTGGCCGGCGAGCGCGTGGCGCAGGTCGTCGATCGACTCGATGCGCAGCTCGGCGCGGAGCTTCTTCACGGCCTTCGGACCGAGCCCGGGGATGCGCAGCAGCGCCACCACGCTCGCCGGGTGCTTCGCGCGCAGGTCCTCGAGCTTCGCCACCCGTCCGGTCTCGAGCAGCTCGCGGATCTTCTCCGCGGTGCTCTTGCCGATGCCCTCGATCTTCTGCAGATCCTTCGCGGTCAGGGTGCCGAGGTCGTTCGCCTGGGCGGCGACCGCCTGCACGGCACTCTCGTACGCGCGCACGCGGAACGACTGTGGGTCGCCCTCGTCGAGCATCGTCAGCTCGGCGAGATCGCGCAGCATGTCGAGCACGTCCTGCTTCGTGTCGGCCATGGATCAGGTGTAGCGTCTGTCCCCGTGGCCAAGGAAGAGGCGAGAGTTCTCGAGGTCGCGGGTCGCGAAGTCCGCATCACCAACCCGAGCAAGCCGTACTTCTCCGAACAAGCTCGGCTCACCAAGCTGGAGCTGGTCGCGTACTACCTGTCGGTCGCGGACGGGGCGCTGAACGGCATCCGCGATCGCCCGATCGTGCTCAAGCGCTTCGTCGACGGCGCGCACGCGGAGGCCTTCTACCAGAAGCGCGCGCCCGAGAGCCGGCCGGAGTGGATCCGCACCGTGACGCTGTCGTTCCCGTCGGGGCGCACCGCGGAGGAGGTCGTGGTCGACGACGCGGCGGGGCTCGCCTGGATCGTGAACCTGGGCTGCATCGAGCTGCATCCGCACCCGGTGCTGAGTGGCGACCTCGACCACCCGAACGAGCTGCGCGTCGATCTCGATCCGACTCCCGGCGTCGCGTGGGACGACGTGCGCCGCGTGGCGCTCGAGGTGAAAGCGCTCCTGGAGGAGCTCGGGCTCACCGGCTGGCCGAAGACCAGCGGCTCGCGCGGCATGCACGTGAACGTGCGCATCCAGCCGCGCTGGACCTTCACCGAGGTGCGGCGCGCGGCACTCGCGCTGTCGCGCGAGATCGAGCGCCGCGTGCCGGATCTCGCCACCTCGAAGTGGTGGAAGGAGGAGCGTCACGGCGTGTTCCTCGACTACAACCAGAACGCGAAAGACCGCACGACGTGCTCCGCGTACTCCGTGCGTCCGCTGCCCGACGCGCGCGTGTCGACGCCGCTCACGTGGGACGAGGTGCCGGACTGCGACGCGGCGGACTTCACCGTCGCCACCGTGCCCGCACGCTTCGCGGCGATCGGCGACCCGCACGCGGAGATGGATCACGCTCCCGGCTCGCTCGACATGCTGCTCGAGCTCGCCGAGCGCGACGAAGCACAGGGTCTCGGCGACGCGCCGTGGCCGCCGCACTACCGCAAGATGGAAGGCGAGGGCGCGCGCGTCGCACCGTCGCGGGCGCGGAAGGCGAAGCCGGCGGACGGCGAGCGGCAGGACGGCGACGTCGCGACCGGCGTCAAGAAGAAGCGCACCGCGTCGCGGACGCCGCGCACGAAGATGCCGCTGGTCACCGTCGCGAACTCGCCGGACAAGGCAGCCGCGCTCGACGGGCTCGAGCGCTGGAAGGCACGCCATCCGGAAGCGGCGTCCCACGTGACGATCGAGGACGTGCTGGTCGACTCGATGCGTGGGCGCTCGTCGACGTGGACGCGGGTACGCGTGAACCTGCGTCATGTTCCCGAGGAGCTGCGTCCACAGCAGGAGACGCCGGACCCGGACGACGACCCGACGCGCTGACGATCACCTCCACGGAGACTGCGCGCGACGCGCGCGGCCGACCGGAGGGAGCGCGGGGAGTGGGGGCCCAACGGGCTTTGCCCGTTGGGGGGAGGGAGCGCGTGCCCCCTCGCGTCAACGACTCGCGAAGATCGCCGCCAGCTCCTCCGGCGCCACCACTTCCAGCTGCGCGTAGGTGCAGTCGCGCGGCGCCTTGTCGGTCCGCCAGCGGCGGAACTGCGCGGTGTGGCGGAAGCGGCGCCCCTGCATGTGGTCGTACGCCACCTCGACCACGAGCTCGGGCCGCAGCGGCTCCCACGACAGGTCCTTGCCGCCGGTCCAGCGGCTCACCGCGCCGGGCATGCGCTGCGCGTCGGGATTCTCGACGTGGTTGCTCTCGGCCCAGCCGGCCCACGGGTGACCGGCGAGCGCGTCGTTGCGGTACGGCGCCAGGAAGTCGACCAGCTCCTTCCGCTTGTCCATGGTGAAGCTCGCGACCACGCCGACGTGCTGCAGCTCGCCGTCGTCGGCGAAGAGGCCGAGCAGCAACGAGCCGATCGCTGTGCCCTCGCCGTTCTTGTGCCAGCGGAAGCCGGCGACCACGCAGTCGCACTCGCGCTCGTGCTTGACCTTGAGCATGGCGCGCTTGTTGGGCTCGTACGCACCGCCGACCGGCTTCGCGATCACGCCGTCGAAGCCGGCACCCTCGAAACGGCGAAACCAGTCCGACGCAACCGCGTGCTCGCGCGTGCTCGGCGTGAGATGCAGCGGCGGCTCGACCTCGGCGACGACGCGCTCCAGCTCCGCGCGACGCTCGGCGAACGCGACGCCGCGCAGGTCGCGGTCGCCCGCGCACAGAAGGTCGAAGAACACGATCGACGCCGGGATCTGCTGCGACAGCAGCTTGACGCGCGATGCCGCCGGATGGATGCGCTGCTGCAGCAGCTCGAACTCGAGGCGCCCGCTCTGCGCGACGACGATCTCGCCGTCCAGCACGCAGCGCTCGGGCAGCTGGGCCAGCAGCGGCGGCAGGAGCTCCGGGAAGTAGCGATTGAGCGGCTTCTCGTCGCGGCTCTGCAGCAGCACGTCGTCGCCATCGCGAAAGACCAGCGTGCGGAAGCCGTCCCACTTCGGCTCGAAGAGGAAGCCGTCCTTCGCGGGGACCTCGGCGACGCGCTTCGCGAGCATGGGCAGGACGGGTGGGGCGACGGGCAGGTTCATCGTTCTCCTCGCACCGCCGCACCATCGTCGCACACGGCACGTGACGCAAGGCGCTCGGCGAGCGCAGGCAGCGCGTGGACGAGCAGGTCCCGCAGGTGCGCGTCCAGGCGTCGCTCCTCGTCGACGACCACCACCCGCCAGCGGAGCGTGCCCCGCGGCGCGCACGCCCGGAGTACGGCCGCGGCGTCGTCAGGACGCGCCGCCACGCTTCGCCTCGCGTGCCGTGATCTCCTCCCGCATGCGCGCCTCCGCCGCGCGGACGTCCTCGGGAACGGCATCGCCGAAGTCCTCGGCGTCGAACAGCTGGCGGATCTCGATCTCGCTCTCGCCGTGCGTCGGGTTCGGGCAGCGCTCCACCCAGGCGATCGCGTCGGCGAGCGAGTCGCAGCGCCAGATCCAGAAGCCGGCGATCATCTCCCCGGTGGGGAACGGGCCAGGGACCACCGTGCGCGAGTCGCCCGAGAAGCGGACGCGCGCCCCGCGTGCGCTCGGGTGCAGGCCGTCGCCGTTCAGCATGACGCCTGCCTGCACCAGCTCCTCGTTGTAGCGGCTCATGGCCGTGAACATCTCGGGGTCGGGAATGGCGCCCGATTCGGTCTCTGCCGTCGCGCGGATCAGGATCATGAAGCGCATCTTCGTTCCTCCGTTGGTGCGGTAGAGGCGCGTGCCGTCTCGCGGCGCCCTCGTCCGGTTGCTTGCGATTCGCCCAACAGTCGAACGAGCCGTGTGCCTTTCGACAGCGCAGGTGCGCGATCCTCCGTCGGGGCTGCGGAAATCTGCTCAAGTTCCGTGCGCCACGGGTCGAACGGTTGCCGGGCCAGGAGATCGCGATGCAACCACAGGCCGCGCACGGTGAACGCGCCCCACGGATCCTCGAGGAGATCCGCGAGCAGGGCGATCTCGGTGCCAACCCACAGGCGATCGAGCGCCTGAACCACCTGCTGAGCAAGGAGCACTGCAGCACGCTCGGCCTCGCGCACGCGATCCTGCAGGATCCGGGGTTGTCGGCGAAGATCCTGCGCGTGGTGAACTCGGTCGCCTACGGCGCGCGCGGCGAAGCGGTGTCGACCATCACGCGCGCCATCGTGCTGATCGGCTTCGAGCGCGTGCGCGAGATCGCGACCGGCCTGCTGCTCATCCAGCACCTGACGCGCGGCAAGCCCAACGATCAGGTCGTGCACGACAATCTGCGCCGCGCGCTGCGCTGCGCGCTCACCGCGCAGGCGATCGCCACGCGCGTGGGCAGCGTTCCGCCGGAGCAGGCGTACCTGCTCGGCCTGTTCGCGAATCTCGGCTTGCTCTGGGTGGCGGCGTTCTATCCGGACGTGCTGCTGCGTGCGCTGACGCTCGAGCGCGAGGGGAGCCATACGCTCGAGGAGGCGGTGACGGCGGTCGCGGGGGTGTCCCCGGACCGCGTCGCGACCGAGGTGCTGCGTCACTGGAGCCTGCCCGACACGTACGTCCACCACTTCCAGCGGCGCACGGGCGACCTGCGCACCGTGCACGGCACGCTCGCCGAGCAGCTCTCCGCGGTGGTCGAGCTGGCGGACCTGCACACGCGGGCGAGGGAGCTCGGCGTGCCGATCGACGGCACGCGCATCGAGCGCCTCGAAGCCGAGCTCGAGCTGTCGCCGCAGCGTCTTGCCGATGCGCTCGACGCGGTGGACGAGGAGATGCCTGCGCACACGCGCATGCTCGGCCTGCTGCCGTCACGCGACCGCCGGCCGATGAGCGTGTCGCCGGCCGGCGGCGTCATGGTGCAGGTGCCGCAGGCGCACACGGCGGACGAGACGGTCGCACTGCCGGCCGGGACCGCACCGGCAGTGCTGCCGGCAGAGCGCCGCGGCGACCCGGTCCTCGCGGTCGACGTCGCGGTCGAGGTGACGGGAGCGATCCTCGACGACGGCGACGTCAACCATAACTTGACGGCCGTCGTCGAGGGGATCGCACGCAGCGGCGGCTTCGACGTGGTGGTGCTCGGCCTGGTGGCGAAGGGACGCGAGCAGGTCGTCGCGCGCTTCTGCTACGGAACCGACCTCGAGCGCGAGGGCGGTCGTGTCGCCGCCCCGCTCCGTCGCGGGGCCGGGCTGATCGCGGAGGTCGTCCTCGATGCGACGCCGCGCGTGGTCGAGCGCGGGACGACGATGATGCTGGTGCCGCCGGGCGCACCGGTGCCGCGCATCGCCGCGAGCTCGTTCATCGTGCAGCCGCTGGTCGTGCGCTCGAAGGCCGTGGGGGTGATCGTCGCGATGCGGACCGGTACGCCGCCGGTGACGCGGGCGGACCTGCCGGTCGTACAGATGTTCGCGAACCTCGCCTGCATCGCGTTGCGCGAGATCGTGCGCTAGCGGACGCGCGCGTCCTCGCCCGACCCGGGTCCACCGCACGCGCGCCGTCGCGCGTTCCTTTTGGTGATAATATACTTGGTTAACCCAGAGTCAAGTAGGCGGTCGCTATAGCCTCGCGATCAATGCGACGCCCTTGAGTGACCTCCGCCGTGACCGTACCGGTGGATCATGATCACGCAGGTTTGGCGCAACGCCCTGCGCTTCCGCGATCTGCGCGCCGAGCATCGCCAGACGCTCACCTTCGCGTTCCTCGCCGGGATCGGCCTCTCGTCGCCGCTCTGGTTCATCACCGGACATGTCCTGTACGAGTGGTTCAAACTCGATCCGTGCATGTGCGTGCCCATCCGCGACCAGTCGGGCGGTCTGCTTTACACCGGTGCGCTGATGGGCTTCGGGCTCCTGTGGATCGGAGTCTGCTCGTTCGGATCGCGCGCCGTCCTAGGCATGTGGCGGGTGCGCCGCGGACAACTCCCTCGTGAAGAGCTGTTCGGGCTAGTCCTCGGGCGATACCCAGACGGCTGGTACGAGCCCCAGAGCGGTGCGGTTAACAGCGCACATCGGCAGTGGTAGGCTCTCACCCATGCCAAAACCCGCCGACTCAGTGCGCGCAGCTTCAGGTAGGATCGAGCCCGACCACTTCCACGAAGGCCAAGACGCCGCGAGGAAGTTCGATCAGGTCGTGCGAGGCGTGCTGGCGGTGCCGCGGGAAGCGCTGGACAAGCAACGTCAAGCTAAGCCCCCCGTGAAGTCCCGGACGACACGCCGGGCACAGTAGGCGACCCACTGCGGCCCCGGCTTGCTCGTCAGCCTGCACCTCGCTACGAGTAGGGCGATCGACCGATTTGAGCGAAGCTTTGGCAAGTGGTGGCGCAGTGCGTGGCCACTTTCCTCACTGTCTTGACAAGAGTGGGGGAAGAGCGCTTTAGTGCCGGCGTGGCGCACGACATTGAGAACCGCACCGACTTCGTAGTGGTGCTGGAGAAGCAGCTCGACCAGACGCGCACAGAGCGCAAGGCCCACGAGGCGGCCATCTCAGTGCTGGCAGAAAAGGAGGAGGCTCTGAAGCGGCTGATCTTGATCGAGATCAAGGCCAGCAGCGCGACTGCATCGAACGGCGCCACGCTGCCGTTAGCTCTTGAGTTCCGCGCAGAGCACGCCCCGCACGACGAGCCGCAGTCGCTCAGCGACATCATCCTAGATGCGCTAGAGGGCACGCGGGGTATGACCCTTGGCGAGATCGTTCACTACGCCAGGAGGCGAGGCTACTCCTTCGACGACAAGATGCCGGGGCGCGTCGTCCACTTTGGCCTTGTTGGACTCAAGCAGGCCGGCAAAGTGACCCGTTCGGATGACGGAGTCTGGGCACGTACCATGACATAAAGCAGACGCAGAAAGCCGGGCTCGCAACGGTCTGACCACCGTCACGGCCCGGCTTCCCGAAAGCGATCGGCGCCTGAACTAGATCACCGAGGCCCTACTACCTCGTATCTAGCCCATCCAGGGGCGCCCCTGTCAAGACGTACGCGCAGGCTCCGTACGTCTTGGGAAAGCGAGCGACCCGCATGCGGTACGACCGAGCTTCACCATGATCTAGGTCTCCGTCGCGCTCGTGGCGCGGGCTTCAGGGCTCACGCCACGAGCGGGCGAGACGCGACGGCAACGAGTGCGAATTCTTCAATTGCGCCCGCGGGCGCCTTCAACTGTTAGGACAGAACGGAAATGAAAATCTATCCCTGGCACTCCGTCAAGGCGACGGATCGGCCCGTCTACCACGACGACACGGCCTGCACCGAAGGCAACAACATCGAGTCCTACTACAAGCGACAGGGGACCGGTGGCCGCCGGAAGTGTGAGCACTGTCAGCGACTGGGCTGACCAATAACCCGATGGGGGCGTCGCTTCGGCGGCGCTCCCATCAACCCAGCGCGCTCGGCCTGCTGCTGCCGCCGCACCAGCGTGCGGCGCGGATGAAAGACCATCTCCCAGTTCGGCCCAGTCAGCTCGCCGTCGGTCACAGACCATGCGCGACGAACCGCATACACCGGCAACGCGTGCTCCATTGCGATGTTGAATGCATGAAAGCCGGTCGTACTCGTGCCGTGAAACCGGATTGTCGGCTCTGGGAAGGCGTGACCCTTCCCCCCCTCGCACGACTCGTAGGTCTCTATTCCCGCGTCGCGCAGCACCTTGACCGCAAAACCGATCCAGCGGTCAAGCGGAAGATCAACGCCGATCTCGGCATGATACGCGGGCGCTTCGTCTAGACGTTCGACCTGCTTGGGCGTCACGGCAAACTCCATCGGCTGGTTAGGGGTTGCGCTTTAGGATCGGCCCTGGCGCCGCTTGCCGCGCCGCTCCCGCTTCACGCCATCGCGAGGGTTGCTGAGTGCCCGTCCCCGATCAACGTGCGGTAGGTGAGTCGCTTGCCGGCGACGTGACCGAGCAGCGCCTTGAAGCGCCCGCGGTCGCCTTCCTTGTCCTTGCGCAGGTTGAACCGAAACGCCTGCTCGTCGAGGTAGCGGAAGAGGTGAAATGGCTCCACGCTCACGTACGTGCCGCGGATGCCGCGCTTCAGGAGCGACCAGAAGTTCTCCATGCCGTTGGTGTGCACGTTTCCGCGCACGTAGGTCTCGGCGTGATTAATGACGTTGTGCACGTACTCGCCGTCGAGGCCCTGGTACGACAGCAGCTCATCCGAGTAGACGAACGAGCCCGTCTCGACGTTCGCGCGCACCTCGTGCTGAAGCGTGGCCTTGCGTCGGTCCTTGACGACCGTCGTGCGGACGACGCTGTGTCCGTCCTTGCCGTGGCGCGAGAGCAGGCCCATGACGGCGACCTTGCCCATCGGGCCACGGCCCTTGATCTTCTCGGCGCGCTTGTGGGCGTGCATGAAGCGCGCCTTGCCGCCGATGAACGTCTCGTCGACCTCAACGTGACCGTCGAACTTGCCGTCGCCGCTTCCGGCAGCCTGCATCGCGAGGCGGATGCGCTGGAGCATGAACCAAGCACTCTTCTGTGTGATGTCGAGCGCGCGGTGCACCTCGTAGCTGCTGACGCCGTTCTTGCAGTTCGCGGCCATCCACATCGCGGCGAGCCACTTGCCCAGCGGGAGCGGGCTGCCTTCCATGATCGTGCCGACCTTGATCGAGAACTGGCGCTGCGCGTGGTCGCTCGCGCACTTCCAGCGGCGGTACTTCGCGAGGTAGTGCACGGCGCTGCTGCCGCACGTCGGGCAGCGAACCTCGGCGTCTGGCCAGCGGCGCTCTAGCAGGTAGTCGTGCGCGCGATCCTCGTCGGAGAAGAACCGAATGGCCTCCTGAAGGCTGATCGGTTCGGCCGTCGTCCGCTGGTTCTTCCTCGGCATGGAGAGACAGTAGCCGAGTCCGCGGGGTTACGCAAGTATATTATCACCTTCCTTTTCGCCCGCCGCCCGCGTCGCGTGCGGAGTCGATCTCAGGCGTGGATCGGCGCGCGCCGCGTCCGCCAGTCGCAGACCTGCTCGAGCTGTGCGCCGACCGCGAGCAGCAGGTCCTCGCGTGCGAACGGCGCGACCAGCTGGGCGCCGACCGGCAGCCCGTCGGCCGTCCAGTGCACCGGCAGCGAGATCGCCGGCATGCCCGACTGGTTGAACGGCAGCGTGTTCACGCCGTACGGGGCGGCGCGCAGGAACGCCCGCAGCGGCTCCTCGCGCGTCGAGCTGATCTCGCCGAGGCGCGGCGGCGGCAGGCTCTGCGTTGCCGTCAAGAGCAGATCGAAGCCACCGGCGAACCACTCGGCGACGCGGCGGCCGAGGCGGTGCACGCTCTCGATCGCGGCGAGCAGCTCGGGTGCGGTCTTCGCGCGGCCGTAGCCGGCGAGCGCCCAGGTGAGCGGCTCCATGTCGTCTTCGGTGACCGCACGACCGGCGCGCTCGGCCCAGACGTCGACCGCGCGCGCGGTGTTGCTCGCGACGATGGTCACGTAGTGGCCGACGTGCTCGTGGTCGTCGAGGATCGCCGGGTAGCCTTCCTCGACGACGTGACCGGCGTCGGTCAGCGCGCGCGCCGCGCGGTCGACCGCCGCGAGGCACTCCGGGTGCAGCTCCATGCCGCGGATGCCGTGCCGAAGCACGGCGACGCGCAGCTTGCCGGGCGGACGCTGCGCGCTCTCGGCGAAGCTCCGCGAGGGGGGCGGCGCGGTGTATGGATCGCCGGGCATCGCGCCCGCGACGGCATCGAGCAGTGCTGCGGTGTCACGGATCGTGCGCGTCATCGCGAACTCGTTCGAGAAGCCCGACCAGCGCTCCCCGATGCTCGGCCCGAACGACAGCCGGCCGCGCGTCGGCTTGAGGCCGATGAGGCCGCACATGCTGCCCGGGCCGCGGATCGACCCGCCGCCGTCGCTCGCGTGCGCGAACGGCACGATGCCCGCCGCGACCGCGGCGGCGGCCCCGCCGCTCGAGCCGCCGGCGCTGTGCTCGAGGTTC
>JAIEPK010000388.1 GCA_019749875.1 Candidatus Binatia bacterium | reverse complement strand
GCCGTCGAGGCGGCGCACTGGTGGTACGCGGCGACGCGCGCGCTCCTCGAGCAGACGCTGGCCCCGCTGCTGCCGCGTGATGCACGCGTGCTCGACGCGGGCTCGGGGCCGGGCGCGACCGGCGGCTGGCTTGCGCGGCACGGACGTCTGGTCGCGGCCGACGTCGAGCCGCTCGCTCTCGAGCTCCACCGCGCGCAGGGCTACGAAGCGCTCCGCACGGCCGCGACGCTCGAGCACCTGCCGTTCGCGACCGCGAGCTTCGATGCGGCGCTGTGCGTGACCGTGCTCTATCACGCACAGATCGCCGATCCGCGGCTCGCGGTGCGCGAGCTCGCGCGGGTCGTGAAGCCGGGAGGAGTGGTCTGCCTGCTCGAGCCCGGCGTGCGGCGGCTACGCCGCGCGCACGATCGCATCACCCACACCGCGCGCCGCTTCGCGCGCGCCGATCTGCGCGCGCTGCTCGACGACGCGGGCCTGCGCCCGCTGCGCGTGACGGGCGCCTACGCCTTTCTCGTGCCGCCCGCGCTGGTCAAGGCGGCGCTGGAGCGCACCGCGACCGCGAGTGATCTCGACACCGGGCAGGGTCTCGCCGGCGCCGTCCTCGGCGGCGTCGCGGCCCTCGAGCGACGCTGGCTCCGCACGCACGACCTGCCGGGCGGACTGTCCATCCTGGCACTCGGCGTCAAGTAGCGCCGACGGCTACGGCTCGGGGGTCGGATCGGGGCTCGGCGTCGGCTCGGGCGTCGGGTCCGGGCTCGGTGTCGGATCCGGGCTCGGCGTCGGCTCGGGTGTCGGGTCCGGGCTCGGCGTCGGCTCCGGTGTCGGATCCGGGCTCGGCGTCGGCTCCGGTGTCGGATCCGGGCTCGGTGTCGGCTCCGGCGTCGGGTCCGGGCTCGGCGTCGGCTCCGGTGTCGGGTCCGGGCTCGGTGTCGGATCCGGCGTCGGCGTGGGCTCGTCCGGCGTCGGGCTCGGCGTCGGCGTGGGCGTCGGAGGAGTCGTGGGCGTCGGGCTCGGGGTCGGCGACGGGCTCGCGCTCGGCGTCGGCGACGGCGTCGGCACGAGCGTCGGCACGGTCTCGAGGTAGTGGCCCTGGTTGCCCATGCGGACACCCATGGTCGCGAACTTGTGGCCGCCCGAGTCGAACACGTCGACGCGCCGCACCTCGACGTGTGCGTCGAACGGGATCGCGAGCTGCTTGCCGGGGCGTCCGTTGGGGCGCGACTTGCCGCTCTGCACGTCGAACGTCACCGACTCGACGAGCCATGGGCCGCCGTTGAGCGAGTACTCGATCTCGGCCCTATTGCCGGTGTTGTTGAGGCGCTGCGCGGTCGAGCGCGAGCGCAGCGCATCGAAGCCGACGCTCCACTTGCCGGTGCGCGACAGGATCGTGTCGCCGCCGCGCGTGAAGCCGACGTCGCTCTGCGTGTCGACCACCCACACCAGCGGTGCGGAGAACACGTCGCGACCGCGCGCGGCGACGTCGCCGCCGAGCACCGCTACCGTCGCGCCGTTGCCGTCGACCACGCGCACGTTGGAGATCTCGATCTTGTCCTGGTCGCGCAGGCCGAGGCCGATGCGCCAGCTGTCGCGGTCGCTGTCGATGGGATAGACCACACCCGGCGACGGCACGCCGTTGATGCGGAAGTCCATGATCAGCTTGCCGTTCTGCGGATGGCCGGGGAACTCCAGGTCGACCGACCCGCCGCGCGCCGGACGCACGTTGAGAAATCCGCCGCCGGTCCCGCTCACGCGCACCAGATTCGCCTTGACGTTCGGACGATGCGCGCGTGCGGCCGTGGGGACGAGCACCACGACCGCGGCGAGAACGAGCCAGACGCACGGGTGGCACCGACGGCGACACAGCATGAGACGATGGTTACGCCAGCCGGCGGCGTCCACGCAACCGAGTTTTGCGCTCTACGAACCCTGCGGCCGGCCGTGCGGCGCGAGGTGCCTCAGCGATCCACGTCGCGCGCGGCGCGACGCCGCTCGGCATCGCGGTACGCGGTCTCGGCGAATCGCGGGCCGAATGCGACCTCGCCGGGGCTCCGGCCGTCGACGTGCCCCATGATGCCCTTGTAGAGCCGGTAGCCGAGCAGCTCGAGCACCCGGTCGGGCAGCCTCGCCGCGACCTCGCGCGGGATGCCGAGATACGGGTTCTGCTGCTGGCGCACGAAGCCCGGGCAGTACTGGACGTTCACGCCGCAGCGCCACTGGTCGGCCGTCGTGTTGGCGCCGCCGCCGTGCCAGAGGCTGCCGTGGAAGACCATCACGCTGCCCGCCGGCATGGCGAGCTTCTGCACGTCGACGTCCTTGGGTGCATCCGGATCGTGCGGCGTCTGCGGCCAGAGGTGGGAGCCCGGCACGTACCACGTGCCGCCGTTCTCGGGGGTGAAGTCGGTCAGCGCCCACATCGACGTGACCATCATCGGTGCATGCGGACGTTTCAGGTGGCGCGACATGACGATGTCGTCGCCGTGCAGCGGCTGCGGCTCCTCGCCCGGTCCGATGTCGATCGCGGTCATGCCGGACAGCAGGCAGCCACGGTCGAGCAGGCGCTCGACGAGCGGCAGGATCGCCGGATGCGCCGGCATCTCGGCGAACACCGGATCCTTCGCCAGCAGGTTGTACATGCGGCGCGTCGCCTTGCCTTCGGCCGCCGTGTTGCGCGGTTCGATGCCGAGCTCGCGCTCGAGGCGGCGGATCGCGTCGCGCAGACGCACCGTCAAGTCGGGCGCGACGGCGTCGCGCACGATGGTGTAGCCGTCGCGCGCGATGCGCTCGAGGTGTGCGTCGACGCTCTCGTTCGCGGTCTCTGCCGTCTGCACGGAGTCCTCCTCGGAAGAACGCGACGATGCCGGCGCCGCGCGTCCGGCGCAAGCAGCGCGCACGCGGTCGCGCGCTCGGCTGCGCCGACGCTCGCATCGGTGCGTTCCATCGCGCATGGTGCGGGCGGATGTCCGAGCCGCTCGACAACGCCGTCTGGTACGCCCTCACCGGCCCATTGGCGCGCTTCGCCGTCGGCGCGCCGCCCGCGCTGCGCTTCGACGACGAGCTCGCACCGTTCGGCGCCCTGCCCGACGCGCCCGATCCGGCCGCGTGGGACGCGCTGCGCACGCTCGCCGGTGCGGGCGGCATGGCGGTGCTGTTCCGCACGCCGGTCGAGGTGCCGGCGGGCTGGGAGGTCCTCGCCCGCATGCCGTGCGACCAGATGCTCTACGCGCGTGCGGAGCCGCCGGTGCTCACCGGGCGACCCGCGAGCGCTCCACCGTCCGAGCTCACCGGTGGCCCGAGCGCGACGCCGCCTCGACCCGACGACGCCGCGGACGCTTCGGTCGCGGCGCTCGATCTCGGCGACGACGACGCGGCCGAGATGCAGGCGCTGGTGGCCGCGACGCGTCCCGGTCCGTTCGCGACGCGCACGCACCGGCTCGGACGCTACATCGGGGTGCGCGACCGCGGACGGCTGGTCGCGATGGCCGGCGAGCGTCTGCGCGTCGCCGGGGCGACCGAGATCAGCGCCGTGTGCACCGAACCCGCCTACCAGCGACGCGGGCTCGCGGCGGCACTGGTGACGCGGCTGGTCGCCGATTGCCTCGCGCGCGGCGAGCGCGCGTTCCTGCACGTCGCCGACGACAACCACGGCGCGCGGCGGGTGTACGCGGCGCTCGGCTTTCGCGTGCGGGCGCGCGTCGATGCGCTGATCCTACGCGCTCCTGCTTGACGTCGTACGCGAGGCGCTCGTGTCAAACGGCGAAGGCCGCCGCGGGACCGTGCCCGCGGCGGCCTTCGTGCCGCCCGTTGCGAAGGGAGTGCGCCGATCCGTCGGCGCGGCTCGCGCTGCCGCGCTACTCGCGCAGCCGGCTGCCGGTGTGGACCTGGAAGTCCGGGTAGGCCAGCACGCCCATCTCGCCGATGTCCTGACCCTCGAGCTCGATCTCCTCGGTCGTCCGGAGGGGCGTGATCTTGTCGCTGATCTTGAACCAGACCCACGCCATCACGAAGCCGAACACCGCGACGGTGACCGCACTGATGATCTGCATCACGAGCTGACCCGGATCGCCGTAGAGAATGCCGCGCACGCCGTCCGCCCCGTAGGCCTTGACGAACTCCTCCCGCACGACTCCGTTCCAGCCGGCGCCATAGCCTCCGGTCGCAAAGATGCCGACCGAGATCACCCCCCAGAGGCCGTTCACGCCATGCACCGAGATCGCGCCGACCGGATCGTCGACACCGCGCCTCTCGAAGAAGAACACGGCCTCGACCACGATCCAGCCGGCGACCGCCCCGATCACGCCCGCCGCCCACGGATCGACGAACGCGCACGGCGCCGTGATCGCGACGAGACCAGCCAGCATGCCGTTGCACATCATCGTCGGATCGGGCTTCAGACCCTTCGCGAACAGCGTGAGCATGCAGGCGATCGCGGCGGTGACGCTCGCGAGCAGCGTGTTCACCACCACGTAGCTGATGCGGAGATCGGTACCGGACAGCGTCGAGCCCGGGTTGAAGCCGAACCAGCCGAAGGCCAGGATGAACGTGCCGAGCACGACGGTGTTGACGTTGTGCGCCGGCATCGCCTGCGGCTTGCCGCCAATGTACTTGCCGATGCGCGGCCCGATCACGATGCCCCCAGCGAGGCCGATGATCCCGCCCATCGCGTGCACCACACCCGATCCGGCGAAGTCGACCGCACCGTGCCCGAGCCCCCAGTTGAGACCGCCCTGCGCGAGCCAGCCCCCACCCCACACCCAGTTGGCGTACAGGCAATACGGCAGGGCCACCCACAGCGCGTACACGCAGAAGTTCTTCCATGCCCAGCGCTCGGCCATGACGCCAGTTGGAATCGTGGCCGTGGTGTCCATGAACACCATCATGAAGAAGAACAGCGCCATCACGCTGACGTCACCGACGCTGTTCCCCAAGAAGAACCCCTTGAGACCCATGATGCCGTACGTGAAGGCACCGGTCGCGTTACCCGCCGCGTCCGTCGCAGCACCGAGCCCGATTCCCGAGTTGAGCACCGACAGGCCCGGTCCGAGCGACGCGTACCAGCCCGGCGGCACCGGACCGTTCCACCAGTTGCCCCAGCCGATCGCGAAGCCGTACGCCCAGAAGGCGAAGCAGCCGAGCGGGTAGACCATGAAGTTCATCGCCGAGACGTGCGCCGCGTTCTTGGCGCGACACAGACCGGTCTCGACGAGCATGAAGCCGGCCTGCATGAACATGACCAGGAAGCCGGTGACAAGCGTCCACACCATGTTGATCGAGAACATGTTGTGCGCGATGCGGTCGTAGAGACCCGCGCCGTCGATCTTCGCGGGATCGTCACCGCCCACGCCGGGCGTGATCCAGACGCCAGCGGCGCCGCCACCCTGGTCGGGCCAGGTCGGCTTCTCCGCGTCGGCGATCGCGCCGTTGAAGTAGGCCGGCGGTGCCGGCGCCTCCTCCGCGGGCGCCGAGGCTGCGAGAGCACCGGCCAGCGCGCAGGCGAGCAGAGTCAAGAGCAGAAATAACTTGGATTTGACCATCGCTGGGTTCCCCTGCCTCCGGTACGGCGCCGGAGGCGGCTCATGGTTACGGGTCGAGAGCTCGCGTCGTCTGGGTGTCGGGCCCGCTTCCCGGGCGGGCGCTCGGGACGAGGCTCGGGTGTTCGGCGTCGCGCCCGACGCCGGCCGGAATCGTCCCTCGGTTGGCGTGGAGGGCTGCCGCGATTCCGGGCCCGAGCGCTGCGTGCTTCCGCGAGGAAGGCGCGCGCGGGTCAGGCGGTGCGGCGGCCCGCGAGGAGCGGCGGTCCGCGGCGCGACGACACCTTCGTCCACGCGTCGCGCGGGGCGGCGGTCTGGACGTCGTCGTCGGTGCGGCGTGCGATCGGCGTTGCGACCGGCGTCTCGCGACGCTTGACGTGCACGCGCGGATGCTCGACCTCGACGACGAGCTGCGGTCGCCGGCTTTCGGTCAGCGACGCGACGGTCGTCGTCTCGTAGCGCCGCGTCGCGCGCGGATGGAGCGGCGGCAGCGCCAGCGGCGAGGACATCAGCCCGCGCAGCAGGATCGCGTCACGGTCCGTGCGGACGTTGTCGCGCGGTGCGCGGATGACGCCGATGCGGGTGATCGCGGTGCTGGCCGAGATCGAGCTCGCCTGCAGCAGCACGGCGGTGCCGACCACCTGCGAGGTCATCGCGGCGCGCGCCTCCAGTGCTCCGAGCAGCAGCACGATGCCGGTGACCGCCGCGACCCACAGGGTCAGCAGGCATTCCCTTCTCGACAACGCGATCAACGGCGCGTCGGCTCGTGCGGTCGTCTTCGGGCGGGTCGTGCTCATCGGATCGGCTTCGTGCCGCGCGCATCGCGCCGGCGAGCGGGGCGGAACGCAACGCCCGTGCCACGATGTCCCTCGAAGGAGGTACGCGCATTCATCCGATTCTGCGCCTGTCTGCGCGGCCGCGGTCGATCACGGTGCTTCGGCGCGGTGCAGCAATGAGGCAGCTGCGCAAAATTCCGGCATTGGCCGGCCGCCCCGCGATGATGCTAGGCGCTTCGCCATGCCGCCGTCCCTGTCGCGTCGCGAGCTGCTGCGTCTCCTCGGTCTCGGTGCCGTCGCCGCCGCCGCTCCGGCGTGCAGCGACGGACGATCCGCGAGCCCCGAGGCGGGTCCGATCCTGGTCGTCGGCGCCGGCTTCGCGGGCCTCGCCGCGGCCGCTGCGCTGCGCACCGCGGGACGCGAGGTGATCGTGCTCGAGGCGCGCGAGCGCATCGGCGGACGCACCTGGACGATCGACTTCGGCGGCGCACCGGTCGACGTGGGCGGCGCCTGGATGCACGGCATCGAGGGCAACCCGGTCGCGGAGCTCGCCCGCCGCAGCGGCATCGGCTGGCGCCCCGCCGAGGTCATCGACGGCACGATCGCGGCCTTCGATCCGCGCGTCGGCGCCGTGTCGCTCGAGGATCTCGTGACCTACGTCGCGACCCCGCAGAGCGACTTCGAGGAGTCGATCGGCGAGCTGCGCGCGGCGCTCGGGCCGGGCGCGAACCTCGCGCAGGCGATCGACCTCTACGTCGGCCGCCTCGGCCTCGATGCCACGCGCCGGCGCTGGGCCGACTTCGGCATCCGCCAGGGCATCGTCGAGCTGTTCTACGGTGGCCCCGCCGAGCTCACCTCGCTCGACGCGATCTTCGAGGACTCGGAGTTCGCCGGCGGCAACCAGTTTCCCGACGGCGGCTACGCACGCTTGATCGCGCGGCTGGCGGACGGTCTCGACGTGCGCACCGGCGAGGTGGTGGACACCGTGCGCTGGGACGAGGACGGCGTGACGATCGAGACCGCCCGCGCGACCCACCGCGGCTCGCACGCGATCGTGACCGTGCCGCTCGGTGTGCTGAAGGCGGACACGATCCGCTTCGCGCCCGCCCTGCCGCAGCGCAAGCGCGACGCGATCGCGCGCCTCGACATGGGCAACTTCGAAAAGGTCGTGCTGCGCTTCCCGCGCGCCTTCTGGCTCGAGCCCGAGCACCACACGACGGTCTACTTCTCGAACACCGAGGGCGAGTTCCCGATCCACTTCGACCTGTCGCGCTTCACCGACAAGCCCGACCTGCTGTGCTTCTGCGGCGGGCACTTCGCACGCTCCATCGTCGAGTACCGCGACGAGGACGTGGTCGGACGCGTGCTCGCGATCCTGCGCGAGATCCACGGCGCGATCCCCGATCCGGAGCTGGCGGTGCGCACGCGCTGGCTCGCCGATCCGTTCGCGCGCGGCTCGTACTCGTACATCCCGGTCGGGGCGACCCCGGACGACATGGTGGCGCTCGGTGAGCCCGCCGGTCCGCGCCTGCTGTTCGCCGGCGAGGCGACGGTGCCGGCGTACTATGGCACCGTCGCCGCGGCGATGATCTCGGGGCTGCGCGAGGCGGAGCGGCTGCAGTCCAGCTGAGCCCGCGCGACGCGCGCGGGCGTCACCAGAGCTGGTCGGTATAGCGATCGGTGCCGACCACGGTCGGCAGCCACGGCGACGCGAACACGACCTTCGCGAGACCGGTCGCCTCGACCTGCTTCGCGTAGTCGCGGAAGCGCTGCCAGTCGCTCGCGGCGGGCTCGTCGAGGAACCACAGCTGCATGTCGAGGCGGTCGGTGTTCTCGACCTTCGGGATCGCCATCGGCGCCTCGCCCTGCGGGATCGGCGACCACGTCGAGCAGATCGCGGCGGGCGAGCCCTTCATGAGCTGCGGCAGGATCTCGCCGCGCAGCTTCGCGTCGAGCGTGTCCTGCGCGACGCCCTCGTTGCGCAGCACCGCGATCATCGCGAGGCCGGGGAAGCGGTGGTCGAGTGCGAGCGGCAGCGGCACCGGATCGTCGTCGCGGTAGTGCGCCCAGTCGAGGTTGTACATCAGCGTGTGCACGTGCGTGCGCTCGTTGAAGCCGCGATCGTTCTTGTAGAGCCAGTGCGCCTGCGTGTTGCCCCACGCGCGCTGCTCGTCGAGCTTGCCCTCGTGGATCCAGTAGATCGCGACGTACGAGCCGGCCTTGACGCTCGGCTTCGCGAGCGGGCTGTCCTCGGGGAAGCGCAGGGCCTTGAGCTCGCGCGTCGCGACCCAGCGCGAGCCGGCGAAGAGCCACGGTCCGACCATGCAGCCGGCGTAGAAGTGGTCGCGCTCGTACCAGCGGTTGTACGCCACCTCGTGCCCGGGCAGCGGATCGACCATCGTGAGCAGCATGCTGCCGACCTGGACCGGATACTCCTTCATCGCGTCGTGACCTCGCTCTCTCGAACTCTCTTGGTTTGACGGTCGCGCCGTCAGCGCAGCATGCGGCGGATGCCGGGCGTGCCGAAGGTCGCCTCGAACGGCGTCGAGGTCTTCTCGTCGACGACGCGGAAGCCCGCGCTCTCGTAGGCGCGCTGCGCGGCGGTGTTGCCGATCAGCACCGCGATCTGGCTCTGCGCGTGGCCGCGCTCGGCGCCGCGCGCGAGGATCGCCTGGAGGAGCGCCTTCACCAGGCCCTTGCCGCGGTGCTCCGGCCGCGTCGCGACCCACTCGACGACCCAGTCTTCCTCCGCCGCCTCGGGAATGCAGGTGAGGAACGGCACGATGCGCTCCTGCATCGCGCCGGCCTGCAGCTCGGTCCAGCCGACCGCGCCGAAGGCCTCCTCCATCGCCGCGAACAGCAGCTCGCCCGCAGTCACCGACGGGTTCTCGTAGCCGCTCAGACCCGCCGCCGGCGCACCGTCCACCTCCGCGATCAGGAAGCTCGACCAGTGGCAGAAGGAGCGCGCCCGGGCGCGCACGATCTTCTCGATCAGCGCGAGACGCCACTCGTCGGGACCGATGAACGCCAGGTCCCAGAAGCCGTACGGCAGGTGCGAGCGCGCCGCCTCCTGCTGGACCCAGGCGATGAACACCGCGTCGGCCTCGGTCGCGGGACGGATGGTGGTGCGCATCGGCGGATCATGCACGAGGCGACGGCGTCCGCGCAACGCGGCGGCGCGTGCCGTCGCCGTCAGTCGAGCAGCGCGCCGCTCTCGACCCAGGTCTGCTCGAGGCGCTCGATGCGCCGCGCGGCCTGCGGACGCAGCGCGTCCGCGACGCCGGCGACGAGCGCGTTCAGCAGCGCCAGGATGCCGACCTGGCTGTCGAACGGTCCGGCCGCATCGGCCGCGACGCTGAAGACGTGCTGCGCGTCCTCGACGAGCGTCGACAGCGGTCCGTCGGCGAGCACGATGCGGCGCGCGCCGCACGCCGACGCCCGGCGCGCGGCGTCGACGAGCCAGCGCTCGTGCCGCTGCAGATCGACGACCACGACGGCGTCGCCGCGCTTGACGCGTGCGAGCTGGCTCACGACACGGAACTCGGAGCCGCCGACCAGCCGTACCCCGTCGCGCAGCAGGCCGAGCTCGACCGCGAACGACGATCCGCAAGGCCGGCACTGCTCGCTCGGCAGGACGAAGACCTGGCGGCGCGGATCGCCGAGCAGCGCGACCGCTGCGGCGAAGGCGCGCGCGTCGACCGCGTCGAGCGTGCGCCGCACGTTCGCGAGCTCGACCTCGAGGGCGCGCACCAGCACCGGTCCGGAGGCAGCGCCCCGAATACGCTCCACGGCCGGACGCAGGCGCTGCGACAGCCCGTCGCGCACGGCCGCCTGCAGCGCGACGAAACCCGCGAAGCCGAGCCGGGTCGCGAGGCGCAACACGGTCGGTCCGCTGGTGCCGGCGCGCGCCGCGACCGACGCGACGGTCCCGAAGGCGACCGCTTCCGGATCCGACGCCACCACGTCGGCGACGCGCCGCTCGCCGGGGCTGAGCCGCGCCGGCGCGGCACGGATCCGTTCCGTAACGTTCATTCCACTCATCTCGCTTGACTGGAACGTACAGTACGATAGCGTCCGGCGCGCGGCAAACGATCACCGCCGCGTCTTCCACCCATGTCGGCATCGCCCACCATCGAGCGCATCGAGCTGCACGCGCTGCACGTGCCGTTTCACGCGGTCGTGCGCGAGACCATGGCGCAGTCCGCCGGCGGGCTCGGCATGGCGATCGCCGCCGAGGAGCCGTGGACCGGCGGCGACTTCGTGATCGCGCGGCTCCGCGCCGACGACGGCAACGAGGGCCTCGGCGAGGCCTTCGTCTGGCTGCCGGAGACCGGCGTGTCGCCCGCGCAGATCGTCGACGCCGTGCAGGGCGCGCTCGGGCGCTATGTGCTCGGCGCATCGCCGTTCGCGGTCGGTGCGCTGCGCGACCGCATGGACAGAAACGTCGCACGCAGCGAGGTCGCGAAGGGCCTGCTCGACATGGCGTGCTGGGACCTCATGGGTCGCGTCGCGGGCCGGCGCGCCTGCGACCTGATGGGCGGTGCCGCCGCGGACGAGCTGCCGCTCGCAGCACTGATCCCGCTCGCCGGTGCGCAGTTCATGGTCGACCTCGCGCTCGCCTTCCGGCGCGGCGGCACCACGAGCTTCCGGCTGAAGCTGGGCGAGAGCCTCGCCCGCGACCGCGAGATCGTGGCGCTCGCGCGCGAAGCGCTCGGCGCCGACGTCCGCCTGCGCGTCGACTACAACCAGGCCTACTCGGTCGACGAGGCGGTGCGCGCGATCGACGCGATCGCGCCGCACGGCATCGACTGCGCCGAGCAGCCGGTGCGCGCCGACGACTGGCTCGGCATGGCGCGCGTCCAGCGCGCGGTGACGGTTCCGCTGATGGCGCACGAGGGCTGCTTCTCGCTCACCGACGTGACGGCGTTGGTCGAGCTGGGTGCGATCGGCGTGCTCGGCGTGAACGGCGAGCGCCCGGGCGGCATCACGCACGCGCTGCGCGCGATCGACTACTGCGCCCGGCGCGGCATGGGCACCGTGCTGCACAACCAGCCGCTCGGCATCGGCTCGGCGGCGCAGATCCACCTCGGCGCGGCACGCGCGTCCGTGCTCGGCCATGCGATGGAGCTCTTCGGGCACGTGATGCTCGAGGACGACCTCGTCACCACGCCGATCGACTACTCCGGCGGACGCGTGCGCGTACCGGACGCGCCGGGCTTCGGCGTGACGCTCGACGAGGCGGCGCTCGAGCGCTACCGCGTCGCGGCGCCGGTGGTTCTGCGCCGATGAGCGACGATCTCCGCACGAACGCAACCGCGACCGACGCCGCCGGCGTGCTCTACCGCGGCGGCGACGTGGTCACGATGGACGCCGCACACCCGCACGCGACGGCGCTCGCGACGCGCGCCGGACGGATCGTCGCCGTGGGCACGGCAGACGCGTGCCGCGACGCGCTTGCGCTTGACGGCGCCGGCGAGCGCGCCGTCGAGGAGGTCGACCTCGCCGGCCGCTGCATCGTGCCGGGCTTCATCGACACGCACCTGCATCCGGTCGGCCTGCTCTACTTCGACCTGCACGCGGACCTGAGCCGCGTCGGCAGCATCGCGGAGATGCAGGGCGTGCTGCGTGCGGCCGCGGCGGCACATCCGGACGATCCCTGCGTCGTCGGCCTGCGCCTTCAGGACGAGAGCCTCGCCGAGCGCCGCCTGCCGACGCGCGACGAGCTCGACGCGGTGTGCGGCGATCGCCCGGTCGTGGTCCTCGAGCACGACGGGCACAGCGCTGCGGGCAACTCGGTCGCACTCGCCGCCGCGGGCCTCGACGGGATGGCGAGCGATCCGCCGGGCGGGCGCCTCGCGCGCGATGCGAGCGGACGCCCGTCGGGCGCCGCGTTCGAGAGTGCGGCGCAGCTGCTGCTCGGGGCGGCACCGTCGCCGTCGCTCGAGCGCTTCCGCGACACCGCGCGCACGACCTTCGCGCGCATGAGCGCGCACGGCATCACCAGCGCGGGAGTCGTCCTGCAGACCGACCACGAAGGCCCCGGCGGTGCGGGCGCCGCGCTCGAGTCGCTCGGCTTCCTGATGCTGCTCGACGAGGTGCCGTTCGCGACCTACGCGATCCTGATCGGACGCACCGTCGAGGCGGCGGTCGCGGCGCGCGCGAGCGCGCTGCACGATCCCGCGGCGGGACGCCGCGTCGGCGGCTTCAAGATCTTCGCCGACGGCACGTTCGGCAGCTGCACCGCGTGCATGCGCGATCCGTTCTGCGACCGTCCGGGGGAACGCGGGTTCTTGACGCTGCCCGAGGACGAGATCTACGCGCGCATGCGCGCCGCGCACGACGCGCGCCTGCAGGTCTGCGTGCACGCGATCGGCGACGCGGCGGTCGAGCGCTGCGTCGACCTCTACGAGCGGCTGCTCGCCGAGGCGCCGCGCGACGACCATCGCCACCGCATCGAGCACGCGTCGATCGCCGATCCGGCGCTGATCGAGCGCATCGCGCGCCTCGGGTTGGCCGTCTCGACGCAGCCGCTGTTCATCCACTCGGAGAAGACCTGGCTCGAGCGGCGGCTCGGCGCCGAGCGCGCGCGGCACGTCTACCCGCTGCGCGCGTTCGCCGACGCGGGCGTGCTGGTCGGCGGGGCGTCGGACGCGCCGGTCGAGTCGACCGACGTGCTGCACGCGATCGCCTGCTGCGTGACGCGCGAGGGCTTCGTGCCGAGCCAGGCGCTGACGGCGCACGAGGCGCTGGCGCTGTTCACGCGCGATGCCGCACGCGTGCAGTTCGAGGAGCACGAGAAGGGCACGCTGACGGCAGGCAAGCGCGCCGACCTGGTGGTGCTCGAGGCGAATCCGCTCGCGGTCGCACCGCACGAGATCGCCGCGATCCGGGTGCTGCGCACCGTCGTCGCGGGCCGGGTCGTGCACGACGTCGGTCGATGAAGGGAGATCCGATGAGCAGCAGCGCGATCACACGATCGTTCCGCGCGTCCTACGGCGACGCACGTGCCCTCTTCCTCGAGCGTTGCGTCGACGCCGGTGCGCGCGTCGCGTCGCACGCGCATCCCCTGCCCGGCCCCGACGGCGCGGCGCTGTTCCTCGACGAGGCGCGCTTCGGGCCCGACGACGCGCGGCGCGTGCTCTTCGTCGCGTCCGGCACGCACGGCGTCGAGGGCTACTGCGGATCCGGCATCCAGAGCTTTCTGCTCGCCGACGGGCTCGCGTCGCGCCTGCCCGCGGACGTCGCGCTCGTTCTGGTGCACGCCGTCAATCCATGGGGCTTCGCGTGGACGCGGCGCGTGAACGAGGACAACGTCGATCTGAACCGGAACTTCCTCGACCACGACGCGCCGCACCCCGACAACCCCGACTACGATCGCCTCTACGACGTGCTCAACCTGCAGTCGCTCGATCCCGACGCGATCGCGCGCGGCATGGCGGAGCTGAAGCGCTTCGAGGACGCGCACGGCTGGGCCGCGATGTATCGCGCGCTGTCCGGCGGGCAGTACCGCCATCCGCGCGGCGTGCAGTTCGGCGGTACCGCGCCGACGTGGTCGAACCGCACGCTGCGCGCGCTGTGGCAGCGTCACGCCGGCGCGGCCGAGGTCGCGGCGTTCGTCGACCTGCACTCCGGCCTCGGACCGCGCGCGATGGGCATGCTGCTGCAGACCGCGCCCGAGGGCAGCACCGCGGACGTGCTCGCGCGCGCGTGCTGGCCGGACGTGATCCGCGCCGAGCCGGCGCAGGGCACGGACGCGGCGCTGGTGTCGGGGCTGATCGGTCCCGCCTTCGTCGCGGCGCTGCCGCACGCGGCCGCGACCGGGCTGGTGCTCGAGTTCGGCACGCGCGAGATCGCCGAGGTGCTGCAGGCGGTGCAGGCCGACCACTGGCTCGACGCGCACGGGGTGCGCGACTCGGAGCAAGGCCGCGCGATCGCGCGTCGCATGCGCGACGCGTTCTTCCTCGACGACACCGACTGGCAGGAAGCCGTCTGCCTGCGCGCGCGCGAGGTCGTCGATCGCGCGCTCGCCGGCGTGCAGGCTCACGCGACGGCAACGGAGGGACGATGACGGAGCAAGCGGCGCGGGCGCGCGAGGCGACACCGGCGGATCGCGACTTCCTGGTCGAGTGCGCGCGCGCGATGGCGCTCGAGACCGAGCACAAGGAGCTCGACCTCGCCACGGTCCGCGCCGGGGTCGCGAGCCTGCTCGCCGACGCGGCGCGCGGTCGCGTGTTCGTCGCCGAAGCGGACGGCGCACCGGCGGCAACGCTGATGCTGACCTACGAGTGGAGCGACTGGCGCGACGGCTTCTTCTGGTGGATCCAGAGCGTCTACGTCGTGCCGTCGCACCGCCGGCGCGGCCTCTACCGGCTGCTGCACGAGCACGTGCGCGCCCTCGCCGCGCGCACCGACGGCGTCTACGGGCTCAGGCTCTACGTCGAGCGCGACAACGTGAACGCGCAGGCGACGTACCGGCGGATGGGCATGGAGGAGACGCCGTACCTCATCTACGAGGAGGCAGTGCGGCGCGGCTGACTACTCCTGCTGGCGCCGCCCCGTGAACCAGAACGCGATGCCGAACGCGACCAGCAGCGTGATGCCGAGCGCCGAGCCGAACGGCCAGTTGCGCGCGTTCCCCTTGAACTGGTTCTCGATGATGTTGCCGATCATGTCGACCTTGCCGCCGCCGAGCACGTCGTTGACGGCGTAGAGGCCGAGCGCCGGGATGAACACCAGCAGGATCCCCGCGGTGATCCCCGGCGACGTCATCGGCACGATCACGCGCGAGAACGCGCGCACCGGTCCCGCGCCGAGATCGAACGCGGCCTCGATGAGCGCGTTGTCGAGCTTCTCGACGCTCGTATAGATCGGCAGGATCATGAACGGCAGGAACGTGTAGACGAGGCCGAGAATGACCGCGCCGGGCGTGTACAGCATCTCGAACGGCTGCGTGATCAGCTGCCACTGCAGCAGCAACCCGTTCAGCAGGCCCTCGTTCTTCAGGATGGTCACCCACGCGTAGGTCCGGATGAGGAAGCTCGTCCAGAACGGGATCATGACCATCATCAAGAGCAGGTTCCGCCAGCGCGCGTCGGCGCGTCCGATGTAGTACGCGACCGGGTAGCCCATCAGCAGGCAGAGGATCGTCGTCAGGCCGGAGTAGAGGATCGAGCGCACGACGATCTTGAGATACGTCGGGTCGAGCACCGCGGCGTAGTTGTCCAGCGTGAAGTCGAGCACCACGCCGCCGAGCGTGCCGCGGCGACCGAAGCTGTAGACCAGCATGATCGCCGTCGGCGCGACCACGAAGAGCGCCACCCAGACGAGCAGCGGCGACAGCAGCAGCCACCCGGCGAGCCCGGGTGACCGCTGGTAGCCGGACGGTGCCGCGACGCTGGTGTTACCGGTGCGCATGCGGGGATCGCCCTCAGCTCTCCGCCTTCAGATCCGTCACCATCTTGATGTTCCTCGGGGGGGGGCGGGCCCCCCCGCCCCCCGAGGGCCCACCGCCCAGCGCCCCCCACATCTTGATGTTCCACGAGGGGGCACGCGCCCCCTCGCCCCGTTGCGCCAAGCCCAACGGGGCCCCACTCCCCGCGCTCCCTCCGGTCGGCCGCGCGCTCCGCGCGCGGAGTCTCCTCTCGCTCGACATCTCAGCTCCCCGCCTTCAGATCCGTCACCATCTTGTCGATCGGGACGGCGCGGTCGCCGATGTCGCGGAACGTTTCGAGCTTCGGATTGCCGGGCGGGTAGCTCGCAGGGTTCGCGAGCTCCTCGGGGCTCAGCTCCTTGCGCGCCGCGAGGTTCGGGTTGGTGTACGGGAAGTCGGCCGAGATCAGCTTCGAGACCTCGGGCCGCAGGATGTAGTTCATGAACAGCATCGCCGCCTCGGGGCTCGGCGCATTGGCGGGGATCGCGAGGCTGTCGATGAACTGGTGCGCGCCCTCGGCCGGCAGGACGTAGGCGAACTTCTTGTCCTCGTTGTAGAGCAGCGCGGCCTCGCCCGACCACACGATGCCGAGATCGACGTCACCGTTGAGCAGCGCCGTCTTCGGGCTGTCGGAGTCGTAGACCTTGACCAGCGGCAGCCACTTCTCGAGCACCGGCTTCACCTTCTCGAGATTCTCCGGCGTCACGTCGTTGGCCGGGATGCCCTTGGTGGCCATCGCCCAGGTCACGATCTCGCGCGGGTCGTCGAGGACGACGATGCGACCCTTGTACTTGTCCTGGAAGACGTCGCCGTAGCCCTTGATGGCCCCGGCCGGAATCTTCTCGGTGTTGACCACGATGCCGACCGTGCCGGCCATCCACGGCACCGTGTACTTGTTCTGCGGATCGTGCGGCATGCCCCGATACTCGGGCGCGATGTTCTTCGCGTTCGGGACCTTCGACCAGTCGATCTCGTGCAGCTGCTTCTCGTTGACCAGCGCCTCGATGGTGTACTCGGACGGCTGGATCAGGTCGTAGCGCGTGGCGCCGGAGACCAGCTTCGCGAGCATCTCCTCGTTCGACGCGTAGGTCTCGTAGTTGACCTTGATGCCGGTCTCCTTCTGGAAGCCGTCGATCACGGTCTGCGGCACGTACTCGGACCAGGCGAAGAGGTTCAGCTCCTTCGGCAGCGGCTTCGCCTCGGCCTTCGCGGCCGGAGCAGCGGCGGCTGGCGCCGCGGGTGCGGCCGCGTCGGGCTTCTTCTCCTCGGTGCTCGGGCTCTTGCTGCACGCGCCGAGCAGCGCGACCGCCGCCACCACGGCGAGCACGACGCCGCGCTGCCAAACGACCGAGTACGACTTGCTTCGCTTCATCTTGCCTCCGTCCGACGCCGGCCTCGCGACCGGGCCCGGATGATCCCTCCTCAGTGCTCCCGCTTCTTCAAGAGCTCGGTCACGATCACGAGCACGACGGTCGACAGGATGAACACCGTCGAGATCGCGTTCAGCGTCGGGTCGAGGCCCTTCTTGACGCGCCCGAAGATCTCGAGCGGCAGCGTCCGCGTGCCGGCGCTGGCGGTGAAGTACGTGACGATCAGCTCGTCGAGCGACAGCGTGAACGACATCAGGGCGCCCGAGAGGATCGCGGGCGCCAGGTACGGCACCAGGATCTTGCGGAACGCCTGCCACGGCGTCGCGCCGAGGTCCTGCGCAGCTTCCTCCAGCGACGGATCGAGGCCGGCGAGACGCGCCTGCACCGCGACCATCACGAACGGGAAGCAGAACGTGACGTGGCTGATGATGATCGTCGCATAGCCCAGCTCGAGGTGGACGGCGACGAAGAAGATCAGCAGGCTCACGCCCATGATCACCTCGGGGATGATCATGGGGATGAAGATGAGCGTGCTCAGCAGGCGCACCGCGGGAAAGCGGTAGCGGAACAGCAGCCACGCGCCGCCCGTGCCGAGCACGACCGAGAGTACCGTCGTGACGATCGCGACGTAGAGGCTGTTGTAGAGGGACGCGACCAGGACCGCGTCGCGCCAGATCGCCGCGTACCAGTCGAGCGTGAAGCCCTGCCAGACGATGTTGAGGCGCGAGGAGTTGAACGAGTAGCCGACCAGGATGACGATCGGCAGGTAGAAGAAGATCATCACCAGCACGGTCCAGAAGCCGAGCAGGCGCTGGACCGTCTTCATGCCGTGCCCTCGCGGCGAGCCGCGCTGGCGCGCGCGGCTCCGGGGATCGCGCTCCGTCGCTGCCACCCGTCCGACACGGGGCGGGCTTACAACCGCGGCGACGACGTTGTCAAAACAGAGGTCGCCCGTGCGACGCGCGGCGGCCCGTGTGGAGCCGTCTACTGTCCGCCGGCCGCGGCGGCCTTCTTCGCGACCGCTTGCTCGAACTTCTCCTTCAGCTCGTCCTTGGCGGCCTGATACGCCTGGTACTGCTGCGGTGACAGGGCGGTTTGCATCTCTGCGTCCTTCTCGGACTGGATCTCGCCCATCTGGCGTGCCTTGGCGAACATGCCGTCGTCGCCCTTGATCACCGGCTCGGCCTTCTCGGCGTACTTGAGGTTGATGGCCTCGATCTTCTGCGCTTCTTCGGGCGACAGCCCGAGCTTGGCCTTCATGAACGCGGTCTGGATGCCCGCGCGCTCCTGCGGCGTGGTCTTGGCGAGGTCGTCCATCAGGCTGGCGCGGGCCGCGGGGACGGCTGCGAGCAGCAGGGCGACGACGGCCGGGACGATCAGCGAGCGGATGCGACGGTTCATGGATCCACCTCCTGGTCCGCGCGGCGCGGACTCGAGAGCAGGTATCGGACGAACGCGGCGCGGGCGTGAACCCGAGCACCGCCGGCTGGGCCGCGCCCGAGTACGACGCCGTGCTCTCCACTGGCGTCAGCCGCCGTACACTTCGAGCGCCGCGTCGAAGGTGTTGAGGTGCACCTGCACGACCTTCGTCGTGTCCTCGGTGTAGCCGCCCGCCAGTACCCACGCGATCGGCAGCCGCTCCGCCTTGGCGAATTCGAACACCAGACGGTCGCGCTCGCGCAGGTCGTCGTGGTCGAGGTCGAGCGGCGAGTACGGGTCCTCGCGGTACGGGTCGGCGCCGGCCTGGTAGAGCAGCAGGTCCGGCCTGCCCTGCTCGAGCAGCAGCGGCAGGCCCTGCTCCATCGCCGCCAGCATGCCGTCGCGCCGGCAGCCGTTCGGCAGCGCGATCGAGCGGTGGTTCGGGCCGTCGGCGTGGTGCAGGACCGTGACGTCCGAGTACGGCTTGTTCTGGTGGTAGTCGTTGCCGTAGAGCGAAACGTTGGTCAGCCACGGGCGGGTCGTCGCGAGCGCCGCCGTGCCGTTGCCGTAGTGCAGGTCCATGTCGAAGACGGCGACGCTCGACAGCTCGCCCGCGGCGCGCAGCGCCTCCGCCGCGACGACCAGACCGTTGAACGTGCAGAAGCCCTCGCCGTGATCCGCGTGGCTGTGGTGGAAGCCGCTCGCGACCGCGGCCGCGATGCCGTCGCGCAGCGCGCGCCGCGACGCCGCGACCACGCCGCCGTTGGTCAAGCACACCGACGGGTACAGCTCCGGCGTCCACGGGAACTTCTGCGATTCGGCGAGCGCGCGCGGCTCGCCCGTCCGCACCGCGTCGACGTACGCGCGCGTGTGCACGCGCAGCAGGTCCTCCTCGGTCACCGGGTCGGGCCGCTCGAGGCGGATGCCCGGGCGCGTGCGCAGGCCGTCGGCGACCATGGAGAACTTGGTGATCGGCATCACGTGCTTGCCGATCGGCGCGGCATAGCCCGGGTCGTAGTAGGCGGTGATCGTCACGGCGGCCTCCTCGGCTGTCCGCGACAGGCTCTATCACCCGGCGCACGATCGACCCACCCGGCGAGCCGTGCTTTACAGGACGCATGGAGCCGCTGAGCCTCGAGACGCTGCGCCGCATCGACCAGGCGCACCACCTGCACCCCTTCACCGACCACGGCGACCTGCACCGCCAGGGCACGCGCATCATCCGCTCGGCGCACGCCTGCACCGTGATCGACGAGAACGACCGCCCGCTGATCGACGCGCTCGCGGGCCTGTGGTGCGTCAACGTCGGCTACGGGCGGCAGGAGATCGCCGACGCCGTCTACAAGCAGATGACGTCGGTCGCGTACTACCCGTCGTTCTTCAACACCACGACCGAGCCGACCATCCTGCTCGCCGGCAAGCTCGCGCAGCTCGCACCGAAGGGCCTCGGGCACGCCTTCTTCTCCAACTCCGGGTCGGAGGCGAACGAGTCGGCGCTCAAGCTCATCCGCGGCTACCAGAAGCTGCGCGGCAAGCGCGCCAAGCAGAAGATCGTGACGCGCTCGTTCGCCTACCACGGCGTCACGCTGGCGACGACGAGCATGACCGGACTCGTGTCGTGCACCGAGCCCTTCGATCTACCCCTGCCCGGCTTCGTGCAGGTGCCCGGACCGTACGCGTACGGCGCCAACAACGGCATGTCCCTCGAGCAGTACGGCGACTGGTGCCTCGCCGAGACCGAGCGCATCCTGCTGCAGGAGGGACCCGACACCATCGCGGCTCTCTTCGCCGAGCCGATCCAGGGCGCGGGCGGCGTGATCGTGCCGCCGCCCGGATATCTCCGCGCGCTGCGCGACCTGTGCCGCAAGCACGACATCCTGTTCGTCGCCGACGAGGTCATCACCGCGTTCGGGCGTCTCGGCGCGTGGTTCGCGTCGGACCTGTGGAACCTCGAGCCCGACCTGCTCGTCACCGCGAAGGGCATCACCAGCGGCTATCTCCCGCTCGGCGCCACGCTGGTGCGCGACGAGATCGCCGACGTGCTGACCAAGGGCGGCTATCTGGCGCACGGCTACACCTACTCCGGGCATCCCGCCGCGACCGCGGCGGCACTCGCGAACCTCGAGATCATCGAGCGCGAAAAGCTCGTCGAGCGCGTGCGCGACGACGTCGGGCCGTACCTGCAGCAGAAGCTCGCGTCGCTCGCCGGGCACCGTGCGGTGTCAGATGTCCGCGGCTTCGGGCTGATCGGCGCGCTCGAGTGCGTGCCGCGCGGCGGGCGCGCGGAGCTGACGCCGACGACGCTGCTCGGCGTGAAGGCCGCGGGGCTGATCCGGGAGGAAGGGGTGATCGTGCGCGGGATCCGCGATCTCGTCGCGATCGCGCCGCCGCTGGTGGTGACGCGCGAGGAGATCGATCGGATCTTCGTGGCGATCGAGCGGGGGCTGGATCGGCTCTGGGGGTGATCGGGGAAGCGGCTCACCTCCGAGAACACCGAGACCGGCGGGTAGCCTCCACAAAGCCGCGATCGGTCATCACGGCAGCGTCATCGGACATCGCGAGCCTGGCTCCACTCCGCCACACGCCCGCAAAGTACGGGTAGAACGGCACGCGGTTTCCGCCTCGCGCAGGGGAGAACCCTCATGAGCAAACGAGACTTCGGCCGTCTGCGGCGCCGCTTCTCGACGGCGGCGCTCCTCGCGGTCGCTGCGGGCTGCTGCGACTCGAACGACACGGGTGACCTGCCGCGCTTCGAGCGCGCGCCGTGCGCCGCGGTGGCGCCGTTCGGCGACAAGGGGCTGCCGACGCCGCCCGAGCTCGCGACGTCGGACTGCGGCTGGCTGTTCGTGCCCGAGAGTCGCACGAAGGCCGACAGCCGCGTGATCCGGCTCGCGGTGATCATCGTGCCGTCGGTGGCACGGCCCGCGGCACCCGACCCCGTGGTGCACCTCGCCGGCGGGCCCGGCGGAAGCTCGCTGATCGAGCTGCAGTCGCTGACCGCGTCCGGCGTGAACCGCGACCGCGACCTGATCCTCATGAGCCAGCGCGGGACGCTGTTCGCCGATCCGGAGCTCACGTGTCCGGACCTCGACGCCTACTTCCTGCGAAGCCTCGATCTGCCGGTCGACTCGGCGGCGAATCGCGCGGGGCATCGCGCCGGCTTCGGAGCTTGCCGCAGCGAGCTGTCGCGGCTCGGTGTCGACTTCGCGTCGTACTCCACGGTGGAGAGCGCCGCCGACTTCGCGGACCTGCGGCGCGCTCTCGGCATCGCGCAGTGGAACGTCTTCGGTGTGTCGTACGGCACGTATCTCGCCCAGACGCTGATGTACCAGCATCCCGACGGCATCCGGACCGTCACGCTCGATTCCGTCGAGCCGCTGATCGAGGCGAACATGGCGTCGACCGCCGCGCGCAACGCACGCGAGGCGTTCGACAACCTGTTCGGCGCGTGTGCGGCGCAGCCGGCGTGCGCCGCACGATATCCCGCGCTGGAGGTGACCTTCACGCGTCTCGTCAACGAGCGGGAGTCGGCGCCGCTCGCGTCGGGCTTCTCCCCGGCGCCCGGTGACCCGCCGGTGTCGGTCGTGCTCGACGGTGGCGCGATCGTCAATGCCATCATCGACACCAGCTTCCACACCGAGGAGTTCGCGAGCGTGCCCGCATGGATCGACCGCCTCGCGAACGGCGACGGCGAGGACTTCGCGCGTGCGCGCGGGCTCCCGCTGCTCATCCCGCCCGGCATCCTCGCGTACGGCATGGGTACCTCGATGGTCTGCAGCGGCTACTTCGCGGAGGACAGCGAGGCGGCCGTGCTCGCGCAGGGGCGTAGGTCGTTCCCGGACTATCCCGACTCGGTGCTTGCACCCGCGCTGCACTTCACCGACGCGCTCGGCGACTGCCTGATCTGGGACGTTCCCGCGACGCCGAAGGACCTGCGGACGCCGCGGCGGAGCGCGATCCCGACGCTGCTGGTGTCGGGTACGTTCGATGCGGTGACGCCGCCGAGCACGGCCGTGACTGCGTCTCGGACGCTGGCGCGTGCGACCGTGCTGGCATTCGCGGGCGTCGGCCACGCCGTGGTGCAGTCGTCGGCGTGCGCGGCCGACGTGTTTGGGTCGTTCCTCGACGATCCGGTTGCGCCGGACGTCGCCTGCGTCGCCCGACTCACGCCGCCGGTGTTCGACACCGGCGGGTGAGGATGGCGTGTGGTGCCCCCTCGGTTTCCGTACAGCTCGGGCCGCTGGATTCTCCCGCTACGGCTCGGGCGCAGCAGACGCTCGGATCGCAGGACGTGGAGGATGAAGACCGGCTTCCCGTCGCCGCGGCCAGCAGATGCGACACGGCGGCTCCACGATCTGCCGGTATCGCGGCCGCCCTCGCCGAGCGGCTTCCTCGTTCGTCGAGTCGGGTCACGCCCGGGACGGACGAATCACGGGGTCGCAGCGGGTGCCGGCGCAGCGCCTTGCGGTTGGAGCAGCTCGCGGATCGCCGCGGCTCGTGCACGGATCGCCGCCACGCCGGCGACGTTGCCCTGGCAGGCGTCGGTGAAGATGCCGGCGCCCTGCCTGGTGCCGATGACGAGGTACTCGGTGCCGACCACGAAGCCGGCGCCGCACGGCCCGGGCGGGCTCACGACGGTGGCCGCGCGGGTCGTGCTGCCCTTCAGGACCAGCCCGACCTCGAAGGCGAAGCGCGTCTGCGTCTCGACCGCGGGACGACCGGCGACCACGGCGCTGTCGGTCGCCCCCGCGAGCGGCTTGCCGACGAAGATCACGTCCGACTGCTTGACGACGGCCGCCAGCTCGCGCTTCGCGCAGGGGCACGCCTGGGCGGTCGCCGCGGTCGGCGCGAGGAGCAGTCCGGCGCAGGCGGTCAGCGCCGTCGCGTGCGAACACGCACGACGGTGCGCCCCGATCGGAGGAGTCCGCGGCATCACGGTTACGCTCTCCGCCCTTCCGTTCTGTCGAGCAAGACTTCGCTCGCCGGCCGGCCCGGATCTCCGTACGTTGCGTGGCCGCCGGAGCGATGCTGCTCGACCCCGCCGGTCGAGAGAATGTTGACTCTCGAGCCCGATCGGGCGGAAGATTCGCCGCCCGAGCCCGCTCAGAGGAGCGACGAGCGCGCGATGTCGAGATCACCGGTCCCATGCCGCTTTCGCCGACTCCCATCAATCCTGGTCATGATGGCCGCCCTTGGCCTCGCGGCCTGCTCGTCGAGCCGGGACGCGAAGGTCCCCGCCACCATCCGCGCGATCTTCGACAAGCCTCTCTACGCGGACTCCGTCTGGGGGCTTCGCGTCCTGGACCTCGACACCCGAGAGGTCCTGATCGACCAGAGGCCCGATTACGATTTCCTCATCGGCTCGGTGCGGAAGATCTTCTCCGTCGGTGAGCTCCTCAACGAGCTGGGACCCGATCACGTCGTCGTCACCCCCATCTACAAGCATGGCGCGGTCGACGGCGCGGGAGTCCTCGACGGCGACCTGATCCTCGTCGCTTCGGGCGACATCTCGATGGGCGGCAGGACGAAGGACGACGGGCAGTTCGCGATCACCGACTTCGACCACAACGAGGCCAGCTCGTTCGGCAATGCCGTGCTCACGAAGCCCGACCCGCTCAAGGGCTACAAGGCCATCGCGCAGCAGATCGCCGCCGCGGGCATCACCCAGGTGAACGACGTCGTCATCGACGACAGACTCTGGGAGCCCTACTCGTTCAGGGGCGAGTTCGAGATGAGATCGATCTTCGTCAACGACGATTGCGTCGATCTCATCATGCGTCCCGACGCGGCGGGCAAGCCCGCCGTGGTCGACTGGCGTCCCCGATCGGCGGCACTCGGGGTCGTGAACGACCTCGTCACGTCGGGCCCGGGCACGGAGTTCACCCTCGCGATCGACCCCGCATTTCCCGCCTGCATCGGCGAGCCTGGCTGCACGTCCGCCCTGTCCGGGCAGCTTCCGGTGGACTTCGTCCCCCCGTTCACCAACGAGTTCCCGCTCGTCCAGACGATCCGGATCACCGAGCCTCACAACTACGCGCGCACGGTGCTGATCGAGCTTCTCGCGGACGCGGGCGTCACCGTGCTCGCCGATCCCGTGGCCGAGAATCCCGTGGCGAAGCTCCCCCCCAGGAACTCGTATGCCGAGGACGATCTGGTGACCTCGTTCCCTTCGTTTCCCTACGCCGACTACGCGAAGCTGATCAACAAGACGAGCTACAACCTCGGGGCGAACGCGAGCCTCCTCCTCTGGGGCAACACGCAAGGGGTGGACGACATGGACGACGCGCTCGTCGCCGAGCGGGAGATGCTGACGAGCGTGTATGGCCTTCGCGGAGACGACTTCTCCTTCATCAACGGCGACGGCGGCGGCGAGACCTCGGCGAAGAACGAGGTCGTGACGAGCTGGCTCGAGATCATGGCGGAGCAGCCGGCGTTCGAGGCGTTCTTCGACTCGCTCCCGATCCTCGCCGTCGATGGCTCCATGGCGTTCGTCGACGGGTTCCTGTCCGACCCGACCCTCGCCGGAGCGAAGGGACAGGTGCATGCGAAGACCGGCACGTTCGCCGGCGGGGACGAGACGGGCTTCGTCGTGAAGGGCGAGGCGTTCGCCGGTTACATCCACACGAGGAGCGGGCGACGGCTCGTCTATCAGGTCGTCGTCAACAACGTCCCGCTGAAGGCGTTTCTCGACATTCTCGAGGTGATCCAGGACGAGGGCACCATCTCGGCGATCCTCTGGCGCGACTACTGATTCACGCTCGCGGCGACGGTGCGTTCCGTCGGGTCGTCGCAGCGGCCGAGGAGATCATCGCCGCTCGTCGCCGACGGCCTCCGGATGGGTGCGCGCGTAGAGGATCGCGATCAGGCCCCCGTACGAGTGGGCCACCAGGACGTACGGCTCGGGCTCCCGCATGGCGGTGAGGGCAGCATTCCGTCGATGCCGACGCCGTCGAGGAACGCGCACATCTCCTCGATGTCTCGCGGTAGATCGTCGTGTCGGTGCACGCGAGTAGCCGTACTTTGCGGGCGCTGGCCACGGCCCAGTCCGGTAGGCGCGTGGATCGCCTGTCGGCGTTGATCGCGCCGGTCCGCCGCCCATGCTCGTCAGGTGGTGCGGCCGCTTCGCCCATCTGCTCGATGCGCCGGCCCGCTGCGGCATCGGCGTCAAGCACGAATCAGCCGCACGCCGGGGAAGTATCGGCGCAGTCGGTCGAGATCCTCGATGTCCGACATGAACACCGCGTCACCACGCTGTGCTGCCGATGCCATGACGATCGCGTCGATCGCCCTCGCTCCCGCTACACGCGCGCAGCTTCGAGTCCGGACACAGAGAGCACCCGCGGAGGGCACGAACACCCCGGCCCACCGCGATTCGCGCCATCGTGATCAGCGCCTCGGCGACCGCCCCGTGAGCCGCGTGTACGCCTGGTACCCCACCCACCGCAGCGGCTCCGGCGGAATGCGCGGCATCCTCCGCTCGCAGAACGGAAACCCGCGCCACGCATCACGATCACCCACGTACAGATCCGCGATCACCCGCCCCGCCTGCATCCCCAGCGCGAGCCCGTGCCCGCTGTATCCCAGCGCGTAGTAGACGTTGCGCCGCGACCCGGTCGTCCCGATGCTCGGCGCGCGGTCGAACGTGATGTCGAGCAGCCCGCTCCAGCACGCGGCCGGCTCGAGCGACGCGAGCGCCGGGAAGTAGCGATTCATCGTCGCACGCACCGCGGCGAACGCGCGCGCACGCGCCGCCGGTGACACGTCGAACACCGGCGCGCCGCCGTAACGATACGCGTACGCGGCGTTGCTGCCGCCACCGAACACGAGCCGCCCGCTCTCCGTGCGACACCCGTACGCGATGCGATCGAGATCGTCGCTGAAGCCGTCGTGCCCGCCGATGCCGAGCGCGCGCCACAGGTCAGGCGGCAGCACCGGCGTCGCGAGCGCGTGCGCGTGCAGCGGCAGCAGCCGGTCGCGGAAGAAGCCGAGCGACGGCGTGTACGCGTTGGTCGCGAGAACCAGCGCCGGCGCGCGGACTTCGCCCGCATCGGTGACGACGCGCAGCGGCGACCCGTCGTCGATCCGCCGCACGTGCGTCCCCTCGTGGATCGCGACACCTGCGGCGACGAGCGCGGGCTTCCACGCGCGCAGCAGCGCCAGCATGTCGACGCGCCCCGCGGTCGGGTCGAGCGTCGCGCCGTGCACGCCGGGCACGCGAACGTCGGCGCGCGACAGCCAGCGCACGGGGATGCCGTACGACGCGAGCTGCTCCGTCGCCGCGTGCGCGGCCTCGGCGCGGCGCGCGTCGGTACACAGCTCGAGGCAGCCGTTGCGTGTGAACGTCGCCGGCGCGGCATGCGCGCGCGCGATGTCCTCGATCAGCTGCACGCCCTGCTGCGTGAACGCGAAGTCGCGGCGCGCGTCGTCCGGCGTATCGTGCGCGACGCCGTTCAGCCAGTTCAGCACCTGTCCGCCGTTGCGACCGCTCGCCCCGTTGCCGATCGCGCGCGCCTCGAGCAGGACGATCCGCCGGTCGGGGCAGCGCCGTGCGAGGTGCCATGCGGCCGACATCCCGGTGATGCCGCCGCCGACGACCACCACGTCCGCCGAGGTCGTTCCCGCGAGCGCCGGCGACGGCTCGTACGGCGGCAGGTCGAGCGCCCAGCTCGAGCGATTGACGTCGACGTCCAGGGTCCGCATGGCGTGCCGATCCTTTGCAAGGCACCGGCCGCTTTGCCACCTTGACGCCCGCGGCATCGCACGCCGCGGAAAACGAGCTCACGTGAACGTCGGCCAACGCGTCCGGCTGTGCCTCAAGGACCTCTACCATCAAGACGTGGTGGAGATGATCGAGCGCGAGACGCGCAGCTTCGAGTTCGAGTCCATCGAGCACCCGTCGCACCCGGACTTCGAGCGCGCCTACGGCATCCTCTGGGAGGCCTTCGGCGGCGCGGGAGAGATGGAGCCGATCGACGCGATCCGCGGCTTCCTCGAGGACGACCCGTACGAGCCGGTGCCGTCGGGCACATACATTCGCTACTTCCTGCTGATCGCGCGCGACAAGACGGGCAAGATCCGCGGCGTGCGCGACGGCTGCGTGCTGTACAACCCGGCCTACGCGCCGGACCTGTGCCTGGTGTATCTCGCGCACATCTTCGTCCTGCCGGAGGCGCGCGGCACGGTGCTCACGTACTGGCTGCGCATCGCGCCGGTCGAGCTGGCGATGCACTACCTGCACGAGCTGCACGCGCGCGGCCGGATCGCGCTGCCGCAGCCGGACCAGCCGGGCAAGTACTACGGCATGCGCCTCGATCTCGCGGCCGAGATGGAATACTTCTCGCCCGAGGATCCGATCTCGCTGCAGCGCATCCTGTTCTACGGCCGCGGCGGCTTCGACGTCATCGACCCGCGGCACTTCCCGTACCGCCAGCCGGACTTCCGGCCGCCGGCGATGATCCAGGCGACCGGCAACACCCCCCTGCCCTTCATGCTGCTGCTGCGCCGCATGGGGCGCGAGCGTCAAGCGAAGCTGCCGCTCGACGAGGCGCGCGCGGTGATGCGCCTCCTGTACGACGACTTCGCGTTCTTCTGCGCGCCCGAGTTCCTCGAGAACAGCCTCGACCTCGTGCTCAATCGCCTCGAGGACCGCCGCGCGCGCGGCAAGGCCCACGTCGACCTGCTGCCGCTGCCGACCGGCCCGCGCGACCTGCAGCGTCTGAAGCGCGTCTTCCGCCACGACATCTTCCAGCGCTTCTACGCGGGCGACCCGGCGACGCTGCCCTACCTCGACAGCGTGCGCGCACGCCTCGCGCAGAACCCGCGCTGGTTCGAGGACCAGCTCACGGCGATCGCGCGACGGCTCGAGACGCGTGTGCCGTACGTCTACGGCAGCCGCGACAAGGACGTCGCGTGGGAAGGGACGCCGACGCCCGAGCCGGCCGACGCGAGCCCGCCGGTCGCGTCGCCCGCGGCCGCCGGCACGAACGGTCGGCGCGAGGATGCGCGATGACCGCGTCGCCTCCGCAGGCGCCGCGACCCCGCGCACTCACTTGCGGGCGCGCGACCCGTCTGACAGGGAGATCCACGTGACCGCCGCACCGGTCGCCGAGCAGGCGAGCAGCGAAGCCCCCGTCGTCATCGAGGTCGACGAGGTCACCAAGCGCTTCGGCGACTTCGTCGCGGTGGCGCGCGCCGACTTCGACATCCGCCGCGCCGAGTTCTTCTCGATGCTCGGCCCGTCCGGCTGCGGCAAGACGACCATGCTGCGCATGATCGCCGGCTTCGAGATGCCGACCACCGGGCACATCCGCCTCGAGGGCGCCGACGTCTCGCGCGTGCCGCCCTACCGCAGGAACGTCAACACCGTGTTCCAGCAGTACGCGCTCTTCCCGCACATGACGGTCGCCGACAACGTCGCCTTCGGCCCGCGCACCAAGGGCATGGACGAGGGCGAGACCAAGCGCCGCGTCGCCGAGATGCTCGACGTCGTGCGCCTCGGCAGCTTCGCCGACCGCTACCCGAGCCAGCTCTCGGGCGGCCAGAAGCAGCGCGTCGCGCTCGCCCGGGCGCTGGTCAATCACCCGAGCGCGCTGCTGCTCGACGAGCCGCTCTCGGCGCTCGACCTGAAGCTCCGTCAGGCGATGCAGCTCGAGCTGAAGCGCATCCAGCGCGAGGTCGGCATCACGTTCATCTTCGTCACGCACGACCAGGAAGAGGCGCTGACCATGTCGGACCGCATCGCGGTCATGAGCAGCGGCCACGTCGAGCAGGTCGGCACGCCCGAGGAGATCTACGACTCGCCCGAGACGCCGTTCGTCGCGGGCTTCATCGGCTCCGCGAACCTGCTGCCGGCGCGCGTCGAGAGCGTGCGCGACGACGTCGCGACCGTGCGCGTCGCCGGCGACCGTGCGGTCGACGTGCCGATCTGCGGCCAGCACCGCTTCGCCGCGGGCGACGCGGCGATGGTGATGATCCGCCCCGAGCGCGTGCGCGTCACCGCCACGCCGCCCGAGGGCGCGCCGTCGCTGCCCGCGACGGTGGTCGAGCTGATCTTCCAGGGACCGGTCGTGCGCTGCGTCCTGCGCGACGCGACCGGCGACGAGATCGTCGCGCACCTCGCGTCCGACCGTCGCCTCGCGCGCCCGGGCATCGGCGAGCAGGGCTTCGTGTCGTGGGACGAGGACTCCGCCCGCCTGCTACCGCCGCGCAGCGAGTAGCGCGCTCGATCGGGTGCCAACGCGCATCCGTTCCGTGGTATGGAGCGATGAGTGTCCCTCGCTGCTCCCATCCCGGCCGTAGAGGCCCGCACCGCGGCCGAGCATGCCCGCGACGCGCTGTCCCGCGACCCGCGGGTGCAGCTCGTGTACCTGTTCGGCTCCGCAGCGGACCCAGGCCGGACCGAGGTACGCGACATCGACCTCGCGATCTTGACCGCTCCCGCCCTCGATCTCGCCGAGCTGCTCCGCCTGCGCGCGGATCTGGTCGACGCCATGGGTGCACCGATCGACCTGGTGAGTCTCAACGACGCACCGATCGTCCTCGCGCACGAGGTCGTCGACGCGGGACGCTGCCTGTTCGCTCGATCGCCCGAGCTCGAGACGGACTTCGTCGTGCGCGCGCGCGCGCGCTATCTCGACTGGGCGCCATTCCGCGAAGAGCAGTGGAGGCAGTCGGGCGAGCGCAGCAACGGGCGGCACCGTGGTGCTTAGGGGCGACAGCGTCCGAGAGCGCCTGGTCAAGCTCGAAGAAGCGGCGTCCGGCCTCGAGCGTATCCTTGCGACACGGACCAGCGGCGTCGACCTCCGCGACGACTGGGCGATCGAGCGCGGTCTCCAGCTCGGTGCCGAGGTCGTGCTTGACGTGGGCAACCACATCTTGAGCGCTCACTTCGGAGTCGGAGCGCGCGACTACGAGGACATCATCAGCCGCCTCGGGGACTTCGGCGTACTGCCGGCCGAGCTGCGCGAACGCCTTCGCGGGCTCGGTGGATTCCGCAACATCCTCGTGCACGGCTATCTGAGCCTCGACCGCGAGCGCGTCGCACGATTCGCCGAGCACGCCCCGAACGACTTCCGCGCGTTCTCAGCCGCGATCCGCGCCTGGATGACGACTCTGCCCTAGACGGCGAGATCGCACGCGAGAGCCTGCCAGCGAACACCAAACGCGCGGACCAGTACCTCGGCGCGCAACCCGCCCGCCCGGCACCGGCCCACCCGCGAAGCCGAAGGCGAGTGGCCGAGCCGTCAGGCGAGCGGGGGAGTGGAATTGCCCTCGGCTTCGCCGAGGGCAAGGCGAGGGGGCGGCGCCCCCTGGCTAGTAATCAAAGCGGATGCCGCCCGTGCCCACGGCGAACGGACTGTCGCCGAGGTTCGCGGCTTCCAGGTTGTCCCCCAGCACGTAGACGTTGACGCCCGCGTACGCGCTCCACGCGCCGTAGTCCGCCGGGATGAACGCCAGCGGCACGCTGGTCGAGAAACCGACCGAGAAAAAGCCGAAGGTGTCGTCGCCCTGCCCGGGGACCTCGTAGTAGTCGCTGAGCGACAGCCCGAGCGCGAGCGGCAGCGACAGCGTGAGCGGATACTTCTCCTCCGCGAACGCGACGTAGGTCGGCGCGGCGTTGAGGCCGAGCCACGAGCCCTGCTTGTCGCCGAAGTTGGTGCCGTCGGTCTCGAAGCTCACCGTGATCGACGGACCGGTGCTGAAGCCGCCGCCCCACAGCTCGCTGTCGTCGTACGCGAGGCCCATGTCGAAGTTCTGGATCGTATCGAAGGCCCCGTTCGGGCTCGTGTAGACGTAGTACGTCATCGAGAACTCGAGGCCGTTCTCGAAGCCCATGGTCAGGCTCGGGTAGATGTCGGTCTCGTAGAGGTTGCTCGGACCGCTCACCGCGCCGGTCTTGTTGCTCTGGAAGCTGTTCCACACGCCGAGTCCGAGGTCGATGCTCGGAAACGCGCTGCCGGTGCCGTCGAAGAGGCTGAAGCCGACCTCCGCGGACGGCTGCCAGATGAAGCCGTTGCGCTCCTGCAGGATGCCGCGGAACATGTAGGCCGTGGTGAAGTCGCTGACCATGCTCAGCGACACGCGGCCCTTGTTGACCTTGCCGTCGTCTTCTTGCGGCTGCGGCGTGCCGAGCACGTCGTTGCCGGTCTCGGTCGCCGGCGGCGCCGGCTCGGTCTCGTCGTCGGCACGTGCTTGACGGACGTCGATCAGGGCAGACAAGGCGAGTGCCGCGACGGCACCCGCGAGCGGAATCCAGCGTTCCCTCCGGCGCATGAGCGTGTTCCCTCCCCCGCGCACGCCGACGTGGCGCACGCCGCACGCAGTGCGGCGCGGGTGTACACGCTCGGGCGGCGGCGACGCAAACGCGGCGCGCGGAGCGCGGGAAATCAGCTCTTGCGCGACACGAGCGCCGGGAACGCCTCCGCCACCGCGGCGTGCACGATGCGCCCGTCGCGCACGTTGAGCGCACGCCGCAGCGGCGCGCTCTCCTCGATCGCGCCGTCCGTGCCGAGATCCGCGAGCTGCAGCGCGTAGCCGAGGGTGACGTTGGTCAGCGCGTGCGTCGAGGTGTGCGGGACCATGCCCGGCATGTTGGTCACGCAGTAGTGCACGACGCCGGCCTCGACGTAGATCGGGTCGACGTGCGTCGTCGGCCGCGACGTCTCGGCCGTGCCGCCTTGATCGATCGAGATGTCGACCAGCGCCGCCCCGGGCCGCATGCCGGCGACGACCTGACGCGACAGCAGCTTCGGCGCGCGCGCGCCGGGGATCAGGACGGAGCCGATGACGAGATCCGCGTCGAGCGCTTCTTCTTCGATGTTGGCGCGGTTGGACATGACGGTCGTGACGTGGCCGCCGAGGATGTCGTGCACGTAGCGGAGCCGCGTCGGATTGACGTCGAGGATGCTCACGTCGGCGCCGATGCCGACCGCGACCTGGCACGCGCTCGTGCCCGCGATGCCCGCACCGAGGATCACCACTTTTCCGGGCCGCACGCCCGACGCGCCGGACAGCAGCACGCCGCGGCCGCCGTTCTGGTGCTGCAGGCACCAGGCGCCGACCTGGACCGACAGGCGTCCCGCGACCTCGCTCATCGGTGCGAGCAGCGGCAGCGAGCCGTCGTCGAGCTGCACGGTCTCGTAGGCGAAGCCGGTGACGCCGCTGTCGAGCATCTGCCGCGTCAGCTCCTCGCTCGCGGCGAGGTGCAGATACGTGAACAGCACCAGGTCGCGCCGCAGGCGGCCGATCTCCGGACCGACCGGCTCCTTCACCTTCAGCACGAGCTGGCCGCGCGACCACGTCTCGTCGGCGTCGGCGCAGATCACCGCACCGGCCGCCTCGTAGCGCGTGTCCGCGAGCCCCGAGCCCTCGCCCGCGCCGCGCTCGACGAACACGCGGTGTCCGTGCGCGACCAGCGCGGACACGCCGGCCGGCGTGATCGCGACGCGCTTCTCCTCGGCCTTGATCTCCTTCGGAACGGCGACGTCCATGGGGCGCGAAGCTATCACCTTCGGCGAACGATTGAAGCGGCGAAGAGGGATCGCACGCGCGCGTCGGGACGAGGCGAGCGCCCGTGCGTGCGGCGCCCCGAAGCGCGCGCCCGATCCGGCGTGCCGCGTCGCGGCCGAGGCGAGCGCAGCACCCGTCACTTTTCCCGGCCGCGCACGAACGCTAGGCCTGACCGCCATGCGTCCGACCACGCAGGCCATCCTCGTCACCATGCTGTTCAGCGCGATCGGCGTGATCGGCGACTCGTTCCTGAAGCTCGCCAGCGAGCAGCCGGTGCCATGGCGCTCGCGCTGGTTCCTGATCGGCTTCGTGCTCTATGCCTCGACCGCGTTCGGCTGGGTGTTCGTCATGCAGCACCTGAAGCTCGCGACCATCGGCGTGTTCTACAGCGTGGCGATGGTCGTGCTGCTGACCGCGATCGGCACGATCGGCTTCGGCGAGCGCATCTCGGCGGTCGAGCTCGTCGGCATCGCGATGGGCGTCGGCTCGCTGGTGATCCTCGCGCGCCTTGCTTGACCGCACCGGCCCCCGCCGGCCGCACGGCACGACGCGACGACGGTCGCACCAGCGCGAGCTGTCAGTCGTACAGCAGGAACGCGCGGCGCTCGTCTTCCCACGAGCGCTCGTCCGGCACGACGACGCGATCGAGGTCGGCCGCCGTCGCCGCCGGATCGTCGACCCACTCGCGCAGCAGCGGACCGCCGTTGATCAGGTCGATCGCCAGCCGGTCGTGCTCGTACTCGTAGGCGAAGTCGCGCCAGATCGTCGCGTCGGGCCGCAGCCGGCGGTACGCCTTCAGCAGCAGCGCGACCACCCGGTACGGACGGAACGCCGCGTGATCGTACGCCGGGTGGTCGACGTGGATCTGCACCGCGCCGCACAGCGTGCCGGCGTGCTTGTGGAACGTCGGCTCGAAGAAGCACGCGCGCAGCGTGCAGCCGCGGAGCCACTGCGGCGCGAGACGCTGCATCTCGGCGATCACCGCGACGCCGTCGAGGTCGGGGGCGCCGACCACCTCCAGCGGACGTGTCGTGCCGCGGCCCTCCGACAGATGCGTGCCCTCGATCATCACCGTGCCCGGGTAGCAGCGCGCCATCGAGAGATTCGGCGCGTTCGGGCTCGGATTGACCCACGACAGCTCGCCCGAAGGCCAGCCGTAGCCGGGTGCGGCGTGCGGATCCCAGCCGCGCATCGGGATCACGTCGAGCTCGACGTCGATCGCGAAGCGCGTGACGAACCAGCGCGCGAGCTCGCCCATGGTGAGCCCGTGCCGCATCGGCAGCGGCCCCGCGCCGACGAAGCTCTCCCAGCCCGGTCGCAGCAGCGATCCCTCGACCGGCCGCCCGACCGGGTTCGGGCGATCGAGCACGCACACGGACTTCCCGCGGCGCGCGCACTCCTCGAGCACGTAGCGCAGCGTCGTGACGAAGGTGTAGATGCGCGTGCCGAGGTCCTGCAGGTCGACCAGCACGACGTCGACGCCGTCGAGCATCGCGTCCGTCGGACGCCGCGTCTCGCCGTACAGGCTGAACACGGGGATGCCGTGCAGCGGATCGACGAAGTCCGCAGTCTCGATCATGTTGTCCTGCTTCTCGCCGCGCATGCCGTGCTGCGGGCCGAGGGCGGCCACGACCTTCACGTCAGGGCAGGAGGCGAGCGCGTCGAGCGAGTGCGCGAGGTCGCGCGTCACGGACGCTGGATGGCCGAGCAGCGCGAGCCGCCGGCCGCGCAGGCACGCGCGCAGCTCGGGCTCCGCGAGCAGCCGATCGATGCCGAGCCTCACCGTGCCTCCCCCTCTCGTGCGTCCGCGTCCGGCGCGAGCGCGAGCGTCCAAGAGGCGCGCGCGTGGAAGTCGGGACGCTCCCCGGCGTGCGCGAGCGCGAAGAACGACCGACGCCCGTCCTGCTCCTCGACCACCGCGCTGAGGCCCGCGACGTACGGCGGCGGTCCGAGAAACCCGCGCACGGCCGCGGCATCGACGATCGCGTCGACGCGCAGCTCGCGCGGCATGCGCAGCACGCGCAGGCGCGGCGCGTCGCACGCGGCCGCCCGCATGCCGGCCCGATACCCGTCGAAGGCCCACAGCGCCCAGTCCTCCGACGGCGCCAGGTTCAGCTCGAGGTACGAGTCGCCGTCCGGCGCCGCGACGAACGCCTCGCAGCAGGTGTGCTCCCAGAGCCGGTCGCGGCGCCCCGGACGTGGGGCCCGCGGCGCAACCGCCACCAGGTGCGGCGCCGCACGGATGGACCAGCGCAGGACCAGCCCGCGCGCGTCGAGGGCCGCCGACGCGAGCGCCTCGACGCCCGGCGAGGGCGGTGCCGCGGGGTGCGCGACCAGCGGCCCTAGAGCTTTCTCCATGCGGCGCCGATAGCCGACGCACGGATCAGCGACAACGATTCGCGGGCCGATCCGTGCCGGCGCCGCTCGCCGCGGTGGTCCCGGGCGTCGAACTGCGAGCGGAGGAGCATCATGCTGCGCATCGGAAGCCGGACGGCCGGGTGGTTCATCGTGTCGTTCACCGTCGTGGGCGTGCTCGTGGCGAGGCTCGCGATCGCCGCGTCGCCGCCGTTCGAGCGCACCGAGGATCGTTCACCGTGCGCGCACTACGACCCGCTGCGTCAGCCCCTGTTCGGCGAGACGCACCTGCACACGGCGTACTCGTTCGACGCGGCGATCCTCGACACGCGCAACACCCCGGCCGACGCGTATCGCTACGCGAAGGGCGGCGTGGTCGGCCTGCCGCCGTGGACCGACACGCGCGAGCAGTTCGCTCCCGAGCCGCCGCCCCCGACGTCGCCGCCCGAGGTCGCGCAGTATCCGTACTGCCTGCCGCCGGCGCGCTGCGAGTTCACGGCGTCGCGCGCGGCACAGCTGCCCGAGGGACGCGCGCTCGACTGGGCCGCGATCACCGATCACGCGGAGCAGCTCGGCGAGGCCAACATCTGCCTCTTCGAGCCGACCTTCCCGTGCACCAGCGACGCGCAGTGCCCGAGCGGTCAAGAGTGCGGAACGGTCCTCCAGCAACGCACCGGCGCGACCAGCACGCTGTGCACGCCGAAGGGCTACTCGAGCCCGCTGTGCACGCTCGCTCGCGAGGAGCTCACGCGCCTGACGTCCGGCATCGCCGCGGTGACGATCGCCGCGATCGAGAACGGCGCCGAGAATCCGTCGCGCGTCGACTACTGCGACGCAACGCGCGCCGGCGACGGCGCGCGCTGCCTGCAGCAGGCGGGTCAGGTCTGGCAGCAGATCCAGAATGACGCCGAGGCCGCCTACGATCGCACGTCGGCGTGCACGTTCACCTCGTTCATCGCCTACGAGTACACGGCGATGATGAGCGCCGGACGCTGCGAGGACGCGCCCACCCTGCCCTGCTGGGACCAGCTGAACACCGGCCAGCCGTCCGCCGACTGCACCGCGGCACCGCCGGGTGCGAGCCAGGCGTGCACCAGCGACTACCCGGGCAACAGCGGCTACGACAACATGCACCGCAACGTCATCTTCCGGAACGACGACGTGCTGGCGCTGCCGATCAGCAACGTCGAGGCGCCGGTCGGCTGCGGCAACGGCGCCGACTGCACGCGGCCCTACCCGATCGGCTCGCCGCAGCAGCTCCTCGACGACCTGCGCGCACGCTGCAAGGCACGCCCGGCGGAGCACCCGCGCTGCGACGTGCTGTCGATCCCGCACAACTCGAACCTGAGCGGCGGTGCGATGTTCCTCACGCCCGAGAGCCTCGACGAGGCGCGCGTGCGCAGCGAGATGGAGCCGCTGGTCGAGATGATGCAGATCAAGGGCTCGTCGGAGTGCCGCTTCATGGCGTCGATGCCCGGCGCGTGGAACGCGACCGACGAGGAGTGCAGCTTCGAGAACGAGAGCTTCGACCGCCTCGGCGGCGAGTGGCTGGCACCCGAGGACCGCACGCCGGAGAACCTGCCGCCGGCGTCGTACGTCCGCAACACGCTCGAGAACGGCATCGCCTACGATGCGCAGCACGGCGTCAATCCGTTCCAGCTCGGCTTCGTCGGCGGGCTCGACAACCACAACGGCACGCCGGGCCACAGCGAGGAGGTCGACTACGCGCGGCACGGCGCGCACGGCGATCAGAGCTTCGCGGTGTCGGCGCAGATCCTGAACGAGAAGTACTATCTGGGCCTCGAGACCAACGGCGGCGGCTTGACGGTCGCCTGGGCGGAGGAGAACTCGCGCGACTCGATCTTCGCGGCCCTCGCGCGCCGCGAGACCTACGCGACCAGCGGCACGCGGCCGACGGTGCGCTTCTTCGGCGGACCCGACGTGCCCGCCGACATGTGCGGACGCGGCGACTTCGCCGCGCGCGGCTACGCGAGCGGGGTGCCGATGGGCGGCACGCTCGCGCACTCGAGCGCGGCGCCGCGCTTCGCGGTGAGCGCGGCGATGGATCCGGGCTGGCCGAATCATCCCGGCACGAAGCTCGACCGCGTGCAGATCATCAAGGGCTGGGTCGACGCCGGCGGTGCCACGCACGAGCAGGTGTTCGACGTCCCGGCCACCGGCGACGGCACCAAGCCGATCGTGCGCGACACGCGCGCGCTGCCCGGCGGCGACGCGGCGGCGGTCGATCTGCGCACGTGCCGGCCGACCGGCGTCGGTCGCGCGACCCTGTGCGGCGTCTGGCAGGATCCGCAGTTCGATCCCGCGCAGCACGCGTTCTACTACGCGCGCGTCCTGGAGCAGCCGAGCTGTCGCTGGAACCAGCTGTACTGCAACGCGCGCGGCGTCGATTGCAGCCGTCCGGCGGGCACCTGCGGCTCGACCGATCCGGCGTTCAACGGTCGCGGCTGCTCGGGCGACGCGGAGTGCGGCGGCGGCGTCTGCGAGACGCCGCTCTCGTACACGCGCTGGGAGTACCAGCAGTGCTGCTCCGGCCTCGTGCCGTCGACCGTCCAGCAGCGCGCCTGGACGTCGCCCATCTGGTACCGGCCGAGCAACGCGGAGGGCGCGTCGTGAGCCTCGCGAGCGGCCGTGCGACGATCTCGCGACGACGCGCGCTGCGCGCGGAGCCGCTGCTCCACCTGATCGCCGGAGGAGCCCTGCTGTTCGCGGCGAGCGCCGCGCTCGACGCGTGGCGTGACCGCACGTCGTCGCACGCAGGCGACCCGCTCTCGTCGACGACGGCACGGGGCAGCGCGCCGCGCGCGCCGATCGCGATCGACGCCGCCGCCGCGAGCG